>NZ_CP133261.1:1621776-1946131 GCF_030931715.1 Tissierella sp. MB52-C2
CTATTTACTGTAGTAAAAAAAATAGGCATACTAATTATAATAATTAATAGTCCGATTATTACTTTTAAAGGCATTCCTACAACAAATACATTCATCTGCGGTATAGTCTTAGATATTATTCCTAAAACTATATCTGTAATAAATATTATTGCCACTATTGGTGCACTTAGCTTAAAACCTATTTCAAAGGATTTAGCTAAAGAATTTATAAGTAGGTTTAATGTATCACCAGTATATTTAAAGCTTCCTATAGGTAAAAATTCATAACTATTAACTAGAGCTGATATGATTAAATGATGTCCATTAACACTCATTAGCAATAGGAATGAAAGTATATAGTAAAAATTGCCCATTAGCGGAACTTGCGTTTTATTTAGCGGATCTATTACATTTGCCATACCAAATCCAATTTTCATATCGATAATTTGACCCATTACATAAAAGGTTGAAAAAAATCCATAGGAGATAAAACCAATTATTATTCCTACCATGAGTTCCTTTAATATAATAAATAATAATACTTCATTAGCGAAATTAGAACTTGTAGGTAAATAAGATGTTATCAGTAAAGATATAAAAAAAGTCAAACCTACTTTCATTGTATTTGGTATGTTTTGAGAACTAAAAAAAGGTGAAAAAATAAAAATCCCTGATGTCCTAACCATAACGAATAAAAATAATTGATACTTACTAAGAAGTAAATCTAATATCATATCCATATTATTCACCTTTAATATATGTATAAGTTAATATTAGTAAGTAATTCCGATGTAAGCTGGACCATTAATTTAATTATCCAAGGTCCGAATAAAAGCAAAGATAAAAATACCGCAACAATTTTAGGTACAAAGGCAAGAGTAGCCTCTTGTATCTGAGTAACAGCCTGAATAATACTAACTATTAATCCCACAACTAAACTAATTATTAGCATAGGGGCTGAGGCAAAAAGTACTGTACGTATTGCATCTTGAGCTAATTTTAACATATCTACATTATTCATCCTATCACCCCTATTTAAATCCTAATACTAATGATTTTATTATTAAATTCCATCCATCTACTAATATAAATAATAATATTTTAAAAGGTAAAGATATTATTACTGGTGGTAACATCATCATTCCCATAGCCATCAATGTACTGGCAACTACCATATCTATGACTAAAAAAGGAATATATATTATAAATCCGATTTGAAATGCTGTTTTCAATTCAGAAATTATAAATGCAGGTATTAATACATGTGTTGGTATTTCATCTAAAGAACTTACCTTACTAATATTTTTCATATTTAGAAATAATCCTAAATCTTTATCTCTAGTTTGTTTAAACATAAAATCCCTAATAGGTTCCATTCCTCTTTCAATAGCAATATCCTGGCTAATCTCCTCTCTGATATATGGTTGTATAGCTTCACTATTAACCTCAGTAGCAATAGGTGCCATTATAAAGAAAGTTAAAAATAGTGCTAGTCCAACAATTGCCTGATTGGGAGGAGTTTGTTGAAGCCCCAATGCATTTCTAATAAAAGATAATACAATTAGAATTCTAGTAAAGCCAGTCATCATTATTAATAATGATGGTGCTAAAGTAAGAATCGTTAAAATAAAAAGCAATTGAAGTGAAAATACATAATTCTGTGGATTATTACTATTTTCTAGAGTAACGTCTTTTCCAAATAAGGATACAATAGGCTCAGCCCAAACAAAATTTGAAAATACAATCACTAAAATAAGTGATATTATGATTATCTTAATACTTTTCTTCATGATCCTTGCCTTCCTTATCCTTCTTGATATTTAATTTGCTAAGTAAACCTATTACAGTTTTATTTATCTTAGACTCATTACTTTGTTTTAAATATTTGCTTAAATAGTTATCAAACTCTTCATCCCGTATAGAAAAATTCTCTTCATCTATTATGTCTATAACAGTTGTGGCACTATTAGTTATAGACATAATATATACTTTATTGTTTATCTTAGTTATAATAATTTTAGAGCCACCTGGAATATTTATCATATCTATTATGGATATGTATTTACTTGTTCCAACACTTTTAAAATTTTTAGCAATAAGTTTTGTACCATATAAACTAAAAAATATAACTAAGGCAAAAATTATAATATAAAAGATCAACTGTAGAATTGTTTTAGCTAAACTAACGTCTTCATATCCTGAACCATATACAGGATATGAATATAAAAATATAAAGGTAAATATAAGGTATAAATTTCCCTTTGTTTTCATTATTTAGCTTAAAACTTTCTTTACTGCCTCAACAACTCTTTCAGGCTGGAACGGCTTAACAATGAAATCCTTCGCTCCAGCTTGGATTGCTTCTATTACCATGGCTTGTTGACCCATTGCAGAACACATTATTATTCTCGCATTACTATTTATCTTTTTAATTTCTTTTACTGCATTGATTCCATCCATTTCTGGCATAGTAATATCCATAATAACTAAATCAGGATCTAATTCCTTATATTTTTCTATTGCTTTTAATCCATTTTCTGCTTCTCCTAATATGGTAAAGCCATTTTTCGTCAAAATATCTTTTATCATCATTCTCATAAAAGATGCATCATCTACAACTAATATACCATTTGACATTTCAAAGACCTCCTATTTCGCCATTAAATTATTCTCTTGTTTGAACTTTCAATTTCTGTTACCCTTACACCAAAGTTATCGTCAATAACCACTACTTCTCCCTTTGCAATATATTTTCCGTTTGCATATATATTCAAAGGTTCACCAACTAGTTTATCTAGCTCCACAACAGTACCTTGTCCAAATTCTAAGATTTCGCTAATCCTTTTATGCGCTCTACCTAATTCTACTGTTATTTCTACAGGAATATCTCCTACTAAGTCAATTGAACCTTGATGAGTTGAACTGGAAGATATATCAAAACTTTGAAATTCTGGTTTCTTCACAATAACTTTTTCTTCACTTGCCTTGCCTATATTATTATAGTTCATATTCTCAGTTCTATCAATATTGTTTTCTTTATTATTAGATACGCTATAATTATTTTCATTTATGACTTCTTTTGGAGTTTCTGGTTCTTTTTCTATAATAGGTTGGATTTCTTCAACCATGGTTTCTTCAGCAATACTAGATGAACCTAATAAATTATCAACCAAAGTTTTACCAAATTCTAATGGAACTAATTGCATAATATTACTATCTATTAAATCTCCTATAACCATTTTAAAAGATATTTTAATTATTGGAGTAGATGTATTTAATAAGTCAATTTTATGTTTTCCTTCACTAAAAGTAATTTCTATAGACTTTGGAGGTTCTATGTCTATTTTTTTCATAAACATTTCAGATAATGATGTTGAGGCAGAGCCCATCATTTGATTCATAGCCTCACTAACAGCACTCAAATCTAAATCTGTTAACTCTCTTTCTGTATCAAAGTCTTCTTTACCCATCATAAGGTCTGTAATAATCTTAGTATCATCTGTATTTAAAATTAAAATATTTGATCCTTCCAAACCTGCTTTATAGCTAACATCTATGGCTACAAAAGGTAATTTATAGTCATCTGCTAATTCATCTGCAGTTGTTATAGTTACCCTAGGGGTAGTAATATTCACCTTTTTATTTAACAATGTAGATAAAGTCGTAGCAGCAGTGCCCATACTTATATTTCCTATTTCTCCTAGGGCATCCATTTCCATTTCTGATAAAAATTCTTCATGATCTTCGAATTCAATTGTAGATTCGTTGCTTGAGTCACCATTTAAAAGAACATCTATTTCTTCTTGAGATAACATATCAGTGGTCATTTACCATTTCACCATCCTTTACAACTTCAGTTATTTTCACAGCCATTTTTTTATTTATTACACCTATTTCACCCTTAAATTTAATATTACTTCCTACTCTTATGGATACCATATTATGCTCGGTATTTGGTAGTTTAATAACATCTCCATAGGATAAGTTTAATATATCTTTTACAGATATGGTTGTATTCCCTAGTTCCGCTATTACTGGAATGCCTGTTTGAAGTATTCTAGTTTTAATAAGATCTAGATCCTTCTCTGAATGTTCCTTAGTAGACGTCGCAAACCAATATCTTGTATTTAACTTATCTAATATTGGCTCCAATAGTATATATGGAATACATATATTCATCATTCCTTCTATAAGCCCAATCTCTATATTCATAGTTATTAGTGCGATTGTTTCATTGTGCGGAACTATTTGTGCAAACTGTGGGTTTGTTTCAATCTTTTCCAACATTGGATTTAGTTCTATTACATTACTCCATGCTTCCTTAATATCATTTACTATCTTCTGCATCATTTTCTTTAAAAGAGATAGCTCAATTTCAGTAAAAGATCTAACTTCTTGATTTTCAGATCCATCTCCACCCAGTAATCTATCTATTATCGTGTAGATTATATTAGGGGAAATATCTATAAGTATTTGTCCTTTTAAAGGATGAAAATCTATTATATTTAAAAATGCTGGATTAGATAATGCGTTACTATATTCACTATAGGCGAATTGGTCTACAGTTAAAATCTCTGTCTTTGCTGGAGCTCTTAAATATCCCGTTAAAAAAGTTTGTAGATATCTTCCAAAGTTCTCATGTATAACTTCTAAGGTTCTTAACTGCTCTTTAGATATCTTTTGGGGATTTTTAAAATCATACTTCTTTGCTCTCTTTGTATTGTCAACTTCTTGAATTTCCTTAACGTCTACTTCACCAGAGCTAAGAGCATTAAGTAGGGCATCAATTTCAGATTGTGACAGTATTTCAGACAATTGAATCCCCCCTTTATTGAATTATAAAATCATCAAAATATATATTAGTTATACTTTCATCATTAAATAACTCTATAATATTTTCTTTTAATTGACTTTGTAAATTAATTTGCCCTTCTTTTCCCTTCAGATCTTCATCTGTTAAGTTTCTTATAATCTTATTCGCTTCATCTCTAATGAGGAATTGCTTCTCAGTTAAGTTCTCAAGAGTTTTCTTACTAGTGGTTTCTAGCGTGAATTTCAATTTCAATATTTTCTTACTATCCTTGATATTACAATACATATCGTCTAATGTTAAAGAATAGGTCTTTAAATTCTTTGCAGTAGTTGTAGTTCTACTTGAAAAGAAAAATATACCTACGCCTATACCAGCAATCAATGATAAAAGTAAAATAATAATTATTATTAAAATAGTGTTTTTCGACATAGTATCACCTCATTCTATTTTACTACGGTTCTAATTCTATATAAGCATCATTTAATATTACAATATCTACTCTTCTGTTTTTAGCCTTATTCTCAGGAGTGTCATTTGGTGCAACCCCTCTATAATAACTATATCCTGAAGATGATATTCTATTTCCTTCTATATTTTCAGTTTCAACTAAGTATCTTAATACATTAGTTGCCCTGGCAGATGATAATTCCCAGTTAGTAGGAAATTTTGACACCTTTACAATTTGATCAGAGTCTGTGTGCCCTTCTACTTTAATATGCCTTGTGGAAAACTCTTCTCGATTTAAAACTTCTGCCACTGTTTTTAAAATCTCCAAAGATTCTTTTTTAATCTCTGCACTACCCGAATCAAAGAATATATTGTCCATAAATCTAATGACAATTCCTCTTTCTTCAGGTTTAATAGTAATTTTTTCTCCTAGATTTAAAGTTTCTGCATATTCTTCTAAGTCCTTTAACATCTCAACAAGTTCAGCCTCTAGATTATCTTCGGGAAATTCCATGGGAAAGTCTAAAATAGTTCCACCACTTAATACCCCAGTGCCACCTTGAAAGCTGGCCATTATACTTTGAAACTTTTCAGAATCTACTGAGGAAAAAGAAAATAGGAGAATAAAGAAACATAATAGAAGTGTAACTAAATCACTATAAGTAGTTAGCCATTCAGGTGAGCCTCCACTTGGTTCTTCCCGTCTTCTCTGCCTAGCCACTATGCTTCCTCCCTTCCTAATTCCTTTTCCATAGACTTTCTCATTTCAGGTGGTATAAAAGTCTTAAGCTTTTCCTCAATTATTCTTGGATTTTCTCCTGCCTGTATGGAAAGTAGTCCTTCTATCATTAGTTCCTTAATTAGAACTTCTGATTTACTTCTTACCTTTAATTTTTGTGCCAGGGGTAAGAAAATAATATTTGCTAATGCAGATCCATAAAATGTTGTTATTAAAGCAACAGACATATTAGGACCTATGGATTTTGGATCTTCCATTTTCTGAAGCATATTAATAAGTCCTATTAATGTACCAAGCATACCAAATGCAGGAGCAAAGGCTCCCATAGACTCAAGGATACCTTGTCCTTGAGTGTGCCTATCTTCTAAAAACATAAGCTCTGTCTCTAGGATATTTCTAACAAGATCAGGGTCAGTCCCATCCACAATTAACATAATACCCTTTTGTAAAAAATCATCATCTAATTTAGAAGCATATTCTTCTAAGGAAAGTAGTCCTTCTTTTCTAGCCACATTAGCAAGGTTGATTATATCATCAATTATTTCATTAGCTGATGTTGCTTTATGCAAGAAGGCTTTTTGAAATACCTTTCCTATGGTAGATATTTCCTTTAATGGGTAGGCTAAAAGTGTAGCAGCTACAGTACCACCTAATACGATAACTACTGAAGCAAAATCCCAGAAATCCAATAAACTACCAGATTGTAAGATTCCCCAAACAGTAAATCCAATACCTAGAAATAATCCTAAAATTGTCGTAATATCCAATCCTTACACCTCGTTTCAAATTTATCTTCCTTCGAAGCTATGTATCTTTCCTTTATATTTAATTACTTTATCCATTACATCTTCTACAGAATCTGATACTACAATCTTTTGTCCATTAGTAAGAGTAATAACAGTATCCGGTGTTGCTTCAATAAAAAGTATAAGTTCACTATTTACTACAAATTCCTTATTATTTAACCTTTTTACTTTTATCATAGTTATCCCACCTTTTTAAAGGATAGGGTAGATAAAATCTACCCTATAGTATTATATTATCTCTTCATATTAACAAGCTCTTGTAACATCTCATCTGAAGTTGTAATAATTCTTGAATTTGCTTGGAATCCTCTTTGAGTAGTTATCATTTCAGTAAACTCAAGAGAAATATCTACGTTAGACATCTCAAGATTACCTGATCTTATGGCTCCAAGTCCACCTGTACTTGCCTTACCTAATTGTGGCTGTCCTGAGTTTCTTGTGTCTATAAAGTTATTACCTCCTAGTTTTTGTAATCCCATAGGATTATCAAACTTAGCAAGCATTAATTGTCCTAAAACCTTCTTCTCATCATTGCTGAATATTCCCAAAACTATACCTTTGGAATCAATAGTAAATCCTTCTAAAGTTCCTGAAACATTACCATTTTGGGGATAAGGCTTTAAGTTCATTTCATTGGCATATTGAGTTATATTTTTAGTAGTTTCTTCATTTTCTGGATCGAATAAAACTATAGTTTCAAATGTACCAGAGGTTTTTGGAACTGGAGTTGGAGTTGGAGTTGCTGATCCAGGATCATCCACTATTACTTTTCCTTCCTTATTATGAGTAAACTCAATAGTATCACTAATCTTAAAAGTAATGTCATCAGTTATGGCAGTTGTTAACTTACCATTATTATTAAAAGTTAATTTTCCAACTCCTGTTCCAGCTAGGGTAACACCAGCTAGAGCTCCACCATGATCGTCTGCATCTACATAATTATTATTAGATAAATCCGTCACTCTTTTAACTTTATAATCCCATCCATTACCATTATCTTTAATAAACTCAAAAGTCACTTTATATGAGTTCCCAAGGGAATCATGGATAACTGTATCAATTAATTCCTTATCTCCCTCTTCTGCTCTACTATCTAAATTGCCTTTAAATATTACATCCTTTGTGGCAGTAGGCGCTTGAGTCTCTGACATATTTATTCTAATATTAGTTATATCTGAAGTAACATTTCCTTCATTATCTACTCCATATCCTAACACTTTGTCTCCATTAGCTGTAACTAGATTTCCAGCTGCATCTAAAGTAAAGTTTCCAGCTCTTGTATAGTATTTATTATTTAAATTGGGGTCTGAAGTTATTACGAAGAAGCCTTCTCCTTCTATCATAAGGTCTGTTGCGTTGTCTGTTCTTTGTCCTGGACCTTGAGTGTGAATAGTATTAATCGACCCTGTAGTTACTCCCATACCTATTTGTTGAGGGTTTGTACCTCCTTTTCCTCCTTGTGGTGCAGAAGCTCCTCCTACCACTTGACTAAATACTTCTTGAAAAGTAACTTGTCCTCTTTTAAATCCAACTGTATTTACATTGGCTATATTATTACCTATGGTATCCATTTTGCCTTGGTGTACCCTCAGACCTGATACGGCCGAGTACATTGATCTCATCATATTTCATTCCTCCATTTTTTCGAGCAGTCATAGACCTTCTATCAGTCAGATCTACATAACCTCCTACTGGTCCAGTTATATTATTACTGCTCCATCAATATTAGTAAATATATTATCTTTTAGTTGCTCTTTATTAACTGTTGTAATTATTACTTTATTATTGATATTTGCTATAAAAGCTTTATCATCCATTAGTATTAAAGCATCATTTACACCTTTCATCTCTGCTTTATGAAAAGCTTCTTGTAATCTATTTATTTCATCTGAACTTAAACTCATATCCCTACTGTTCAATCTTTCTGTTGCATGTTTTGAAAACTTAATTTCTGTTTCTTTATTTTGAATTTTCTCCAGTATATGGTTAAAACTCTTATTAGAATTCATTTGTTTTCTTTCAGTAGGTTTTGATGAAGTAATTAATCGGTTTTCAAGTTGTCTAATATCTATTTTACTCATAAGAACAGCTCCATATTAATCATCTATTGTGTTATCTTCTTGTTCTTTCCCATTTTCGTCTTCTGAACCATCAACAGGTTCTTTATCTCCAGGTATCTCTCCTAAATATGCTTCCATCGCTTTTCTTATATTGGTGATTTCCTTCAGTATCTCAACATTAGCTTGAATCTGATTTAAATTCATCATATCCATTCCATCTAATATTTCCTCTGCCATATCTTGCACATTTTCATTTAAGTTTTGCATTTGCTCAAGGGCACTAAACTGTGCTAATTGTGCAATAAATTCTCTATCCTCCATAGGATTAAGAGGATCTTGGTGAGATAGCTGAGTAGTCAACAACCTTAAAAATGCATCTTTATCTAAATCATTGGTTTTTTTATCTTCTGTTGGAGTATTGTTTTGTTGTCCAAATTTATAAATATATTCTTGATAATCATTATTTGTTCTCATATTAACCCTCCTATCTAAGCCAGTAAATCAAGGCCATTTTCTGAGTATATATTCTCTGTTTTTTTTGATACTTCTAATGATGTGTCTTCGTAATTTGATATTGCTTTTTTATTTTCCGATTTGATTTTTAACCTTTTATTATTTTGATTAAAGTTAAATTTGTTAGGGTTATGTTTATCAAAGTCACTACTATTTCCTACAAAGACTTCAAAGGTTTTAATCTCCAACCCAGTATCTTTTATTTCTTCTCTTAATTGGATCAGATTAGCTTCTATTATTTCTTTAGTCCTTTGGTTATCTACTATTACCTTTGCTATTACTTCATTTTTAGTAACTTCAATATTCATTAACATTTCACCCAGAACTTCTGGTTTTAATTGAATCCTGATTTCATTTTTTTCTCCAGCTAAATCAATTCTAACCTTTTCCACTATTTGATTTATAACTTCCTTAGGATTAACTACTTCTGGCTTCTCCAATTCTGTTGAAATTTTTTTAGTATATTCTACATTCTGTTTGTGTACTGAAAAAGAGGGTTCATTATTGATTTTATCTTCTTTGTTATTTTCCTTTGCTGAATTGGCTTCAAGATTATCTTTAGATGACATTTCCTTAGAATTATTATTCTCTAAGTCAACAGGTTGTTCTTCCTGTGTTACAGAACTAATTAGTTCTGAGTTCACTTCATTATCTAAAGATATATCCTCCTCTATGCCTTTAGTATTTTCCCTTACTGCACTTTTGGGTTCTGGCTTTATTTCATTATAAGCTAGATTTGCATTTTCCTCTGAAACTTCCTTATTTCCTAAGTTTCCTTTACCCTTTTCATGGTCTGCTTTGTTGATTAGAAGTTTTTCAAAATCAAACTCATTTTCAATTATGTTTTTATTTTCTTCAGAACTTTCAATATCTAAATCTTCATTTTCTAAAACAATCTCATCAGCTTCAATAGAAATTTCTTGTCCTTCGGCAGATTCCATAACATTATCATCTTCTACAGTATTTATCATATTGTTAGCTAAAAACATTAAGTTTTCATATGCTATCTTCTTTTTCTTATCTTCTTTTTCTACTGTATCTAAGTTTTCTGTATCTTCTACTTTAGTTTCTTCTGTTTTATTCTTAGTGTTATGATCTTTTGTTTTAGCTAAATTTTTATTATTAGAATGTTTTTTTTCATCAATCTTATTATTTATTGATTTTAAAGTAGAGGAGAAATCTTTATTTTTTTCAAGATTATCCTTGTGAGCCACTTCAAGATTAGTATTTATAGATTGTTTGAAATCAAAAACTATAGCTTTCATCTATTCACCTCCTTCTAAATAATCTTTCATTTTTTCTTAGTCCTTTGGCCTTGCCAAAAGTCTAGTAATTTGTGAAGCCTTATCAGGCTCCATATAATCAAAAACCTTAGATAAGGTTTGATTTTTCATTTTTGACAATACGTCTACAACAATAGTTCTATCTGATAATTCATAGATGTTTTCTGAATTTATCTCAATGGAAGTTATAGTGTTAGTGTTCTGCATCATTTTTTCAACAATTTTCGCTATTTTATCAGGAGCCATTTTCTCATAAATCATAACAAGGTTATTTATCTTATTGGAATACTCATTTAAAAACTCCATTGTTTTACTTATATCACTGGTTATATTTGTCTCTGATTTTGTTAACTGTTCTTCACGAATTATTGCCGCAAACAAATCTTCTATAAACTTTTCATCTTTTATATTTGATAATAATTCAGCTGACTTTAATATTGATAAATTCCTATATATGGTTCCTAATTTATCTAGAGAATAAGCCTCTGTATTTCCAATGGTTTCTATGGACATATCTAAGGGCTTAGTTTCATATACTTTTGCCACATCTATTAAAGTGTTTATTTCATTAGTCTTTTCATTAATTACTCCTTCAATTGAAGTCTTTTTGGTTTCTTTAAAAGTATTTGTAATATAAGCTCTTATATCAGAGTCAACATAATATAATATTTCTCCTAATTTATCAGTTTTAACTTCGCTTAAAACTTTTAAAAATTCCCTATCTGAAAACTTTTTTTCTATTTCCAACAAGGAGGTTAATATGTCTTGTCTTTCAATTCTACTTACCTCTAGTTGAAATTGCTCTTTTTCTTCTTCCTGAGCCTCTTCATATATGGAAAATAGTAGATCTTTTCTTAGCTCCATGTTTCTAACTTTCAATACTATTTCTTCAGTTTTGGAATTAGAAATATTATTCATTTCCTTTAAAATATCTATATAGAGCTTTTCATCATCCTTTTTGATTATATACATCTTATCTGCTGCCACACTTGGATCTAAATCTATATAATGTTTGGAAAGATAATTTATCTTTTCATCTTTCTCAACCTCTGTAGGATAATTTCTAAAGTGCTCACCTATTATACCTGGCATCTTAGATAACATTTTGTTTGTATTATTCTTAAAGTTTTTATTTGTGCTATAAATAAGAATCGTTATTCCTAAAGGTACAAGAACTATACTAATAATTACAATAGATATAATCCTAGATATTTTGTTGTTTTTATTTCCTCTTTCAATGTTTGTTGTTTCCATTTATTTGCCCCCTATTGTTGGCTAGTATTAAATGTAACTATACCATCAAGTAACTTTTCCTCTTGCCTCTTAGATTCTATAATAAATTCTTTATAATCATTTTCTTTTAACTTTTCAAAAGCTTTTTTTTCCTGCATAGCAACTAAAAGTTCTTCCTTAGCTTCTTCTAGTTCCACTTTCATCTCTTCTATTTTTCTTTCTTGATTTTGAATAGTTACGGAGATATCCTGCAAATAACTATTATATAGTTTTAAATTACCTATACTAGTGCTTTTCACTGATTTGTTTTTTTCTACAACTAAATTTTCTTTATGTTGATTAAAACCTATTAATCTTTCTTCTTCATTGTTTACTCTTGAATTTATGTCTCCATACTTAGATTTTTTTAAGTCTTCAATGTTTTCTTTGTAGTTTAGAACCTTTTCTAGCTTAAAACTATAATTCATCAATCAATGTACCTCCATGAGTTTTTAATTTAATTTTGTAGAAATTGTGTTCATTAGTTCTAATGTCTCCTCAAAGGTTGATGTTTTTTGAGTTTCTTGTCTTAAAAAGTTTTCTATATCATCGATTAAATCAATAGCTGTATCAATTTTCTTGTTCGAACCTCGTTTATATGCTCCAATATTTATCAAGTCTTCAGCTTCTTGATAAGTAGCCATAATATCTTTTATGGAACCTGCTATTTTAATATGTTCCTTATCTGCTATATTAGGCATTACCCTACTTATGCTAGCAAGAACATCTATGGCTGGATAATGATTGGCATTTGCAAGTTTTCTAGATAATACAATATGACCATCTAATATCCCTCTTGCAGTATCTGTTATAGGCTCAGTTAAATCGTCTCCATCTACTAAGACTGTATAAAGTCCTGTAATAGTTCCTTTATCTGAGGCTCCTGTTCTTTCGAGTAACCTTGGCATAGTAGCGAAAACAGAAGGAGTATATCCTCTAGTTACTGGTGGCTCTCCTATGGCTAATCCTATTTCACGTTGTGCCATGGAAAACCTGGTTAGAGAGTCCATAAGTAACATTACATTTAGACCTTGATCTCTAAAGTACTCTGCTATTGCAGTAGTTACCATTGCACCTTTAACTCTTATTAAGGCAGGTTGATCTGAAGTGACTACAACTACAACAGATTTTTTTAATCCTTCTTCTCTTAAATCATTTTGAATAAATTCATTAACTTCCCTTCCACGCTCTCCTATTAAACCTATGACATTTACATCTGCAGTACTATTTCTAGAGATCATGCCCATTAGTGTACTTTTACCTACTCCGGAACCTGCAAAAATACCTACTCTCTGACCTTTTCCACAGGTCAATAGACCATCTATAGCTCTAACCCCTACAGATAGCGGTTCCTTTATAACCATTCTATCTAATGGACTTGGTGGTGAACTGGAAACGGGATAATATTTATTAGACTTAATGGAACCTAAGCCATCCATAGGATTTCCTAGTCCATCAAGAACCCTTCCTATTAATTCATCTCCTACGTTGACCCTAAGAGTTTTTCCACTACCTACTACTATACTTCCACTAGCTATCCCTTCCATTTCCCCTAGAGGCATGAGAAGAATCTTATCCTCTTTAAATCCAACTACTTCAGAAAGAATAGGCTTGTCACTCTTATACGGATATATGTAGCAAAGTTCACCAATAGTTGCCATTGGTCCATTTGACTCAATAGTGAGTCCTGTAACCTTTGTTATTTTTCCAGTATATTTCATAAACCTTTTCTCTTTTACTGCCATGGTATATTTTTTAATATTAATTGTATCTTCCATATCATCACTCATTATTTAATATTGTTGTTAAAAGTTCTTTTACTTCTTCCAATTGATTTTCAAGACTTGCATCTATATTTCCCTTAGATGTCTCTAAAATGCAATCTCCTTTTACTAGAGAAATATCATATTTAATATCAAGTTCTGTTATCATACTGGCCTTGGCTAATATTTCCTCTTTTGCCATTTCCAATATATTATAATCTTCTTTAGAGACTACGATGGTTAACTTGTCCGTTAAATCTAAATTACTAATTCCGTTTAATACTAGGGATACAATAAGTTCATTATCCTCTTCTGTTTTTTTATCTATAACCTTTTCATAAATATTTATTACTAGTTCAATTATATCTTCCTCTAATTCTTTAAGAAGCTTGTCCTTAGTAGATATATAGTCATTCTTTATATCAAGAGCCTCTTTTATTAATTGACTAGATTCGACTTTACCCTCATTATATCCCTTTTCATAACCTCCTTTATAGCCTGCTTCATGACCTTCATCATATCCGATTGCCTTATGCTCCTCTAGGATTTCCTTTGCCTTCACATATGCATCATTTATCATAGATTCTTTTTGTCCTTCTGAATCTTCTATTATTTTAAGAGCTTCTTCTTTTGCTTCATCTATGATTATTTCATATTCTTTTTCTGCTTCTTCTCTTGCATCTTCTATGATTTTTTCTATTACTTTTTTATTTTCACTATCATCTATTATCTTTTTAGATTCTGTCTCTATTACTCTAAAGGATTTTATAACATTAGACAATTATCTCATCTCCTCCTCTAGGAGTAATTATCTCTCCATCATCTTCTAATTTCCTAATGATGTTTACTATATTTTGCTGTGAGTCTTCCATATCTCTAATACGAACAGGACCCATAAACTCTATATCCTCTTTAATCATCTCAACTAGACGTTTTGACATATTAGTGAATATAAGGTTTTTAACTTCTTCACTTGCACCTTTAAGAGCAATAGCCCATTGTGCATTATCGATTTCTCTAATAACTCTTTGAATACTTCTATTATCAAGAGTAATAATATCTTCAAATACAAACATTCTTTTCCTGATTTCTTCACTTAATTCTGCATCTCTAGTATCTAATTCTTCCATAATATTCTTTTCTGTACTTCTATCTACAGAGTTAAGTATATCTACAACTGCTCCTATACCACCAGTAGTCGTATAGTCTTGTGCCAATATATTTGAGAACTTACTCTCTAAAATTGACTCTATTTCCTTTACTACCTCTGGTGATGTCCTATCCATTATTGCTATCCTTCTTGTAACATCTGATTGTTTTTCAGGTGATAAGCTTGAAAGCAATTGTGCAGCCTGTCCTGGCCCTAAGTAAGATAATATCAACGCAATTGTTTGCGGATGTTCATTCTGTATATAGTTTAAAAGTTGATTAGGGTCAGCCTTTCTTATGAATTCGAAAGGTCTTACATGTAATGAAGATGTAAGTTTACTAATTATGTCGATGGCTTTATCAGATCCCAATGCTCTTTCTAATACGTCCTTGGCATAATTAATTCCACCTTCAGAAATATATTCCTGTGCCAAACATATTTGATAAAATTCTTCAATTACTGTTTGTTTCTCTTCTGGAGAAACCATTCTCATGTTTGCAATTTGCAGAGTTAGTTCTTCTATTTCTTCTTCATTTAAATGTTTAAATATCTCAGCAGATTTCTGAGGTCCTAGGGCAATAAGTAGTATTGCCACCTTTTCTTTTCCACTAAACTGTCTCCTAGACATATTAAATTCTCCTATTCATTTAACCAATTTCTAAGCAATTGAGCAACGGAATCAGGCTTTTTCTCAATAAATCTATCAATTTGAGCCTTCATTTTTGATTCCTCTGCTTCAAAATCAAGATCTGCGACTTCCAATTCTATTGCAGATTTTTCTCCAAGCATTCTCTCTAGTTCTGCCTCAGCAGTTTCTCTAGATTTCTTTCTTCTGTATAAAATTATACCTATTATTAATATAATTAGTGCCAATATACTTAGGCCTATATATAGCCAGTTATTATTTCCATCTTGAATAATATTATTATCAGTAGCTTGATTATTATTGAAACTTGCTGCTTTTACTTGAACTTGTTTAGTATCTAAACCAGTAGCTGCATATATTAAGTCAGTAAATTCTTTTTCCATCTCTGGAGTCATTTCACCATCTACTAATGCATTCTTATTTACTAATACTGCTACAGTAACGCTTTCAACTTGTCCTGGTGCCTTGCTAATTTCTTTGTTTATTTCATTTAATTCATTATTTATTATCCTGCTTACTTTGTCATATCTGCTTGAGCCATCATCTATTGTAGTGTAATCTTCTACATTAGTGTCTGTTCCCGCAGCTCCACCTACTGCTCCTCCTGCCATATGCTCCTCTACTTCTTCTAAGGAACGGATTAATCCTTCTTCGTTTCCTTCTATTGGAGTAGCAAATTCTGTTATAGTTGTCTTTTCCATGTCCATATTAATTTTTACACTTGACATTACATCTACGTTGTTAAATCCAACAACATTACCTAAAAACTTCTTTATACTTTCATTTATCTTAGATTCTATTCCATGCTTTACTTCAAACTGATCTTGGGAGAAAATATTTTCTTCATCTTCTTCACCTAATAATCGCCCTTCATTATCTACTACTTTAACATCTTCAGGATCCATATTTATAGAACTGGCTACTAGATGTTTTATTGCCTTTACCTTCTCTGAAGACAATGATCTATTATCTCCTTTTACAATAAAAACAGAAGCTGTAGTTTTATTATCATCATTATCTAATATGAAATTAGTGGCCTCTTTTTCATCTATAAATACCTCTGCACTATGTATCCCATCTATCTCAGATATGGTAGATGCTAATTCACTTTCACTTGCCTTTTTCATTCTCTGTTTTTTATCATAATCTGTCATAGTCCAACTACTATCATTAAAGGCATCCATATATGTATAACCTTCTTTTGGTAATCCGTAAGTAGCTAATTCTATTTTTATACGATTCTTATTTTCTGCTGGTACTAAAATACTCTTCTGATCCTCACCTGTTTTCCAAGAAACTCCCATTTCGTCTAACTTGGTAGTAATCTGTCCCATATCCTTTAAACCTAAATCTCCATATAGGACTTCATATTTTGTACGGGTCAACATAAGAATAAGTGCAGTTACAGCAAAAATAACAAATAAGCTAATAAATGCCAATTTAATTTTCTTTTTCTTATCCATTTCTTTCCAGTACTCAGTTATTTGTAGTTTTAACTTATGTATCGATTCTTGCACTTTTGCACCTCTCCCTATCTATCCTTAAATTTGAATCCTCATGATTTCCTTATACGCTTCTACAACTTTACCTCTTATGGCCATAACAACCTGTAAAGCTGTGTCTGCCTTATCAGCAGCTATTGTAACATCGTGAAGGTTGTCCACTTCTCCTATGGCTAACATTTTCTTATACTCTTGACTTTCTAACTGCATTTCATTAACTTTATCTAATGCATTACTTAGTAGGTCACCAAAGCTATTTTCTGTCTTATTATTTACTATCTGATTATCCATTTTAGATATTAAACTATTATAATTATTAATTTTATTTATATCCAATTTTCTTACCTCCTACCAATGTCTAGAGCTTTCATAAGCATAGATTTAGATGCATTCATGGCTGTTATATTTGCATCATAAGAACGTTGTGCACTAATTAAATCTACCATTTCTTTTACAGTATCTACATTTGGTTTTTGAACGTAACCATTTTCGTCAGCATCTGGATGCCCTGGTTCGTATACCAGTTTGAAAGGAGATTCATCTTCAACTATTTTACTAATTTTTACTCCTTTACCACCTATCTTATTAGTATACTTACTTAATTGTTCTGAAAATGACGTTGACTTGTTTTCTTCAAATACAGCCATTTGTCTTCTATAAGGCATCCCCCCAGTTGATCTTGTAGTATTTGCATTTGCCATATTTTTTGTAATTATGTCTATTCTAGTCTTTTCAGCTGTTAAAGCACTTGCCGATACATTAATTGGATTAAAAATACTCATAATTATTTACTCCCTTCAGTAATAACATTTTTAATTTTATCGAATTCACCAATTATTTGTCGTACTAAGGCATCATACATAATAGTGTTTTTAGCTAAGTCTGCAGACTCTGTATCTATATTCACATTATTTCCATCTATTCTATATGATATAGATTTATCTTCTGTAACTACAGGCGAAAAAGTGTCTTTACCTATTCCAATGTGATTCTCATGGGTTTTTGCTAAATTAATCTTCTTACTTTTTATGCTTTCGGTTAATTGTTCTTCAAAAGCTACTACTTTTCTCTTATAATTTGGAGTATTTTCATTGGCTATATTATGGGATATAGCTTTATTTCTTTCCCAAGTTCCATCTAAGGCTTTTTGATAAAAATTGATATTATTATACATACCCTTAAACATTAAATCACCTCACTATTTTATAATATAATTATATTTTAATTAAAATAATATATTAAATTATGACATAAGTCATTTTACGCCTTTTTTCTTCCTATTTTTACCTTTTCCGATATTATATTACTATTCTACAGTTTCCACATATTTTATTCAAGCCCTAAAATCGATTAAGTCCTCTGATTTTGCAAAACATTACTAAAGTCCTAAAGAAAAAAGAATAGTAAAAATACTATTCTTTTGACTTTAAAAGTTCATCTATTAACTTATCATTTAATATCTTAATATGTGTTCCTTTCATTCCTAAAGATCTTGATTCTATAACCCCTGCACTTTCAAACTTCCTTAGTGCATTTACTATGACGGATCTAGTTATTCCTACTCTGTCGGCTATTTTACTTGCAACAAGTAACCCTTCACTTCCTTCTAATTCTCTGAATATATGCTCCATGGCTTCTAATTCTGAATATGAAAGAGTTCCTATGGCCATTTGAACAACAGATTTCTTTCTTGCATCTTCTTCTATTTCTTCGGATTTTGCTCTTAATATTTCCATTCCTACAATTGTGGCACTATATTCAGCTAAAACCAAATCCTCTTCAGTAAACTCTTTTCCAAATCTTGCTAAAACCAAAGTACCTAGTCTTTTGCCACCACTATTTATTGGAATTATAGTTGAAACTTTGTCTGGATAACTACATTCTGATATCTGATCAAAAACACAGTCTGTAATTTCCCTTACATTTTCATTGGTTTCATTGTATTTCAATAATTCCTCATTGTATTTTTTAGGAAATCTCTTTTCCTTGACTATTTCTGATTGAATAATATCACATTCAAATCCAGTAGCTAATTCATAACCTAATACTTTTCCACTAGTACTAGCTATATATACATTTGCATCAAGTATATTGCTTAAAATACCACTTAATTCTGAAAAGGAAACAGGTTTTGTACCATACCCTTGCAATGTCTTGTTTAATCTTCTAGTCTTTTGTAATAAATTTTCCACTAATTAATCCTCCTTTTATAAAGTATAATTGATTGTCTATAATGTTTTTTCATTTATTGTAATATTTAAATTATCATATATAATTTTACTATAAAAACATAAGATTGTACAGAAAATTTTAATTATTTATACTTTTCCAATTTCAGTATAGCCACAATCTTTGTTTATGCACTTGATTTTATTTTCTTTTTTAGTTCTCTTTATGACCATAATGCCTTTACATTGAGGACATTTTTCTTTTACTGGCTCATCCCATGAGACAAAATCACATTTCGGATAATTGCTACAGCCATAGAAATATCTACCCTTTTTAGATCTTCTTTTTACAAGATTACCATCGCATTTAGGGCATTTAACATCCAGTTCATCTACTATGGCCTTAGTATTTTTACATTCAGGGTATCCTGGGCATGCTAAAAACTTACCAAACCTTCCATGTTTTACTACCATGTTTTTTCCACATTTTTCGCATATTACATCAGATACTTCATCTTTAATTTCAATTTCTTCAATTTCTTCTTCAGCCTTTTTTAATACTACGGCAAAATCTTTATAGAAGTCTTCAACTACTTTAACCCAAGGCAAATCTCCTTCAGCAATTTCATCTAGTTTCTCTTCTAACTCTGCTGTAAATTCCTCATTTACAATATCTTTAAAATACTCTATTAACAATTCATTTACTAAAATTCCTAATTCTGTAGGAATAAATGATTTCTTATCTAGATTAACATAATCTCTTGATAAAATAGTAGCTATTGTAGGTGCAAATGTACTAGGTCTACCAATTCCCAGTTCCTCTAATACTTTAATCAATGATGCTTCTGTATATCTACCTGGCGGCTGAGTAAAATGCTGATTTGGTTTAATCCCATTTACTATTAGTTTGTCTCCTATGTCTAATAAAGGTATTTGCATATCTTTCTCTTCTTCATCACTGGTAATATAAATCTTTAAAAACCCATCAAACATAAGCTTTGATCCATTAGATTTAAATAAAACATCATTACTATTTATTGTAACGGAAATAGTATTATAAATTGCTGGAGTCATTTGAGAACCTAAAAATCTTTCCCAAATCATCTTATAAAGTTTAAATTGATCTTGAGACAAGGAATCCTTAATGGAAATAGGAGTTCTAAGTATGTCAGTAGGTCTTATTCCTTCGTGAGCATCTTGAGAATCCTTCTTAGATTTATTTGTATAATCATTTCCACCATTTGTATACTTGTCTCCGTAGCTTTCCTTAACAAATAAAGCCGCTGATTGGATAGCTTCTTTTGAAACTCTTGTGGAGTCAGTTCTCATATAAGTAATTAATCCTACGGAGCCTTCTCCTTTTATATCAATTCCCTCATATAATTGTTGAGCAATTATCATAGTCTTTTTTGTAGTAAAACCTAATTTTTTTGATGCATCCTGTTGCATGGTACTAGTAGTATATGGGGGATATGGATTTCTTCTTTTAGTTCCTTTTTTCACATTAGTTACAACAAAATTTTCTAAATCTATTTTGTTTAAAATTCTATCTACTTCAGATTTATTCTTTAAATCAAGTTTCTTTTCTTTATCTCCAGAGTTTTCACCATAGAAGCTAGCTTCAAATTTCTCTTTATCTTTTTCTAAATTTGCTTTTATACTCCAATATTCTTCAGGTATAAAGTTTTGAATTTCATTCTCTCTATCACAAATTAGCTTAACTGCTACAGATTGTACTCTACCAGCACTTAAACCTTTTCTTATTTTTCTCCATAATAACGGGCTTATCTTATATCCTACAAGCCTATCTAATATTCTTCTGGCTTGCTGAGCATCAACTAAAGATATATTTAGCTTTCTTGGCTTCTTAATTGCAGTAGTTATAGCATCTTTAGTTATTTCGTTAAATTCTACTCTAACTTTGTCATTCTCATCTATACCTAAAATATAAGCTAGGTGCCATGATATTGCTTCCCCTTCTCTATCTGGGTCTGTTGCAAGAAATATCTTATTTGATTTTTTTGCTTCATTTTTTAATTCTTTTATTACAGGACCTTTACCTCTGATAGTTATATATTTAGGTTCAAATTGTTTATCAATGTCAATTCCCAAGGTACTCTTTGGTAGGTCTCTTATATGTCCTACTGAAGCCACCACTTTATAATTCTTTCCTAAAAACCTTTCAATGGTCTTTGCTTTAGCTGGTGACTCGACTATTACTAAATTTTTTTGCAATATTTACACCTCCATTAAGTAAATCTAGCAAATAGTAAACACTCTACTAGATAATTCCTTAACTACACCTTTTAATTCTAATATGGTCAATATACTATTTAATGTAGCTATGTCTATTCCTAGTTTATATGAAATAGTATCTGAGTGCATAGGTTCAGTTTCTAAAATTTTGATTAATCTTATCTCTGTTTCGCTATAATTTGAATAATCAATTTCCCTTTTACTATGTTTCTTCTGTGAAGATAGCTTATCTTGAATTTGGTGAATTTCTTCAATAATATCGTCTATTTCTAAAAGTGGCTTTGCACCATCTTTAATTAGTTTATTTGTTCCACTACTAAATATACTGTTAATATTGCCAGGTAAAGCGAAAATATCCTTACCTTGTTCTAATCCGTGATGAGCTGTAATTAAAGATCCTGATTTTTCTTGAGCTTCGATTACTACGACTCCTAAGGATAGTCCTGATATTATTCTATTTCTTTGAGGAAAATTATAGGCTAAAGGTGGAGTCCCTAGAGGAAATTCAGAAACCACACAGCCTTGTTCTTCTACATCCTTATATAAATGTAGATTTTTCTTTGGGTAAATTATATCTATTCCATTTCCAATAACTCCAATTGTTCTTCCTCCATTATCTAAGGCAGTCTTATGAGCTATAGCATCTATACCCAAAGCTAAGCCACTAATAATTGTAATTCCTAAATTTACTAGTTCCTTAGTAAATTTTTCACAGGCCCATTTTCCATAGGCAGTGGCCTTTCTAGATCCAACTATGGCTATTCCTAGACTATCTTCTTGTAAGATATTGCCTTTTGCATAAAGTACTTTTGGACTATCATCTATATATCTTAACCTTTTTGGATAATTTTCGTCATATATAGTTAGTATATTAATATTTTGTTTTTCTATATTATAAAACAACTTTTTTATATTCTCTTTATTTTTATAATATACTAGTTTTTCTTTTACTTCTTTTTTTATATTATTTATAGAGTAAACTTCATCATTAGGGGCTTCCCAAAATTCTCTCAAATCCTTAAAGGAATTGGTAATCTTATCTATATTACTATTTCCTATTCCTAAGCTACTTAACCAAATAAGAATTTCTCTTTCAGCAATATCCATTAGTCTACCCCCAATATTTATTATCTAATGTTCTATATCTAATGGCCTCCAATATATGTCTATCTTGTATTTTTTCTTCTCCATCTAAGTCTGCAATTGTTCTAGATACCTTAAGCAACCTATTATATGTTCTTCCACTAAATTTATACTTTTCAAAGGCCTGATTCATAATATCCTCTGAATCACCGGTTAACTTACAATGCTTTTTCATATCCTTAGGTGGTATCTGTGAATTGCTAAATATTTTATTATTTTTAAACCTTTTCAACTGAATATCTCTAGCTTTCTTAACTCTCGCTCTAATAAGCGCTGATGACTCTTCATTATTTTGGTTCTGTAAGTCATTATATTTTACTGGAGAGACTTCAATGTGAATATCTATTCTATCAAGTAAAGGATTGCTAATTTTCCCTAAATATCTATCTATCTGTCCTTGAGAACAAGTACATTCATGTAGAGGATCCCCAAAAAAACCACATGGACAAGGGTGCATTAGCAAAAAGCAAAACTATTACTTTAGAATGTATGTACAATGATATAAATTCTCTTCCTGAGTCATCCTTGGGAGAAAGAGTTAGGAAGTCAAGGCTACTACAAAATCTTACGATTAAAGAATTATCCAAAAAAGCTTGTATGTCCGCAGAAACAATTAGTAATATTGAGAAATCTCGGACAACTCCTAATATTAACAGTTTGTTGAAATTAAGTCAAGCTTTAAATACAAATAATATATATTTGCTAGGCACTGATAGCTGGCCAGAAGAAACTCAAGGACAAATAATATATAAATATAGAATGATCCTAGGATTGTCTCAGGAACAGCTTGCAAAGAAATGTAGCTTGCATAAATCAACTATACAAGATTATGAAAATAATATATTATCTAATCCAGATACACTAAAAATAATTTATACAAAAATAGGCTATATATAATAGGAAGGAATTGTTTCATTCAATATCATTCTATCACCTCTCCAACTATATTTATACCTTTTATTAATAAATTAGTGATATGATACTTCCAAAGTAGACAGTATAATTAAAAAACAGACTATCTACTTGGAGGTATTTTCTTATGATTATCTTTAATTAAGCAAATATTTTATTGAAGCTTAAAATGTCATAATAACACCTAATACAAGTCCTATTGTGCCTACTAAAAGTAGTATAAACACGTTTTTCCAGTTAAATCTCATAGAATCACCCCTAGAATAGATTCTACATAAGTTTAAAAACTCCTTCGAAAATAAAAAAAGACCAGAATTGATTTTCTAGGCTAATAACTCTTAATGCTCTAGGAAGGTTTTCTCTTCTCTCGATCCATCCTTTTAATTCTAAATTCTTTAAATACATATGAACAGTGTTGAAATATATAAACATTTATGGGAAGTAAACAGACTTCACATAATCCAACTTTTAAAAAATATTCAGTTTCTAAAATTCTTTGAAGAGATTGTGAAATAAAACTTCAATTTGCGAATCCACTTCAAATTTTTTACAAAGTTTATCAAAAATACATTTTATATCATCTTCAAAATTATTATTAAAACTTAAATCAGTAATTTTTAATGAAATAAGACTCTCTTTAATTTCTTCTAATAAATCATATGCACTGTCAGTTTTATTAGATAGATACTTTATAGTTCCTCTATGCAATAACCTTAATACCTTATACCATTCTGGCCTATTAGATATGTAATTAGATTCTAATTGTTTTCTTATAATTTCTTTATTATCTATGATAAAGTTTGTATCATATTTCAAAAGAACTATACTGTTTTGCAAGTCTTGTTGTGAAATTGTTTCCCTTATGTCCAAATCGACAGAAATGTTATCCTGATAAACCAAGATTAATATACCTTTAGGGTTTTCAGTAAAATTAATCATTACTGGATTGCCATAGAGTGAAATTATTTCATCAACTCCATGACTATCAATGTTGCCTAAAATTATTAAGTCTATGTCAGAAAATTTTGTTGCTGTGCCTTTTGCTAAAGATCCCTTTAAAATCATTGAAAATCTATTATTTTTACAAAATTCATAAACAGATTCAATATAATTTTTATAATTTGATGAAGGATAATCTATTTCAAAGTTAAGCATAATAGCCTCCTTTCTAATCAAAGACAATACTAACTCTAGCATAATTACAAATATACACTTGTTAAAGTTTGCCTATATACCAATTATAACATTAATTATAAAATAAAATAAGTGTGAATGTTCCACTCATTTTTGAGTGTTATATCTACACTTTTATAGTACCAAAAAAGACCCTAGATTTTACTCTAGAGCCTTGTCATATCTATATAATATTGTAATAAATATTTCTAATGTAGTAAATTTTTAGAATTAGTTGCATATAATAAGTCTCCATCCTCTATACCACTATGTTGTTGGTGATATTTTAATGAAAATAATTGAATATCTTGTAATTAAAAACCTCAATCTCTTGTATGGTAAGCAAGAGGTTAATTAATACCTTAGCTCTCAAAACTCTATACTACATTTTTTCTTGTTCTAATTCTACTAACGATACATCTATAACTTTTTTCAATACACCAGCCATGTAGTTTCTTTCATCTTCTGTAAATTTCATAATACCTAAAGAATACAATAAATCTCTAGCTATAAATAATAGGTCAACTACCATTATTTATCACCCTTTGAATAGAATTTTATACTTTAATTCCACATAGGAATAAGAAAATCCTTCTTTTTTGAAAAAGTTTTTTAAATAAAAAAGACCAGAAGAAAGTGATACGCTTCCCTCAGTCTATAACTTCAGTAATTAATTTCTTATTTTTAAAAATAATTAGGTTCAGAGTTTCCCCTGAACCTAACTGTTTCTAATTCATGCCTTGTCGTATCCATTTTCTGGAATGAATTGTTCCACAATTAGTGCAATAGTTAATTATATAAGTCCCTGGATGAGCTGGTTCATATCTAGTGGATATGTTCATATGTGTACAACATACTGGCCCTGCATAAGCAGATAATGTAGACCCAAACACCATGATACATACCATAAGAAGTAGTAAAATCTTTGTTGCTCTTTTCATTGTTTGTCACCTCCTTTTATTTTTCTAATTATATAATTCTTCAAAGAAGACGATAATCCCTTTTTCTAAAAAAAAGAAAGATAATCCAGACTACGATATGATCTGCTATTATTATACTAAATTTTATAAATTTATATAAAATACACTATCAAAACTTTACGAATTACGATGAAACAAGTAATTTTCTGTCCAAATTTTCTTTGATAAATAAAAAAGACCTTAGATTTTACTCTAGAGTCTCAAAGTATATTTAAATTTATTTAACACATCCTATTGTTAGTAGGAGGTGTTAACTTGTCTGAGATAGAAGAATTAATTAAAGATATTGATACATTAAAGAAAAACTTAAATGAATTGATTGAAAAGAAGGATTTCAATTTACAAGATCCCGAAATTATTAAAGCTAGTCAAGAACTTAATATCGTTATAACTAGATACAATAATTTAATTGCTGGAAAATTATAATAACAAAAGACCAGAATTAACTTTCTGGTCTAATAACTTTTAATGCTCTAGGAAGATTTTCTTTTCTCTCACGCTGGGAGCATATTCATTTTGTTTTATATAATCTACTATTATATTTAATACTTCTTCTTCTCTTTCAGTTAACATATAGATTCCCCCTTTACTGGATTATATCAGAACATTCGTTCTGTGTAAAGAGGGTTTTAAATAATAATATGGATCCTCTATCAATTTATCTAGTGATATGTTAATAGAGGATCCATATTATAGTTAAGCCTATTTTTTATTTTTTAATAGCTTCATCATTTCTAAGTTCTGCTTAATATATGGTAGTTGTGGATAATAGTGAACTACTAATGGCATCAACAAAGGCAGTATAGCAGTACTACTAAAAATAGTTTTTAATAAACTTTCATTCGATAAAGTTTCTATAATATTATCAAACTCAACAAGTTCTTTTAATTTTTCATACTTATCTTTTGCTGAATCTGATCTATCATCTTGGAGTATTAATGAGTCTTCTTTAGATTCTCTTAACATTGTTTCATTTTCTTGTGCTACAATCACTATTATTTCTTGTAGGCTTATACTGTTATCGGGAGTTCTTTCAAATATATTTCTTTGTGTCTCTCTATATTCATTTTGTTCTTTTTTTTTAAATATTCCTTGTATTCTTCTCTAATGTAATATATTGGAGATATATTACTCATATCGATATATACATATTCTCCACAATATATACAGTATACTTCTTTATCAAGATACTTACTATAATCATTTAAAATATCAATTACATGAGATCCTTCATGGCACCTAATTTCAAATTTTAATTCTAAAACTTCATCTTCAACTAGTCTATTTAATCTTTCTAAAGTAGGAGTCAATGGTATATCTAAGGCCTTAGTTATAGCATTTGGATAAAAACTTTTTATAATTCCACTATTACTTAGTCGCTCTATATAACTATCAATTTTACTATTGATTTCATATTTGTTTTGCATACCGTTTCCTCCTTTCATTATATTATTACCCTAAAATTTTGTTTCTAATATATTGTATTGATTGTTCTGTAGCTGAAGACTTAAAGCTTATACTATTTGTTGTTTTTATTCCAACTTGAATAGTATAATAATGCGGTATTCCTAATTCATCATTTAACGTAAAATTAATAAACCCTCTCTGATTAGTCATATATGACTTTAGTATCCCATATAAGGATTGATCTGTTAAGTCTTCATCGATATCAATCCTTGTTGCCATTCCAATTTGAGATAATCCTGCTAAAAATAATTGTGTAAAGGGGATTTCTTCCGTCCCTAACTCTACTTCTAATAGCTCAGTTTTTAAACCTTCAATATCTTTATTAATAAAATATTCATCTAAAGCTTTCAATGTATTAACTAATCTTTCATTTTGTGCCCTTGTTAATATAATATTCAAATCAGGCTTCGAGGTTACATCTACAAATTTTCCATTATTTAAGGAATTTCTAAAAGTTTCCAAACAATCGTTATAATTTTTTAAGATACTTACTTCTATAATTTCCTTTCCGATTAAAGGAGCTATTATATTATTTATTATTTTCCTCGCAGAAACATTATCGCTTCTTACTTCAATGTATTTTCTATCTATATCAATTATTACTGTTATGTTATTTACAGATTTAATTTTACTTATCTCTTTCCCCGTATTTATCGTTCTTGATCCCGTTGGATTCATGATTCTCATCATATACTTATTGTCACCAATCTTTATACAAGTATACTTAACTGGTAAATTAATCTGAGATGTATCAATGGGAAGTACTACGTTGTAAAAATTTGATTCTGATTCTATTCTTTCTATTATACCTGCTTTTTCCTCTTCGCTAAATTCAAATTTATACCATTTTACAGATGTCTTGCCAGCAAAAATTTTATCTTTGATCAATGAAGAAACACTACTATCTATGAAAAGCTGATTTTTAATATTGTAAAGATGTATCTTGACATCAGTATCTACATCAATATTTAATTCCATTTCATTTATTATTTTATCAGTATCTTCCTTGGTTAAATTTAAAAAATCTGCTGGGAAAACAATATCTCTAATCTCCATTGCTTATTCCCCCCTCAATTAATCAATATTTTAATATAATGAGAGAAAATATGCAACACAAAAAAATAAGCCCTAGATTTTACTCTAGAGCCTTGTCATATCTATATAATATTGTAATAAATATTTCTAATGTAGTAAATTCTTAGAATTAGTTGCATATAATAAGTCTCCATCCTCTATACCACTATGTTGTTGGTGATATTTTAATGAAAATAATTGAATATCTTGTAATTAAAAACCTCAATCTCTTGTATGGTAAGCAAGAGGTTAATTAATACCTTAGCTCTCAAAACTCTATACTACATTTTTTCTTGTTCTAATTCTACTAACGATACATCTATAACTTTTTTCAATACACCAGCCATGTAGTTTCTTTCATCTTCTGTAAATTTCATATTCTCCAAAGAATATAATAAATCCTTAGATATAAATAATAAACCCTCTAACATAATTTATCGCCCCTTATATAAGATTTACTTATATATTTCTACATAAGTTTTAAAACTCCTTCTTTTTCATCTAATTCTATTTCAAAGCGATATTAACTCATTATAGCAATTGCACACTTCATCAATACAATTGCATTAGCATTAGCATATAATTGACACCCTCTATAAAGTTAATATAGAGGGTAAGTTTATGCTGATTTATAACATCTCAAATTTTATTATTTTTTTATTTTAAGATAATTAAAGCATTCTATGAAAAAGTTAATTAAAGAATAAAACAAAATAAAACTTCCAACAATACTAATTATAGATAATAATTTAAATATAATTAAATCTAACCAACGAGGGAACCCCCCAAAGAAATTATAAAATGGCGAGATACCTCCTTCTAATAAATAAAAACCACGATAAAATATCAATATCAATGAACAAAAACACATCCTGAAGAACACATTAATTCTTTCCAAAACATAAATACCCCCTTTTTAATTATATCTAATTTTCTGTTGCCCATCTATTATTACATACTCCAAATTATACCATAACAAATATCTATAAAAATAAAAAAAGCCCTAGATTTTACTCCAGGGCCTCAATAATTATTTATATTCTATTATTACTTTTCCGTCTTTATATCCTACTTTATATCCAAACTCTTCTAGAAATCTAACTGGAACATAGTTTGTACTGCCTTTATCACTCTTTTCAATTATTCCTTCTACTTCTAAATCTTTACCATGAAGATTCATTTTAATTAAATTAGATTTACTTTCCATATATTTCACTCCTAAATAATTCAATATCCCTTTTGCTACTGCTAAGGCTAATTCTTCTTGCTTATTTTTTAATATCTTAGAATCATCTATATTAGTAATAAAAGCTAATTCTACTAAAGCTGACTGCATATTACTTTGTCTTAATACTACAAAATTAGCTGTTTTAATTCCTCTATTTAAAGTATAAACTTTACTAGATATTATGCTATCCTGGATACATTTTGCTAAAGCAGTACCTTTAACACTGCCTGGATAACTAAATGTCTCTACACCTTTACCGTCTACATTTTCGGCAGCATTACAATGTATAGATACAAATATATCTGCATTAGCTTTATTTGCTAAACTAGTACGTTCTGATAGTTCTAAGAATACATCTGTGGTCCTTGAATATATCACTTCTACATTATGTCTTTTTAATATTTCTCCTACTTTTAATGTTACTGATAATGCTATATCTTTTTCTTGCATTCCATTACCTAAGGCTCCTGGATCTTTTCCGCCATGTCCCGGTTCTAAAAATACTTTCATTATTGCTTCACCTCTTCTTTCTTCCTTAATATATCAAATGAATCAGACAATAGTTTTGGGATAGGTATCCCCATTAAACCCGCATTTTCAATTATACTCATACCTTCATCTATCATGAAAGCAATAATCAGTCCATATCTTACATATTCAACTTGAAGTAATAAATCTAATTGATTTCCCATTAACACCAAAAACAAAGTCATAACCTTTTTAAATATACCTTCCCACCCTGCTCTAGAACCTAATCCTCCTGATTCTGTCTTATTTGATTTTTTAAATACACCTGCAACAACAAGTCCTGAAATATAATCTATTGCCATAAATATTAGTAATGTTTGCAATGCTCTATCCCACCCTCCTATTAGACTTGTTATTGCACTTCCTACAATTGCTATTGCTGTGAATTTACTTGTTTCTATATTTGTTATATTTGTTATATTCTCCATTCCGCACCTCCAAAAATTTCATTAAAAAAGAACCTACCTAAGTAAGTTCTTTTTTATCTCTAAGCTTCTCTATTATTCATGTAATTCGAGCTCCTTAATAATACTATTTAATTGATTCCTTTCTATTGCATTATCACTAACTATTAAATATAATTCTTTATTAATATGTTTAGTATAGCAATTTTTACCTTGCTTTTTAAAATTGTAAATATAGCTATTCACCTTAAAGTAATCCTTTGGTCTTATAATATATACTTTCATGTAATCAGCTCCTTTCCTAAATATCTATACTTGCTTATTACCTAGTTAGGGAGCTTTAAACATAGCTACTTTAATTATATTTTACTATTTTGGGCAATAAAAAAGACCATTGTCTAGTCTATTGCCCTTCTTGGCTTATATTGCTAATTCACCAGTTGCTAAAAATTCTGCAACCACTATAACATATTCTTCGGGAATCACTGGAAGTATATTCCCTTCATAATTCTCTAATTCCCACTTTTCAGCCTTTACTAATACTGCATAAGCTTTGACTTTCCAAGGTTTTATCATTATTTTACACCTCCATTTAATTTTTCTTCTATTTTTGTTAATCTATCATCTAAATCAATCAGTATCTCATATATATCAACTAACATCATATCTTTTTTTTCTTGCTGCTCTTCTTTGATTTCTGATAGAGGTTTCTTATTTATTATCTCCATTATTCAAAAGCACCTCCAAATCCATTTATGACTACTTCCTCTGTAGCTGTACCTTTTTCTATAGAAACTTTTATGTTGATTCCCGATTTATCGGCAATTTTTATATCATTAGTAAAGTTGTAGTGTCTACTGATATTCACTTGAGAGGTTATATCCTCCCATGTCGGTACTTCATCAAAAGCATTGTTACAAGCTTCTACTTTTGCTACTGCTCCTGCAGGGATGGTCCATGTTGGAGTAACTAATATTTTTGTGGCCATAATGTCAGTTTCTATAGGAGCCTTTAGAGTGAATTGGATTTTATCGTCATATCTAGTAAATATATAGTTTCTTACTGCCGTAGCTCCATGTTCATCTCTAGCTTCTATCCTAATATTGTGCTGACCTATTCTTAGCCTGTACCAATCTTCGCTAGAGATAGTAAATGTATTTGTAGCACCATCTATAGCTTGATATTCTTCTTTTAATACATTGTTAATATATGTTTTTACTGTTATTGCATTACCTTCATTATCAGATACAGAAAAATCAATGCTAAAAGGTTCTGTTTTTTGCCCTAAGTCCTTGTCTTGCCCATCTATGATAGGAGCAGAATTTGTTCTTCTGAAAGTAAATCTCCTATAAGCTATACCACCTTGCTGATCATCTATTTTTATTTCTATAGTATTATTAGAGTTTAATTCTAATTTAAATAACGTTTCATTAGTTATCTCTATTTCTAAATCTTGATTTCTAGGTGCTCCACTTACAGTTCTAATAATAGAACCATTTAGTTTTTCCGTTACTACTAAGGTATCAGAGGTATCAACATCATCTACTTGATAAGTGATTAAGAAACCTAAGTTTTTATCTCCTAAGTTACTATCTTGTCCACTTATGCTAGGTGCAGTATTGTTTACTACTGTCCTAGTTGCTGATGTAGTATATCCACTTTCTGCACCTTGAGAGTCATATGCCTTTACTCTATAAGCCACAGTATTCCATCCCTTGGTTATACTATCTGTAAACCTTCTGTTAGTTCCTTTATATACTTGAGTATAAGCTGCCCCATTTACACTACGCTCTAGAATGTAGCCACTTAAATTGCTGTCAGAATCAGTACTAGCTCCCCAAGATATATCTAAGCTGTTTCCACCTCTTACTGTTGTAGGTACTGTTATTGATGGTGGTGTTGTAGGTGCAGTATTGAATATAATTCTATATGCTCCGTCGGAATCTGGTGTATCAGATATTAAAATTCCAGACGGCAGATTGCAAAGAGGACGAATGCCCGCACTACCTCTATGTGCAAGGCCGGTGCCTCTACTCCCAGAAATAGAAACCATATAGACCATGTCGATGGTAGGAGTATAAGGAGTTCTTAAGTCCCAACTAAAAGGTTTACTTGAGTCTAAGAGTGTTGTTTCTTTATATTCACTTCTGCTAACTGCATCAACTGTTGGGTATGCCTTTCTTGATTCGTCATCAGTAAATAGAGAGAGCTTACTTCCTTCTATTGTGCCTGCTTCATTGGTTAGCCCTACTTCTGTAGTTGAGGCAAGGAATATTTTTGATACTACCTCTTCGCTTCCACCTTCCAATAGCTTAGTTTTGGCTACTTTCACTGTAGTATTAAGCAAAGCTGCCACAAAGTTTGTTGCAAAACCATTCAAGAACCCAGCTTCTGTGTCGTAGCTGTTATATGTCACATTTGCTTTAATCGGTGGTGCGTCATGACTATGTTGTCCTGAATACCAATTTCCAGCTGTTGCTCCACTATTAAGCCACTGGAGAATATTTGATACTTTGTAATCATTATTTCCCCAATTCGCCCTACTGCTGAGCGGGTTTGATGGTTCTTTTCCATCAGAGGCTTTTAAGCAAAGTATTTTCTCTGATATTAAAGTTACAGAGTTGGCAGGGTATCCAGCGTGATTTTTGTCCGCTATTTGCCATATGATAGGACTTCCATAGTACTTAGAATTTATATCTTTAACCTTTGCACCCACAGGTAAACTACTCAATAATTTTGCCATTATATCACCAACCTTTTTCCTAATGAGTCATAAACTCCATGATTCAGCTCTATACTATCCAAATTAGTAAAATTAACTATAAATATATTATGAGTGATATTATTTAAACTAGCATTTTTAAGTATAGCTACTTCTACTGCTAGAGAGGTTATATCATCTTTGTTTGTTTTAGCTTGTATACTTGATTTATAGATTCCACCTTCTATATAATTCATTCTATTTGCAGAAAAAGGACTACCTTCTTCTAATACTTCTCCTTCATCTGGAATATGAGTTATACTCCCATCTTGATTTTGCACTTCTCTAAATGTACCTGGTCTTTCTGTTATACGATCCTGCCATGTCTGCTTTTCATATACCTCTATATTTTTCATTGCATTACCTCCACGACCTTAATAGAAAATACTACTAGAAGTCCCTTAGTTGCATTTTTAACTATTGGTTGAGGATTTTCTAGTAGTATATTTCCACTTTTACCTATTAATTTTATGTTCTGTATATCTCCAACTATAGTATCATCAAGCATTATAAATACTTTAAGAGTATCATTATCTATAGATGTTCTATATAGCTGTAGTAGTTTAGTCTCTGTTTCCATTTGTATTTCTGCATAATCAACTAAACCTAAAATTGATTGTGCTATTTCTTGTATTCCTTCCCCAGTTATCATAGTTTCGCCTCCCCACTTTTAAATGTTCCAGTTAATTTATATCTTTGAGAAGTATCTGTTTTGCTTGTATTTACGTTAAGTGTAGTACCGAAGCTGACTCCTTCAGTTTGAATATAAGGTTTAGTTCCACATTTGAATGTACCACACATTAAATAAGGTACTGGATATTCTTTATAATTGGTTTGAAGTTCTAGTTCTTTTGAATGTTCACTTGTAAGCCTGAAATCAAGCCATGAAGGTTTTATTTTTTTAATTATCTTTACTATTTCATCTATGTTTAGAGACTTTATATCCTTAAATGCCACATCAAATATATACTCTGCAAAATGCTCGGCAATTTCAACATCCCCAAAGAAAGATAGTATTGCTTCTATCTCGTCTTTTCTTATAACATTTTCATCAGACATAAATTGTATTAATTCAGATATTACTCTTGCTTTTCTTATTTCAATGCTATCATAAATATTAGAAGGAAGCTTGAAAAACTTTTCCCATTGCTCTAATCCTTTACCCTTTCCGGTCAAAGGATTTACTTCATTTTCTAACATATCAATATCATATTGAAGTTTGTCTAATGAATTTCCTATAGCTTGTGACTCTATATCTTTACTTTTGAAGAGATCTTCGGGAATTTGATTTTCTATAATTTCTTTATAACTAAGTTGTGACATTAAATTCACCCTCTTGAGCTATAGCATTTTCATTTAATTGTATGTTTTCTATGGGTTCTATAACTTCAACATCTATTACTTCTTCTAAATCATATATTGCATTAGCTAAACCCATTTTTCTTATAATGCCACCTATACCAACAACTTTAATATAGACTCTTATTGATTGTTTTATCCTTTCAAGAATAGTCATATCTTCAATCTTAGACTCTAGAGTAAAACCTTCTTTTAAAGACACTTTTATAGCAGTATTAAATATATAAGCTTCAGGTTTGATTACTCCTAAATCACATCCTAAAGGTCTTTTTTCTAATAGATGCTTTAGTGCCCTTTCGACCAATTCATCAGAAGGAATTCCATTGGCTGCAGCTATAAGTACGTCTGTTGTCCCACGTCCTCTGTTCATCTCTAGGGTTTTAGCAAATACAACACCATCTACTTCTCTAGCTCTATTAGCAAAAGCATCATCTGTTCCATAAAATTTATCTTTCTTAAATCTACTTCTATATTCTTCATCTTCTTCACTTCCGGAGCCATCTTTAAAACCTTCTATGTTTTTTACATACTCAATTCCTACAGGTGGATTATTGATAATGGAAAATACTCCTGGAGGTACGTTTGACTCTTCTCCTGTTTCTATAGTTTCTCCTAGGACTTCTATTTCAGTTTCTCCTGCAGGTAATATTACTTTTTCAGTAGTTACTCCATTTATCAGCTTTCCATATACCTCTGGATTAGTTGAAAACATAGTTCCTTCAGGAATAACTATATCTTCTTGGCTAGGTTGTTTTCTGCCAAAGATAACTGCACCTATAGCTCTAGTTGCATCCTTTCTATCTCCAATATTCATTCCTTTTCCCCACATATCAAGATAACTATCTGTTGCAGTCATAGGATTACTTTGTTTAAGGATAAAGGCTTGATTGTAGTAAATCCCTTCAATTTGTGCTGCATAAACTTTAGATTTTATTGCTATATCTGAAGCATTTGATATATTATCTACTCCTAATTCATTGGCAAAATCAATTAATATTTCTTCTACGATTTCCTCATGAGATTTAAATATAAAATCACTCATATTATCACCTCTAATCTATCCTGGATCTCACTCCAAGTAAAATAAACTAGAATAAGAATCTTTTTCTTATCTAGCCATTGAACTTCTACTCTTTCAATTAAAATATCTTCCTCAGGTTCTAAAGCTTCTCTGACATAAACATCTGCCATTGCTGGAACTCTAGAAGGTTTCTCTCTATACAGAAGTTTTAACCTACTACCTAAGCCTTCATCATATATAAAAGAGCCTCTTTCAACTATAAGTCTTATTAACATAGATTGTTTTTTAGACCCAATCCCTTCGACCATCTGTAAATCTCTTAAGCCTTTTCTAACTAAATCCCCACTCTCTATTTTATAGTCAATCAATCTAATCACCACCTAGATTCTTTCAGTGCTACCATCTGGATTTATCTTAAAATGTTCATTTATAATAACTGTTCCATCATTTTTAAGCTGAATCTTAGCTCCACCTTGGGAATATAATTCAACTTCTCCTGGTTCTATTTCTTCATCTACTATAGTGCCTACTGCCACTATATTTGACCCCATACTCCAATTCTTAATTAGTTGAACACTTGCACCGGAAGGAGGATTCCATCTAATACCAAAAGGAGCTATGAGAGGTACTTCTCTATATTCACCTAGCCCTATAGCATTTATTTCTTTACCACTACTTGTTACATTACCTAACTCAGAAGTATTATAATTATCTTGTCTTGATTGCCTTTCCCTTGCTCTTTGATAGCTCATTATAACCCCTCCCATAATGGCCTTAACCTTATAATTTTTTCATGACCAATATTAGTATTCTTTTTATCCCTAACTCCAACAATAAAAAAAACACCATCTGTCTTGGTGACTTTATCCTTTACATATGCAGTTTTATTTGTTTCAATAGGATATTTTCCATTTATAGCAATCTCAATTTCAAAACTACCTCTTTTTCTCTCTTGAATATGCCTTTTAGCTATTTCTTGTCCTTTTGATACGCTCTTAGCTTCTCCATCTTCTATTATCATTCTTCTGACATATCCTAGTGTAGTTAATGCTGCATCTTTAAACTTTGACAAGATTCTAGTTTGTGATGGGGGATAAGTCGCATATGACATTCCGCTTTGTCCTTTAACCCATACTTCACTTTTAATATCTGCCCCTCTTTTCTTTTTACTAAATCTTTTCATTCTTATAGCATCTATGGCTAAATCATTACTAAATTTATAGTTGGGAGATCCGCTGTAATTTAATACATCTGCTACAAGAGTGCCATCAGGAGTGCACCATAACCACATGCCTAATTTCTTAGTTTCTCTAAATATGGCATCCCATTCACTATCCCCTACTTCTACTACTATTTTACTTATAACCTTATCATGCTTACTGTTTACTTTAGCTTTAAATCCATAAGGTCCAGCTATCTTACTAATAAAAGTGCTCAGTTTTAATTTGTAATATGTTTTAGGTTCAGCATCATTTTCTAGAAGTATCATAGATTTATCTCTTCCACCTATTTCTATTTTGCTTCCATTATCATCCCAATACTCATCTACATCATCAGCTATTCCATTTAATATTACTCCATAGTCTTCAGATATTTTTAAGCTATCATTAGGATTAAATACATCAGCATTTACTCCATAGCCCTTTTCATCAATAGGATTTTCTATAATTATATTGAAATGGTCAGCAGGAATATCTAGTGAAGTTTCTATATCATACTCACTTATCCGCCTTATTTCATAAGTTTTTTTATTAACTTTACTATTTACTTCTACATACATAAATATCACCTACAAATTTATTTTCTGTCCTGGATAAATTAGATTTGGACTCTTAATTTGAGGATTTTTAGATATTAAGTCCTTTAAATTAATCTTATTGTTTTTAGCTATAGCCCACATAGTATCACCTTGTTTTACGGTATGAGCTTTAGGAGTGACCTTCTGTTGTGGCTTTGCTATAGTGTTAGAGGTTACTTGTTTCTTTTCTTGAACCTTTACTTCTGGAAAGTGTTCTATAAAAGAAAAACTATATTTAACATAATCAGGAGTAGGCTCTTGTTCTACTTCTAGTTTTGTAAATATAGCTTGTTGTATTTGCCATATAGGATGTATTAGTGAACCTGGTCCCCTACTATAAAATATACTAGCTAGTTTTTGGAACTCTTCATATGCACCTTCTCCTATAAATTCTCCTTCTCCATTTACTTCTCTAGGTTTCATTCCGGTATCATCTACCTCATTAATATTTGTGTAAGGATAATGGTGTATAGCTGTATTTTTTTCAAATCTTAATGAATATGTTCTAGGATTCACTGGCCATGTATAGCTTTTATATTTTAATGGTGATAATTTCAATCTAGCACCACCTTTCAATTCATGTAGAAAAGACCACTAATTAGTAGTCTTTTCTATTTCTGATTCTTTAAAGATTCTCTCATTACTAAGCAATAAAAATGCAATTCCTAAATATATAGGAATAAAAAACAATTTAAAGTTAGCTCCATTATCTCTTACATTTATTAAATCTGTGATTAAATTTACTACTGCTATTCCTATGCCCCAGGAATAGCTCCATGATTTTATTTTAGATACCTGTAGTCCGATAATGATTGTAACTATTGAAGCCACAGCATTCCATCCTAAAGTCAAATAAGTCGTAGCATCACTATAATACACCCCAGATAACATAGGAGTTAAAGAATTAATACCCCATAGGGCACCCACCAATACTAGTAAAATACCTGCTATTTTTATAGACGATTTTCCCTTATCATAATCATAGACTCTTTTCTCTTTAAAAATACTAGGATTGAACTCAGGTATCCCTTTAAAAGTATTTTTTGACTGATAATTTTCAGGATAAACATAGTTGCATACATCAATGTCTTTGATACAAACCCAATCATCCAAACCTATATGCCATAAATGGTAATCTTTTTTTATTTTCTTTTCATTTAACAACTTTATTATTTCTTCTTTATCAAAAGGTCCATATACTTGAAACCAGTCATTATAGAACCAAATTTTATTATCCATGATTATCCCCCCATTAATACTATTAACTAAATAATACCATTAATAGCTGAAGGATTTCAACCAATTAATAAGGCATATCTATTCTTCCGTACCTTCTTGCTTGAACTTCTGATTGTTTCTCGACCTTCTTATAATCTACCTCTACTCTTTGAACTGGAATATTTTTACCATCAATATATATCTTGGTCTCTACTTTAGGAGCTTCTACGCTTATTCGGTTTTGCATATTTATTTTATTATCTAAATCCTTTAATTTTAACAATTCATCCATTACGTTAGTTTTCATTAAGTTTATAGAACTTTCTACTTGTTCTTTACTTATTTTATTATCTACAGATTTAGGCTTAAGACTACTACCATCCCTCAAGGAATAAAGATTCATGTTATTTCTTGAGGGATTAAAGTTATTTGAATTATCTTTATTAGTTTTTTTATCTTCTATTGCATTTAATAGTTTATTCTCCAATTCGTCATACTTTTTACCACCTACTTTGTATTCCTCAGGAACATAAATCCCGGTTGTAAGACTTGTTGCATATCCGATATACGCTACTTCTCCTGGAAGTGGTATTGCTTCAGAATTAGGCGCATTTGGCTTAGGAGGTGTTCCCGCTACTGTTGGCACTTCACCTTTTCCAACACTATTTATGTTTTTCCCATAGATATTAACCATATTAGCATTGACATTCATTGTTTGCAAGGTTTTAACAAGCGCTTCTGCAACATCTGATTCTTTATTGTCTTTTATCGGTTTAAAATTCTTATTAAACCAATTCATTGCATCAATAAACTTTTTAATCCCATATACCTTTACTACACCTTTAGCTAAATTCCCAACCTTCTCCCTATTTTCTACCCCATCTTTACCGACAAAGCTTAATGTAAAGTTTCCTATTGTCTCTAAAAACTTAGCCAATGGTGGATTTATCTTCTCTAGTTCTTTTACTGATTCAGCTAATGAATCTCTAAACTTATCAACTGGGGTAAAATCTAGAGAAGATAACTGGTTCTCTAAACTCTCTATTTCAAGCATGGTTAATTGTTTTGTATGAGGATTTTCAGTAGATTGTAAAGTGTCTTTTAAGTCCTCTATCTCAAGACCTAATTTGACTTTTTTAATCCATGGCTCCATGATTGCATTTAATAATGGATCTAATGTCATTATATGCTCCAATCCCACACCTTTTATTTGATTCCAAAATAATTTGAACTGCGTCTGCATACTTTCTAGTCTATCATTAAAAGCATCCTTCATTGCTCCAGAAGAATTATCCATATCACCTAATATTTTTTGGAATTCCTTTAAGTCACTTATTAAAGGTAATATAGCTCTGGCAGCTTCATCACTTCCTAGTAAGTCTTTGAAAAAACCTTTTCTTTGTTCACTAGTCATATTTCTTTTATCAAATTGATAGTTTAAATCCTTAAGTATTTCTATCAAAGGTCTAGTATTTTTGTTTGCATCTTGTATTTTTACGCCAAATTGCCCCATCCTTTTAATTACTTTTGTATCAGTAAACTTATTAAACATCTGATTTAATGAAGTCGTAGCAATATTAGCTGGTATGGCATTTTTAGTAATCATAGCAATAGAACCATATAACTCCTCTAATGTAATACCTGCGGTCTTTGCATTTGCTAGTACACCAGTCCCCAATGAAGAAGCCAACTCACTATAACTAGTAATACCGTCTTTAACAGTCATAAATTGCAAATCTAGTATTTTATTAAGGTCCTTAGCTTCTAGTTTATAAGCGTTCATAGTACCCATAGCTGCCTTAGTAACTATATCCATATCTGAATCACCTGCTACCCCTGCCATTCCAAATTTTCTTGAAAACATAGTAGCATATTTAGGATCAGCACCTGCAGATATTGTGTCATATATACCTTGAGTGATTTTATTAAAATCTGTTGGTAAAAGACTAAACATCTTTATCGAATCTTGATACATCTTTCTTTGACTATCAGATGTTTGGTCATATAAGGTATTTACCTTTGATATACCATCATTTAATTGAGTAAAATCTCTTAAAGTCGCTCCAACATATACTGCTGCTGCAGCTGCAGTACCCTGAAATGTTCTTTTTGCTACTTTGTCCATCCATTTCATTCTATCAGCAAATGAAAGAACTACCTTATCAGCATTAGCGAACGAGCTTGTAAATTTACTTACTCCTTTATTAGCTTCATCCCCCAGTTGTTTTAAATCTTGCCTTATTTCTACAAACGCACCCTTAGACTTATTTTTAGCATCTACAATAACATTAACTTCTCTTTCTTTAGCCATCTATATCACCTGCCAAGGCTCTGAATTTATTTTCATCAAAGTTCTTATTTGTTGAATGAACTTCTTCCTTAATTTCTTCTCCACATCTATTACATCTATTTTCTTCGGTTTCGTGTTTGCATTTATTACACATTCCTTCTACTCTTTCATCTATATCTATTTTCATATTTGCATATATCCAGGTTAATTGTCCCTCTGTAAGGTTTTTAAATTCATCTGAAGAAGGAAGTACTTTAAAATAGTCTGCAATTCTCCATTTAATTCTTTCAGTTCCATCTTCTCTAATTTTTTTTTAATATCTTCAAATTCTTCTAATGTTAAATCTTCTAGGTCAGAAGTTTTTCCATTCTGTACTTCAACGAATACATTGTGTAACTCGTACACTTCTTTAGGATTCATAAATTCATTTATCTCTTCAAAATCACAAACAAAATACTCTCCTAAATTTTCAGGGTTTCTCATTGCTTCTTTTAACGTAAACATACTCAATATTAAATCAGCTGTGTCCATATCAACTGGATGTTCTGTCGCATATCTCATTGCATTTTCCCTTGCTCCGATAATATCTTTATTATTAAGTGATACTATGCCCACCCTTTCATTTGTACCTGGATAATTAACTATTTTATGCTCTAGTATTCCTTTTCTCATATTTGCTAACTTAGACATATTAATTACCTCCTAATATAAAAGGTGTAGCCTATATGACTACACCTTATTTCATAATTCTTTTAAATTTTGCTGCTTTAAACCTCATATTCTCTGCTACTTTATCCTTTAATTCCCCTGATTCACTTACTTCACTCCAATTACACATAGAATACATTTCAGATCTATCAGGTTTCTCTATAACAAAATCAAAGTTTTCTAATTCATCAAGAAATATTCCATCTTGTAGAGCTTCATCAGTCACATATGCCCTAGAGATTTCAAGTTCATAACTTGTCCTGCCTCCATATGTTGCTACTGCTTCTGATTCACCAAAGGCTTCCTGTTCTTTAGTTTCTTTTGTCTTAGTTGACTTATAGCTTTCTACTACTGCTACCTTCCTAGAAACTCCATTTTGAATTATTCTAAAGTATATATTGTCACTAATAGGCACTGTAGGAGTAGCAAATAGTTGTAAATTCATTTTAAATTTATTCAATTCTCACACCCCCTAAACTAAAGCTTTTCCATGAAGGAATATAGTGTTCAATGGCAACACCACTTTATAATTATAATATACATGGAATCTAGTCCTTTTATCTGCTTGTCTCTCTATTTTATATACGTTTGGTTCTTCAATAATCTCCTTTTCAGCCTGTTCCATCAACCAATTCGTCGTGTCTGATTTTACTTCATTCATTTTATTAACACTAGCTTTAACTCTTGGATGAAGAGTAGATAATCTATTTCTTAGTCCTTCATCAATATAATCTTTAATCTTTGCAACAGTTCCCTCCTGATATTTATCATCTTCAACAGGTGGATTAACCCCATCATCTTCAGTATAGGTAGTTACCCATCTATCTATAAAGATTCTTCCATTTATATTTCTACAGGCAGCAATACCATTTCCATATAAAGCTTCTAAGTCTTCATCATCAAATCTATTATATAGACCACCAAATAAATCCGGATGAAGTTGAATATTATGAAGTGGCATAGCTGGATCTAACTCTAATGCATCATATGCAGCACAAGCTGCAGCTAAATAAACTGAATCGTCATATGCATTACCTTCCAAGTCAAGTGGAATACTTCCCCACATAGTAACTCTTCCTGAATTAATAGGTTTTGCTAATTTAGTCCAATTTGCTACTGTATCAGCAGTTGATCCTACATGTGCCCTTCTCTCTTTTCTATTTTCTGATGCCTTATCACAATGATTTCTAATCTCCATATGAACATCTTTATCAGCTGAATCTGTGATTACTATCTTTGGAGCATCCTCATTATACAAAATATCTAATGAAGCTTTATATTCTGCCTTTGTTACTTCTCCCTCTGCTGGTGCTATTACTGGAACACAGACCAGCCTATTTACCCCTAAAAGAGTAACTATTTCAACTAACTTTGACATTTCACTATCTTTACCAAAAGTATTATAAGCATCTTCTTTTACTTGAATAGCAAAGGGTTTAACTTCTAAAGGCTTGCCTTCTTCATCTTTATATATTTCTGGATCTACTTGAGCAACTATTCCCATGGGCCAACAAGTACCAGGGAAACCCATTACTTCTTTGGATACAGTAGATTCAGAAAATACTCCTACTCTTTGTGTATCTTTTATAGCCATATTGCATTACCTCCTATTCTTTTATTTCTCCATGTGGTTCAATTTCATCAATTACATCATATCTAAACTCACGCTTCCATAATGCTTTAATATGAAGAGTACATCTAGCATGAAATAAACCTTCTTCAAGAGGATCTTCTGTTGAAGTTCCTTCTCTAAATTCAAAAAAAGTAATACCTGGTATAGCATTACTTTCAAAATCAAATATATATTGTAGTCTTTCTTGTATTCTTTCTATTTCAGTTTCTCCGCCTAGTTTTGGAGAAGTACTATTCCATATATGAAAATCGTAATAAAGGTTCAACTCTCTTCCTTTAGTCTCTATAAACTGATATTCTTCTTCGCTAAACTCTTCTCCTATATAATCTTCAAAGAACATAGGGTTAGTTGATATTTTACCCTTGGATATTGTAATCAATGGTTTCTTTAAAGGTAAATCTGTATCAACTTTAATATAATTTTCTCTTATATCTATATGCCCTAACTCTTGCTTTTCTTTCAGAAAATCCATTAGTAGTTTCTTTACACTGGTTATTGGTGAATTATGATCCATTTAATCACCTACTCATTTAAAATATCGTCAATAATTTTTCCTGCTATATCTAAGTATTTATTACTATCCATTAATTCGTCAACAGCGTCATCTAAAAATGGTCTAGGTCGCATAACTGTAGTACCATCATGTACGTGACAAGCATAGTTAGCTATATTCATGTCTGCAAATACTTTATGTTTAGCTCTTCCCATGCTCTTAATTTTCAATGACCTCTTTAAATTTCCTGTTCTTACTCCAACAGGATACGGCTGTTTATAAAAGCTTATAGATTTTATCTTAGGACCTTTTTTTACTTTTCCTATCTTAGGGCCATTTACATTTTGAATTGCACCTTCTAATATTTCAGTAGCTATTTCCTTAGATATTTCATCCATGGCATTATCTATTTCCTCAGAAGTTAATTCCAAGTCTCTTAATACTTCTTCTAGACCAAAGATACCACTATTCATTTATCCTCTCCTATAAGCTCTAATAAGGCAACATAAGTTAAATTTATATCTCCTATTTTATATACATCAGGATTTTTTATTTTCCATTTCTTATTCTTATAAACTAGATAATCCTTTTCAGATAAATTAAATATATCTACATCAGATTTACCAACATAAACATAATCATCTTTCTTTACTTGCCCTATAGCTGCCAATACTATTTCTTCAAATCCTTTTTTCCCTATGTCACTAGCTGGAAATATAAAGGCTTTTAAAGGTATGGTCTCTTTTTCCCTATTGATGTAACATTCATCATCACAATCTATAGCTGTAGGGTTTTGTCTATGCCATTTGGGGTTTCCATAACCAGTATTAGGATTAAAACATGGACATCTTTCACCTATAGGATGAATGTAGAGAGTAGCACTTTGTCCATACTTATCTGTCCTTTTGTCAAATATTCTTTTATATTTAATATTGCTCTCTCTCATGATTTATCCTCCCATTATTCCAAAATAAAAAGGATCTTCATCCTGGATAAGATAAGGTTTTAATTTCTCCCATCCATCATTGACAAAATCCTTTGCTCTGCTCATTCTATTTTTAGAAGAACTGTTTTCTCCTATTTTAATAGGTCCTACCCCTAAAGAAACTGAATCATCTTCATCATTGGATTGTTCCTTGATAAATTCACCTATAATTATTTCAGTAGCTCCTAGATTTATAATAGACTGGATAGAGGTATCTTCAGTATTTAGATACTCTTTATCTATTTTAGATTCTATAAAAGGCGTCATTTCTTCTATAGTATCCTGTATATCTTCGTCATAACTTTCATCAAGTCTAGCTTTTTTCCTAACCCTTTCAACCTTTACTTCAATCATTTAATCACTCCTCAAGTAGAAAATAGACCTTCCATTGAGAAGATCTATTTCCATTTAAGCACCTTTGCAGATGGTTGGAACAACTTATTGAAACCGCCTACTCTAGATATGGAAGTTCTTTCAAATTGTTTATCAATAAGTTTGTCTGATTCAGTCGTTACACTTTGCTCTACGATTTCTTCTAGACACAATCCTTTATCTAATCCAACAATACCTTCCACACCTAATTCCTTTACCTGATCAGCTCTTACAAGTTTCGCACCTAATGGAGATATAAGTTTACCATCTTTCTGAAATGTAAATCCTGCTTGTGGATCCTTAAATTCTGGTAATGTCAATATATCCTTTAATTGCATTTTAGGAGCCAATACAGTATTCATTTCGTATGGGTCGAATTCAGCCCAAAATGCAATATATTCATCATAAGTCAATTTACCTGCAGTTCCACATATAGTAGTGTCTCCTATTTTGAATACATCTGCTGCATTACTATTTCCATCTCCATCTCCATCTATTATTACACTAATTGCATCATAGGCCATATCTAAAGCTATTTGCCTACCCATTTGTTGTAAGAATATCTCAAATACGTTTAATTTCTTTCTTCTTAATGCCTCATAAGAAGCTTGAAGTAACCTTCCATATTTAAAGATATCTACTACATTTTCTTTAGTTTTTATAGTAGTTACTGGTAATTGGCCTCCTTCTCCTACTCTTTTTAGGCTTTTTCTCTTCTTTGAATCTTCTCCATCATCCATATATATGGACCTGTAAGTATCGCCATCTATATTAGTTGTAGTTGCTACTATATCAGGCAATATATTGGCCTGTTCTAATCCTACCAATACAGTTCTTGAAACATATTCAGGAAATAATACTGATGAATCAGTTGTAGCAAAGAATTTTTCTATAACATCAGTACCTGGACCCTTTACCCTGATATCAAATCTTTTTAATTGTCTCTCAAATGCATCTAGACCATCATCATAGTTTTTAGAAGAATCCTCTTCTTCTAATAATTGTGTCAAGGTCTTCCCCTTAGCCAATGCTTCTGTATACATCCCTTTTTCTAAATTAATAGTATCAAATGCCATTATTCAATTACCTCCTTCTTATAATAAAATTCCTACGATTTTACTTGCAGCATCTACAGATAAGACTAAATATTCTCTTCCTGCTGTATCATCTACTTTTACTCCACCTTTTCCATCTCCTACAAGCTTCGAGTATCCTGCTTTAGGAGCAGTAGTCCCAGTATAGTAAAACTCAACATATCCTTTGACTTGTACATTTACAGCACCATCTTTTTCTACTTTTATTGCTTTTCCATGTACGTCTTTACCTGTAGCCGCAACTGAAACAGTTTTGTCAGTGGTTATTTCTACTGATTTACCTGCATCTTCACTGATTAATTCACTTGCAAAAGTAATATTTAATGCTCCAGCACCATCAAATGCAATCATATTTATATTTACCATTATTCAAAACCTCCCTTACATTTTAAAAGCAGTATTATCTACTTCTTTTTCTTCTAATTTTTCTTTTTTCTTGCCTTTTGTTTGTGGTAATGGCGGGTACTTCTCGTCCACTTTCTTTTCATATTGTTTTTTAAATTCTTTGAGTTCTTCAACTTCGCATTTTTCGAATACCTTAGACATCATTTCTTCATTAAATGCTTCACCCTCTGCCATTTTGCCTAATCTACAACATTCTTTCTTTAAATCTTCAACATATTGGTCCCCCATAGCTGCTTTAGGTTTTAATTCCTTTAATTCTTTTTCTGCATCTTCTGCTTTTTCAATAGCTTCATCATAAGTCTCTAAATCTTTTTCTAAATCAGCTACAGGTATTTCTACGACATCAGCATTATCAGCCTTAGCTTTTTTAATTAATCCTTTTAAGTGTTTCATTGACATCTCTCCTCTCTTAGTAATCTGAGCATAAAAAATACTCGGTTCTTTTTCCGAGTTTTTCTCATGTCTATCACTATTAGTTTTTTCTTTTTTTCTTGACTCTTTTTCCAATTTTACACCCTTAACAGTTTCTGCATCGCTATTACAAGGGACTGCTACAAAACTAAATTCATAAGCATCTGTGGGGTCTTTCATTCTTAAATGACATATCCCTTGATTTTTATATTCCCTTCCTGGATAATGCTTACAGTTTTCATAGTCAAAGAAACTATTTCCACATATAGAGCACTCTAAATCACTTATTCTAAATCCTATACTTACTTCTTTGTATATTCCAGAATCTATCTTAGCAATCAGTTCTTCATTTCCCGCTTTAATTGTATAGGCCCAGGCTTTTAAAATATATTTTTGTTCTCCTTTAAAATTTGTTTCTCCTTCTACAGCCTCAACTTTACATTTATATATTCTTGAGTGCTGATTTCCACTTTTCCATGAATGATCTAAGATTCCTGTCTTGCCTATAAAAAGCTTAGATAAGGTATTTAAATCTTTTTTATCAAAGTATTCAAATTCTCTATCCTTATCATTTGAAGTTAGGATTATAGGATAAATATAAACGTCCTCTGATGTAAGTTCTTTTCTAGAATATCGATTTATTAATTCCAGATCCTTAGAGGGTATTTGTTCTCCATCTTGTGCATTTTTCACTTCGACAGAAGCTTTTAAATGCATTCTCTCTTGGGCAAGTTCTAACTTGTTCTTGGCCATATTTTCACCTCCATATATAGCTTTAATTGTTACCTTTTATTTAAATTTTTATTTTATTGTAAAGAACTAAGTTCTAACATTTTAAAGGTGAATCTACCAACAGCACTCTCTCTAAATAAATCTCTCATTTTTATTAAATTATCATTATCCATCTGTTCACCTCCTTAGACATTTCCTATATACTCATCATATTGCCTTTTAGTTCTAGGTTTCTTTCTGCATCTACAATGTGGATGAGTATCTTCTACTACCTTAGGTGCATCCTCTAATGCCCACATTTGACCATCAAGTGATAAACATATATGACAAGCATCAGGTGCTGCATCCCATTCACAATGAAAAAATCCTTCTGCCTCATATTCTGCCATCTCTGCTCTATCTATGGCCATAGCACTTTCAGACCTTGCGAGCCTTTCCCAGTACCATCTTTCACCTGTGATAGATTTCTTTAGCCTATATTCTAGATCTCTAGCCCATTCAACTGGATTATCTCCTACTGCAGCATGTTCAGCCATAATATTTAATACATCAGCTTTTTTATTTTTAGCTTTAGTACTAACTAACTCCATGCCATTTCTTAGGAGCTCCTGGACATATGGATGATTATAATTAGCCACAATCTCATTTGTTTCTGATGCATAATCAGGAAATTCTTCTCTTATAACTTGATTTCCTCTTATTGCTCCATATCCAAATGCATTCAGTAGATATTGACCATAGGTACCATAATACTCAATAATTTCATCTTCTGATCCTTGTCCTATCATTTCTATTACAAAATCTTTTATAGCATCTTTAATTTTATCCTTAATAAAATCAGGAAGTTCTTTTGTTTTTATATAACTCTTACCTTTATCTTTATTGCTTTCTTCTAATACTGGTATTAAATCTAATATTTTCTTCTCTAGTCTATTAACACATTTCATATAGCCTTTTAATGTGTCCTGCTCTATTTGTAATTGAATAGGATCTGTTGGCTGAGCATTAAATGGACTTTTATTTATGCTGCAACTACATTTATGTTTTGATTCTCTTCCCATAGACTTATTATCTTCTTGTCCATCTTCTTGTCCATCTTCCTGATTCTCTTCTTCATCTTCTGGTGGAAGTAATAAAAAACTTGGTGGAGCTTCTCCTACAGGTTCCTCATATCCTAATTCCTCTGCAGCAATATCTTGATCTATTATATTTTCATTTCTAAGCTTAATGACGTTTTCTATTTCTTTCCCTCTTGCCTGTTGCTTAAATATTTCTGCTCTAGCTTCTTCCACTTTGTCTTGAAGGTTTATTTGTTCCCATATTACTTCATAAGGTATCTTTCTTCCTGTTACGGTTTGCCACATGTCTATAATATATTTAATCATTGGAGTAACTTCGTCTTGGTAATTATCTAACTCCGATGTAAGAAAGTCAGCTTGTTGCTGACTCATTCTCTCAGTAGTTGACCATGATAAACCTAACAAAAATGGGGGTAATCCAGTTTTAGCTACTAGTTGCTCTAATACCTGCTTAACTGGTACCTCAGAGTCTAGTATTTGATTATCTGCCCCTATTACCTTTATTTGTATATCTCCCACACCTATAAAGTCACTTACTTTACCATCTCTACCTTTCTGCATAGCTTTATTAAAAGCTTTCTCTATTATCTTCATTCTTTCTTCTACTTTTTTGTTATCCATCTTATCATCAACAGGCTTATAAGTAACTGAATATCTTACATTACCAAACCTCTCCCAGTTATTACTCATGGAATTAAATATCTTAAGTAATATTCCAGTCATAAAAGGCATTGACCTATATAAACTAACTCCATATGGATTATCTCCTTCAGGATCCAAAGGAGTAAATAATATAAGATCCTGATATGGTAATACAATTGGATCCATTTTCCCTGGTTGAACTTGACATATTAAGTTTTCAAGAGGATTATCAGTTTCTTTTAATCTTATAGTCCTTACATCTACGTTTTTTAATGCAAATATATCATTCTTTGCATTATTAAGTACTATTTCTCCAGCACTATTACCACATTCGATTAACTGGTCCAAGTATGATTCTATAAACTTATCAATCCCTATTTGATTTGAATTCACTTTTACATTATCAAGGAACTCTCTGATTTGTGTTTCTTCCTTATCTGAATCACATTGTATATCAAATTTACCTACTAGCCTTACTATTCTATTTATAGCAGTATCTAAGATAGGAACTGCCTCTCTCATTGTTTTATATAACTCATATTCTACTTCCGATGGAATATATTTATCTATAGCACTAAACGGATGACTATTTGAATTTCTCGTCTGAACCGTAGCTACAATAGTAGATTCTTCCTTTTTCTTAAAAAAATTAAATAAGCCCAACATCTCACCTCCTATCTCCTGATGATACATAGAATGGTTCATCTACTACAGTATGCTTTCTTACTTGTAAAGCAATACCTAATGCCATGACCCTATCATCATGGCAGCCTTCTTGTGCACCCATTTTACCCCCATCTAAATTAACAAATGTTATAAGTTCATCTACGAGTTCCATAGATTGAATATCTAAGTATCTCTCCCTAATACCTTCTTGTAAGTCTGATACTAATATAGGTTTAGTTTGCTTATTAGTAGGGAATCCAGGTTCTTTTTCTTCCTCACCAGTAGCACTGTTATATTTAACATGATTATATAAATTATCATAAATATCGTAGTTAATTAATGTATTTAATACTGCATGGCCATGATTATTTCTTTCTACTCCTGCTGCTGCATTATTATAATATAATCCCAATCTCTTAATCTTCTTAGCAAATATATCAGGCTCCCAATGTCCATGAAGTTCTGCGACTTGCCTTCCAGTTTCTTTTTCTATTACTATAGCTACTGAATAGTCTCCACCATCTTTTCCTTCTGCAACGTCAGATCCCATTACATACTCTAAATCAGAATTAGGTTCTTCATATACTTTAAGTTCACCTTTATACTTCTCATGTATGAAACTATTAAAATCTATTTCATAATCATCATATTCGTTTAGTCTGTATTTAATTTCTGCAGCATGATCTATGGAGTACTCTTTATAGTTTATAATTCCTTCCAGCTTTCTCCTTATTTCCATTAAAACCTTTATATCAAATACTGGTCTACCTGATGTTAAGAAACAGCTTTGCTCATCTTCTGGATATTCTTGTTTAAACATATCTTCTTTTGTTAATCCATCCTTATCAGGCATTTCGGATATTTTCCATCTTCTCCATTTGATTTGCTCTAAAGATAAATTATAAGTATCTATTAATCTTTGTTCTTCATCATCTAATTCTAGCTTCTCCCCAGGATCTAACTTCAATTTATATTCGGGATGGTCAAACCATCTATAGAAATGATTAGTCCATATAGATTTTTCTGTCTTAGCCTCCTGATATGTTCTATAAAAATAGTTACCAACACCATTGGCTGTGGTCTCTAAGCATATTTCACCATCAAAAGGAACTGCCTGAAATAGACCCGTTGTAAGTTCTTCTGGATTAGGCCAGAAAGCTACCTCTGAACAATGGAGGTAATTTATAGTATCACCACGACCAAATGAGGTATTTCCTGCTGTACCTACTGATATTCTAGAGTTGTTACTTACAAAATAAAATTCTTTTCTATTTCCATATTTAGGCTTATTCATTCCTGCATTTAATTGTAGCTTTTTTTCTTCTGGAAGATTTTCATACATTAATTGTACTGCTGCAAATATCTTTTGAGTAGAATCATTGTTATGAGCAATTATAACGGCTGTAACATTCTTTTCATTTATTATTCTTTCAAAGTACTCCGCTACCTTTAAAGTAGTAAATCCTAATTGTCTAGGTTTTAATATAATATCTCTTTTAGTCTTATTCCCCCAATACATACTCTGTATTGGGTTAAATGGCAGGGGTATCAATTCTTTGTCTTTAGTTTTTATATATAAATACTTTTCAATATAATCTTTTCCTACTAGATCTAGCTGTGTATCTTTTATATTGTTCACTTTCTCATCTATCTTACTTAGTATGTCTAAAAGCATTTACATCACCTATCACCTCTTATTCTTAGTTGCTCCTCAGCTAACCATTTTAATTTTCCATTAGCTGCAATCTCTTCTAATACTTTTAAAGTAGTTTCAGTATCATATTTTTCAAATTCTTGTATAAATAAATTAATAAATTCCTGTACTATCTGAAAATCATATATCTTTGATTTCAAATCTGACAGGAATTTATTATTTTCTCTTACTTCTCTAGTAAGCATTGTATAGTCTTTTATATTTCTCGATATGCTTTTCTCTATATTATAAGCAAATTCTTCAGGAGTTATCTTTATTCCCATACTTTGTATTAGCTTTACTGCTGTTTCGCTAACATTTTCTACTACTTCTGATATACTTTCTAGTCCATCTAATTTATTTAAAACTCTTTGAGATACATCTAATTGAGTTTGAATAATATCATAAGTACGATTTACTGTTTTCATTACTCTTCTTTTATCTTCTCTAATTACTTCTACTACCTTTTCATCTACTTTATCCTCATGTTTATCTAACCATCTTTTCACTGCCATAGCTGATAATTTAACATTATCTTCTTCCTTAACGATACTTACTATTTCGTTATAAGTTTTATCGTTATTTCTTAATTTTAATATTTTATCTTCTAAGCCATGTTGTTCTATTTTACTTGGTCTTGCCATATTATCACCCTTTAACGTTATATGATTAGAAATAACGCTATTATTTATTTTTGTATAAGAAAAGAGAGCCTGTTGGCTCTTAAATATTACTAATCTATATTTACATATTAAATTCTAACAACAATGCCTTACTTCTGTAATCTTTTTTTGTCTTATATTAATATTTATTCGAATAGACTTCAATCCCTTGCATTTTACGCTTGATCCTCTTGTACATATATCCACCCTAAAGCTAATTTCGCCTTTGTTGTTACATCATCTCTGAGTAATTCGTATTTATAGTTTTCATAAATTACATCTTTACCATTTTCGTCTGTATATACTCTAGTGAATATGGTTTTTTCTTTTCCTAATGTGTTATATGTTAAAACTATTTTTTCTAACTCTCCATCTTCTTCCTGAGATATAGGTATATGTATACGTTCATCTTTACTGATAATTGGTATTTCTATAGCTAATTGATTTTTATTCCCATTTATTTTAAAGTAAATTTTAAACACTCCGTCGACTATTATTCCTGGTCCACAATTAGTTAAAGTAATAAAACCACATCTTCCTGTATACTCTTCTTTCAATTTCTTTTCATATGATTCTATTAAAAGTATTTTGTCTCCTTTAAATTTATATGATAAATCATTCATACGTAAATCTTCAGAATAGGTATCAGTCACGCTTAGCAATGCTCTATTATTAAGTTTGTATTCTTCATCTCTTGATTTTCTATTATCTAATATAGTTAAATAGACTACTATTAAGGCTGTTATTGCCCCTATTATACTTCCAATATATCCACCTAAGAATCCTACCCAGTCTTCATTTTTTATATTGGAATACATATTGTTCCCAATAATCAAATAATCTATCAAAACAGGAATTAATACAGTTGCTATAATAATAAATATTGCTAGTAAAATTTGTTTTTTATACTTCATCAATAATTCCATAAGATTCCTCCGTGCTTTTCTCTTACATTTTTCTGGATAACTAATATCTCTATCACCCTCTTTAATACATTTACTCATCTTATCACTACTATCGGTTAATTTATCTTGTACTATCATCTGTATGTAAGATTTATTCATATATCGCTTACTCCCATCTTTTTCATCTGCTATTAAATAAAAAACTTCATCTTGCCATAATATATTTCCGTATAGATCTTCATCTTCATCTAGATAAAACAAATATCTTTGTTCTTTTCTTAATTTCATTTCAAGTGTTGTCTTTTCATAACTTTCGGATATAAAATAAAGGTAATAGCAAATTATGAATGTTATTATAAAATAAATTGATGCATGTCTGTTACTCTTATCAGTGTCAATACGCATAACTATAGAATTACTAACAACAAATAATCCATATAAAAATGGTATTAATTTATTAAGTAGTTTGATATATTTATTACGTTTGATTTCTTTTGTAACTAAGATTATATTTATTGAAAAGATTATGAAACAAATACCCATGCAAACATCTTCTCTGGAAAAAATACGTTGAAAAAGCAAACCTATATCTTCTCTTGTTAGAATTGTAATTAGATAAAAAACCAATCCTATCATAAAAAACATAAAAGCATTATAAATAAAACTAAATAATAAATCAATAGTATCATCGAATTGAACCAAATTTTCTTTAATAATATTACTTCTATTAAGTTGTTCCTTATAAATGGCGTTTATAAAATAATTCATACCAAATATTACAAAGAATGAAATTATAGCTAAATCTTTTATATTCTGAATGCTATCTAAAAACATAGTGTTCCCCTTTCTCTATAGAGCTTATCTCTAATACTTCGACATTAGAACAGAAATTCCTTCTTTTTATGTAAAGATTTCCAATTATCTTATCCGTTTTATTTCTTTACAATTATTGTAAGGTACTTTCATCATCTTAGTTTATTACATAGAAATAGGCACCTAATAGTGTGCCTATTTTTAAACTATTTTCTTTAACATTATAGTCTTTTTACCTTTAGCTTCTATGAGCCGTTCATTAACCATCATTGCTGCAATTAACGAAGCATACCTTGGTGATAATTTATAATTTTCTAGTAAAAATTCTCCTAGTCCTTTGTTCATTGGAGCGGTCATACTTGCTCCTTTAGACAAATTGTGACAAGTGGAAGTTAAATATATCTACTTTAATTTATTGCATGAAAAAAGAGCCTGGTTAGCTCTTCATCATTTAATAATTCCCTATTCAATAAAAATCATCAACTTCAATATCAAGTTTATAAGATTTCGTTTCTGCATTATCTGCTGCTATTATAACCATAAGATAAGCTCCTTCTTCCACTTCACATTCAGAAAAACTAATCTCATAAAAATTAATAGGTATGTTAGGATAAAGTCTTTCAGTATCAGTAGAAATCCACTGATAAGTTCGATAAAACCCAAGCCCATGTACATGATCTCTTTTTTTAACTACCGGAAATAAATTCTCTAGCTGCCTTTCTAGTTCTTGTGTTACAAAAACTCCATTAAATTGAAATACAATTGTAGGATTTTTAGCTACAACTTTTCCTTTATTTTCAATTGCAAACATTAATTCAGATCCAGGTCTTGTAAATTCAACAATCTTTCCACCAATCATTGCTTTGGAGCCTATTCCCATCGATTTACTTAATTCTAGTAGTTCTTGAAACTTTATAGTATTTTTAGCGGGATACGGCTTTGCCTCTATAAGAGTTTCATTAATACCGTATGTCCCATAACTAAAAAACATCTGCGGCTGTGTGTTGTCTTTTATGTATGTCAAAGAAGTAAATACTACAGCAATTAAGGATATAATTAAATTTAAATCATATTTCATAGCATTCTCAACTTTTGAAGCTCCTTTCTTTTTGTTCTGATACTTACGCTTTGTCATATTTTGTTACTCCATTTCTATCGCATCTAGTATTTTCATAAAGAACCATAATTTGGGTTATTATTCAACAAAAGCAGCCAATGAAAATAGAAGAGATTCCAATAATTAAATTAGAGTCTCAGCGAGAAACCTTATAATGAGTTTAACTCATTTTACCTAAACCATGAATCCTAAATCTACCTGTTTATTTAAGCATCAGGATTCCTCTGTGCCTTTGTATTACATTTTTCCTTAATACCATTATTAACATATTTTCTTCTGTTTCATCCCTCTAAATAGTCCTGTTTTGCTTTTATCCTGATTTCATCCAATGATCACCACCTACTTATTTAAGTTTGTTTTATTTGTGTGTTTTTTGAAAGAAAAAAAGCCGGGTGGCCCTCATAATCATATTTTATATCATCAGTTTTCTCTTAATAACATCATCACTTACTTCCGCTATTTCTGTCTTAGTGAAGTGTACTATACAAATTCGGTCATCTATTTCCTCTAGATAATCAAGTTTATTATCAGATACAACAACTATTAATCCAGATAGTGACTTATTATATAAGCAACTTTTCTCCTCTATTAGTAACTTTAATCTACTACTAACTTTTTTAATGCTATTCTTCATGGACTGAGAAGAAAATACTTTAACTTCAATAAGTACCATTTTAGACTCCCCTTCTAGGACAATATCTACCATACGATTAAAATCCCGAGGTTCATATTCTATTTTGTAATCATTCGCATAAATATTCTTTAACCTATTAAATATAAGCTTTTCATAAACTAATGAGCTTATATTTGAGTGTTCATTAAAGTTTTTTTCTTGCATAACGTTCTTTAAATTATATTTTAATTCTTCCTTTTCTTCCTCTCTAATTGAGGAATTATCAATTACTTCTTTAACATCTTTAATTACATTATTTTTAATAAGCTCAACATTGTTCTCCATAACTGATATTTTTTCAGTTATCCTTGCATTAAGTTCATTAGCACTATTATTATACATTGTGCTTTGTACTATCGCAACAAGAGCCAAAATTATAGAAGCCCCACTCGAAAACATAGATATTATATTTACGACACTATCATTATCATTTAATCTCCAAGTTAAAATTATTATTATAAAGCCTAAAAAAGTAGACATCAACCAAAACCAATCTCTATTGCTCCAATTTTTAAACATTTATTCTCCTACCTTTCCCCAATTATAATTCTACATAAATAGAGAAGATCCTTCTGCAATCGTTCGATAAATTATGACAACCCTTGTTTGAAGATTAAATGGATTTCTTTTTCTCTAGATTCCTCAATATCGCTTTCCCGTTTTCAGTAATTTTAAATTGTGCATCCTCTAATGAAAAAACATCATTTATTAGTAATATCTTATTGATTTCTTCTTCACTGCTTTTATCTAGCTCACAACCTTTGCCACTCCTTTTGATAGAATCTAAATTTAAATTATCTATAATTAACTCACCTATTTCATCTTCTTTTAAAGTACCACTTTTTAGGTACTTATCTCCTAGAATATTAATAATCTCGCTTACTTTCTTTGCCACAATAAACCTTCTATCTTCCTCAAAGTAGGAGAAAAGAATAGGTCCACCACTTGCAACTATTTTCCCCTCCAATATCAATAACTCAATTTCACTTTCTAGTTCTTGAATTGATACTGAACCTTCAATTTGTTTTCTTAATTCTTCATTTTCTTTCATTAGTCTATTATTTTCTAATAGCAAATTCATTGGGTCGCCAAAATCTGCGCGTACCCATCCTGGCCTTGGTGAAATATCTTTTTCTGATGTTATAGATTGCAAAACTTGAACTTTTAATTCATTTATATCTTTAAAAGTATTTCCTCTTAATCTCTTGTTAGTTGCTTTATTTATGAACGTATTTAATTTCTCTATGTTCTCAATATCTATTTTATCTCTAGATATAGCAGAATCATCCTTCAAAAATACTAGTATTGGTATCTCTTGTTCTACAGCAAAATCATATTCCATTTCTGTATAGCTGAGCCCAGTTTCTTCATTTATAGTTCCATATCTGCCACCTATTATTAAAATATAGTAATCTACATACTTTAAAACACTTTTAATATATTCAAATTGTTTCAAATTAGAAGATGGAAATCTTTCCATGCCAATTGGTAAACAGTCACTAGAAATTAGTACTTGCTCTACCGCTGATCTCTCATCTTTTAAATCTGTATATGTGGAGCTTACAAACACTTGATATATTTTTTTATTCATAGAACTCTCATCTCCTTTCCTTAAGATATATTTCGACAGAAAGGGAGAAAATCCTTTATAAATCGTTCGACATATTGCGACAACGTATAAAGCCGACGGACGTATCCAATCAGCTCTAATATAAAGGAGGCATCACTTCCAAGTATTTATATCTCTCCTTAGATTTATTGCATGAAAAAAGAGCCTGGTTGGCTCTATGATATGATTTTACCTTCTTCTGGGATTTCATTCTGAATTTCTTTTAAAGCATTTATACACATCTTATTAAATCTTATGTTCTTCATATTATTAAATTTACTTTTCATATTAAATATTTCTGTAATTAATATACCAGATGCATATATTATGAAAAAGTATAACATATACCTATTAAGCATGTCACCTATTTTATAGGATTCATCTTTATAGACCTTCATAACATTCTTTATTATTTCCTGATCCGTTACAGCTTTTATGTTATTTTCAACTATAAATCTAAGTGTATTCCAATAATGATTTGGGATATCTCTCAAACCAAACATAAAAAAAGTAATTATGCCAGAATAAAATATTGGTAGAAGATTGGAATTATAAATTGTTATTGTTTATTCTTCTATGTATTTGTATCTGTCCCCCCTTTCTTTTACTAAGACTCCCTCCACATCATCTCCAGAAATTTTATATTTTTGCCCTTTGCTAAAAAAACCTGATATATCTTCTAGTTCATAATTTGGTCCAAAGAAATTTTTAGTTACCAATTTACCAGATATCGTTTTCTTTAATTCCCCCAAATCTTCATCAAGCCAATCACCCTGTCTAAATAAATGTACACTCCCATTTTTTACCTTAATTAAAAATTTCATATGTCTCCCCCTTCCATAAAGCACATTGAATAATTTCTTTTATTTATTTGATTATATCTAATATTAATTATATATTCAAATAGATTTCATACAGTTTATCTAATCTGCTTCACATTACCCTTATCACTTTTATAACTTCTCTCCTGCATACATTCTTTTACACTGTCATAGGCTCCTGCCACAACTATATTTTTATGGCCACGATAGGGGCATGTAACATAATTACCTTGTTTCTCCTTAAATCTTACTTCTTCAGATAATAATACAAATGTTTTATCACTTAAATCAAATAAGTAACATTTATTTTAATATCTCTTTTATATCTTGATGACTTAGCCATGGTCTTCTTCTATGAACCATTTTATGGCAATTTGAACAAAGTAAAACTATATCATTAACACTTGTTGTTTCTCCTGCTTTCATTTCAGATACAGGTTTAATATGATGTCCTTCTATATAGTCTTCTCCTATTTTTCCATATACTTTTTCAAAGTCAAAACCACAAGCTTCACAGTATACCTTACCATTTATCTCTTTAAATCTTTTTTTAGCAGCATTTATTACTCTGGGATTTCGTTCAGCTCTACTATGCACTTTATACTTTTTCTTACCTTCTGGGAACTCTTCTATAACCTCTTCCATAGTATCTAAATTCTCTAATATATCCCCTATTGATATTTCTTTTTCTTCCATTAAATCCTGCTTTCTTGACAATACAAAATATTTTGCTCCATCAGATTCAGAGTCAATACCTTCATATTTAAATATTCCTGCATATTTAAACTTTTCTTTTTTCTTATTTCTTATAAATGCATAAATGTTGTAATTATTTTTTGAATTAATTATTGATCTATTCCCAACATACTCTTCTTTATATATTCCATTGTTACTTTCAAGAAAATATTTTAAAATATAGTTTTCAGATATCCACTCGTTTTTATAATTATCTCCTAATAAGGTGCATAAAATAGCAACTCCTTCAATTTGCCCATTTCTTTTAATAGGATGTATACCTTTAACCTGGTTCACTCCAGATATCATAGATACATCTTTTGCTGTAACTTCCTTACCTACTTCCCAAAGTTCAATTTCAATAGTCATGATATCACCTCTTTTAATAATATCCCTTGACCACATTATAACATAAATGGAATTATTTACTTAATCATAGATTATATATAAACTTTATGTTCATTTAAATTAAAAGGTTATCATTTATGAGTGTATTTTTTTAGACTATATAATAAATCCCGCTTAGGGAACTTGCCCCAAGCAGGATTTACTATTTTTAATTAATAGTTGGTTATTATCAATTCTTTATATTTCTTTCTTGCTTCCATATTATTAGATACACTATATAACACTTCTGCTTCTTTAGTATTAAAATCCTTATACCACTCTCTAACTTTTTCGTGGTCATTTATCGTTAATAAGAATTTGCCCTTTAAATTAATTAGTTTGTCTCTAAGCAATAGATGATGTTCTTCTCCAAATTTATCTGAATATCCACAAGTTTCAAAATAAGGTGGATCTACAAAGAAAAATGTATGCTCTCTATCATATTTATCAATTACTTTTTCAAAGCTTAGGTTTTCTACATAAGTGTTTCTTAATCTTTCTTTTAACTCTCCTAGTACATTCTTATAAAATATCTGTGGTTTTGGCTTAGAAGTAGTTCCATAGCCATAGTTATTCCCCCTGCCTCCAAAACTTTGTGTTATTAAATATAGAAACCTTACTGCTCTATTTATTTCCGTTAAATGCTCTATAGTGTAATTCTTATATTCATCAAACATATCTCTACTACTTATTTGATACTCTAGCATTCTTTCTACTTCAGGAGCATGGTACTTAATCATATTGAATAGATTTATCAATTCTTTATCTATATCATTAATTACCTCTACCTTAGAAGGCTCCTTACCAAAATACACCCAACCCGCTCCGAGAAATAATTCTACATAACAGGTATGTTGTTCTGGTATCATTTCTATAATAGTTTTTCTTAATCTACTTTTCCCTCCCATTCGTGGGATTGGTGGTTTTAACATTTAGACATCTCCTTTTATTGTATTGGGTTAATAGATGTACACCGCCCATCACATCAAAAAGGAGCAATAAAAAATCCCACCGGGGAACTGGTGAGATTTTCGTAATCCTTATTTACTTGACACATGATTCATTTTGGAATAGTTTTCCATAATATAATAATAGCACACTTAAAACGAACATGGCGAACAAGTTCAAGAATTGCCTAAAAATCTATTATGTATCATTCTTACGCTATCAGCTGTATTATTTCCGCCTATACTTGCTGCCACCTGCTTCCATTCTAATCCATTTATATACCTTAATGTGAATATCTGCCTCACTAAGCTATCTCCTATATTGTTTATGTAGTCATTAGTTTCTTCTACTAAGTCTATTAGCTCCTCTACTCTTCTATTCAGCTTTCCCTGCAATCTATTTAATTTATTATCATAACCTTGATAATCTACTCCTGTAATCAAGAAATTACTTTCTATATAGGGGAAATAAGGAGTAGACCCCTTTACTGAATCTGTTGTTATAGTGTAAGTAATGTCTTCTATTTGCTTTTTTAATATTTCTATTTCGCTTTTTAAATATTTTAGCTCTGATAATTGTTCTTTATCCATTTCTCCTACTCTCCTTTCCTCTCTGCCTCAATCTGTTTCATGACTATATCTATATTAAGCTTAGTCTTATATATAAACTGCATATTACTTTCATATAAAGTCTCTGCTATATCTCTTTTCATCTTTAAATCTGCTATCTTTTCATTCCCCCGACATAAGTCAGATATAATTGTTACCGGCATACCTTCTGCTCTTAATCTTAAGATTTCTTTTGCCAATTCTACTCTATAGTCTCTCTCTGCTATCGCTTTAGCTTTTCCTCTTACTTTTATAATTGTGATTGCTTTACTTAAATCATTTCTATATTTATTTAATTCCATCTGTAAATCCTGCATATCTTCCCTCCCCAAAAAAGAAAAGCCCAGGGATTTTATTTTATTATCCCTGGGCTTCTAGAGCCTCTATCTATGATTTAACACTTACGATATCAATAAAAATACCGCATAATTCTTTTCTGAACGATACGGTATTTAAACTAAATATTTGGTTTTAGTAATTATGATATTAGATATAAAAGTTGTACACCATATTATCTTGAATTCTTATTAATATAAATATTCAATGCTTGCACTGCTTTAAATGATACAAAAATAGCCGAAATATAAAGCATAACTTCTAATACAGCTTTAATATAAACTAAAACAACACTTAAATAACTAAAACCCACCATAATAATTCCCCCTCTGTTAAAGTTTAATATCATTTGTTACACATCATTCTGCTATTACGAATTACTTACATGAAAATTATACCATATAACACCAATATACTTATGATAACATTACTTTTCAATACCGTATTATTCAGTTTTCAATGTTCAGTTACACAAATAATATTCTATATATAATGTCTGTGATATTTATTGAGGAACAACTAATTCTAAAATATTATCTTCTTCTCCTGTAATTCTACCTGATATGCTAAAGTTTTCTCCATCCTCTACACCCTGATAGTACACATCTCCAAAACCTTGAAATTTTGTATTACTATTAATAGTGCGTTTGAATTCCATGTTATTGTATTCATCTATGACGGCTTGATCTTTTACTAAAACTAGTCCCCATTCTTGGTTTACTTCTTTTTGTTTTTCAAAAGCCTTATTTAACCCTTCTATAAACCCTAATGCATAATCATTTTCTAGTCCTTTGGTTGAATATCCTTCTTTACTATATTGGTACCTTAACTTCTTAACCATAGATACTATGCAATCAATAGCATACTCCAAAACTATTCTACATACTGTTACATCCTCATCCTTGCCCATGAACACAATAGTATGTGTTTTGTTGGTTCTATAAAAATGATAACATCCAAAATTTTCAGCAACTACACTAGCTAATTTCCCCTTCCACTTACCTTGCCTAAAGGTTATATTTGTTTTACCTTCTATTACATTAATATCTTTATGCTCCTCTATTTCCTTTAACGAAATTTTATGTTTTACTAACAACTCTTGAGCTTTTAGCATTGCTGATTTGGCTTCATACTCATTTGAGCTTTCGCTAAGTGCTAATAACTTTTTTATTCTTAAAACTATAGTGGTGTCCAATTTTGTCCTCCTCCCATGTATAATAAACGCTTCATAACTTTGTCTTGTTTAAACTGCTACTTTTATACCTCTTCTTTTCAATTCATTAATTAATTCTTTAGTGCTTGTCTGATTAATCTTTTCTATTCTGTCTATATATTCTTTAGGTTTTCTATCTTTAACCAAACGTCTAACTTTAAAATCTTCTTCATTGGCATCAAACAGTTGGAAATCGGCTATATTTGTATACTCTGTATCGTTTAATATTACCCACCACATATTATTAAGATTACGATATACTCTTCCTCTCATTAATCTACCTTTCCAATTTCTAAAATACTTTATTTGACCGTTATATATTGTTTTCCCATCCCTATCAGTGTTGTTATAGCTATATTCACAAGTAGTTCCATCTAAATCCGATAGGTTAAAGTCCATGTTTTTTTGGGGATAATGGCACGACTCTACATAGTGTTGTTTTATTTTATCTTTAGAAAGTTTGTACTCAATTCTAGTGTTCTCAGTAATTCCTAACGCTTTTAAGAATTCAGCTATCTTATTTGCTTCATTTATAAACATAAGCTTTATCATATATGGCATTTTTTCAAATTTATCAAAATCATAATACCCTCCATATTTGTTTTCATAATTGATATTCTGAAAGAACTCAAGTCTAAATCCTCTTGGATACCTTTCAGCCTTAAATTCTAATGTCCCTTTTCTTCCATACCAATGGTCTTTATTTAAACTTTTATAACGTCTCTGATATTCTGGATCACGCCCTATTTGAAAACCTCTTGTACTCATAAAATTAAGTAATCTATGAAGTATAGGATAATCAGACCATTTATTTCTATCTTGCCAGTCATGTTTTTCTCCAGTATCATTTATCAAGTTAATTATAGCTGAATTTTTATCTATACTAAAAAAATATCCTTCCATTTTATTCCTCCTCATCATCCTTGAATAGTTCATGAGTTCCATCTTGAAGTTGCTTCTCTTCCTCCGACATTTTATATCCTAATTTCTTGAGGAACTCATATACATAATCAAGCTCTTCATTGCTTTTATACTTATCTTGCCAATCAAGATAGTCCTCTTTATTGTCAAGCGAATGGTAGGTTGACTGTAACAAGTATAGCTCCGGTTGTTTCCATATATGGTTTACTATGTCCTTCCACTCAATTTTTTTATCTTCCTTTTCAGTTGCCTCTATCCCCATGATCTCTGCTAGTTTTTCAGATGATATTCTATTATATCTGTCTACACTTGCATATAATGTAGCTTCTATTATTGTGTTCATGTTTTTCCTAGATTTTGTATTTGAAATTTCCTTTACAAAATCACTTCTTAATTTATATGCTCTTTCAGATATTTCTTTGAGTGCTACTCTCCTGGATTCTTTTCTCTCTCTTTTTAATCTTCCTTGTTTTTCTGCTTCTGTCTCTATATCTTTTCCTGTATCTTCTTTATATAAGGTGATATGATACTGCCCTACCTCATAAAAATATCTTACTGTATCTGCCACATCACTAGGCCTTTCTATGGTTTCATCACTGCTAGTACTATAACTTTTCACATATCTCAAAATATTACTTCTTGATTCTACTTTTGTAGCAAACTCATTTAACTGTTCTATTATTTCAGAGGTTCTTTTATATCTTTTTTCCTTATCAATGGCATTTCTTAATGTCCAATGGAAGTCATGAGTTCCTACTTTTTCTAATACTTCATTCCTTAGTTCTATATCCTGAATCTTTTCTAACTCAACATAGTCCATGAGAGTACCCCCACGGCTAGTTGACTCTTTTAGTTTCTCCTGGTCTAATTCTAGAAGCTTCATTCTTCTACGAACTGTACTTTCTGAAAAACCTGTTTTCTCTGAAATATTTGTTACTGATTCACCTAGTTCTAACATCATTTGAAATCCCTGGGCCTGCTCATAAACTGTAAGGTCTACTCTTTGCATATTTTCGAGCAACATTGTTGCTACTTGTGTTTTTTTGTCCATCTCTATTATTGCACATGGAACTTCTTTTAGTCCTGCTAGTTTAGCTGCAGCTAATCTTCTATGCCCAATGATAACCGTATATTCACCCTTAGGCTCCCAATTCTTGCATGGTGGACTGTTTGTTTTATCATGTTCATCTTGACATTTGCCAGCCGCTCCATTGAATGCACTGCAAGTCAAACAGTAACCCTCTTCTTCTGGCACTATTGTTAGGTTTTGCAGTACCCCACTTTCCTTTATACTTTCCGCTAGTTCCGTAACATCCCCTAAATCCTTTCTTGGATTATGAGGATGTGGAAATATCTTATCAACTCTAATAAATTTAATCATAATTAAATGTTCCCCTTTCATTTTTTAAATGATTTTAACTATTCTTTCCTGTGTCAAATTTGTTCTTAGTTTTACACCTGTGACATATTATTTCTGCCTTTCCTTCAAGTTCAAGAAGTAATTTGCCACACCTTTTGCATCTGATTTTTTTCATTGCTTCACGCTCCATTTTTCAGCTGAATAGATAATTCTAACCTTGTCCCAAATTTCTATATATCTATTTTTCTTTACTTCTCCCTCTACTATCTTTGTCATTTCTTTAAAATTCTTATAAGGTATAGCTTCAGCTACATTGATACTTAATTCTTTAGAGGTTTCTATTAGCTTGTCCAATTTTCTCCCTCCTAAAATAGACTTAATTGCTCTCCTAATATCTTAAATTCCTCAATATTTCGTCCGTTTACAATTAAAGGCATATATACAACTCCAGGTTCATCTACTAACTCATAATGTGCCACTGCTCCTGTTTCGGTTATTGAAAGTATCCTAACTAATTCTTTCTTTTTCCCCATATGAGCTAATAATGTTTTATCTCTATGAATATGAACTACCATATTAATCCTCCTAGAGTGCCTTTTTATCTTTTCCGTCCATATATCTATTGAACTCCTGCAGGTTGAACATATCTATTTGCTTGACCACTGGTTCTAGTTCTCTCCAAAGTATTTCATCTTTCAGGAGATTTTTTATTTTGCCTTGGGTAGTTGCCCAATCTGTGCCAAATGTTGATATCATGTTATTCCAATCTTCTACATCGTGAGGCTGTAAATCTCCATATTCGTCTATATGCCTAAGTTCATGGTAAAGTAAAGCTATTATTTGTTCTCTTTGCATTCTCTCAATATAATAATTTCTAGTTTCTAAGATGTATTCATATCCTGTCATTTCCATAAATTGTTTATTAGCATTACTTATTCTAGCCATCCAATGTTTTTTAGGCTTTGTGCTTTCTGGCTCTTCCCATTCCATATCTTCTATAAATAAAATCTTAGAAGGTTTTATATGTTTTAATTCTTCAAACCTCTTAACTAGTTTTTCAACTATTGGTCTATAAATCCACGTCTTAATCCAGTGCTTATGTCCAAACTTGGCATTATCTAGTTCTCTTACATGATGCAGTTTCCCTGAATCATCTATGTTGGTATATATTAAGTGGTATCCTCCTGAGAATTCTTTTTCTAATATTATTTCTCCTGTATTATCATCAATTATTCTTAGTTTCTTCACTATCTATCCCCTCCAGGTAATCTAGCATTATTCCATCTCTAGATTTTATTTTCTTACAGTTACATTCAAATTCATTAAATGCTATACTTCCGAATCCTCTTTTACCTTTATTTTTTTGATACTGTTTCCAGTACCAGGATAATGTAAGCCAATCCAATCTATAAACCTTGTCCAACTTAGTAAAATTGATTAATAGAAATGCTATTCCTCCATGCTCGTACCAATTCTTCATGAAATTTATTTGATGATCCTGAATATTACTAAGAGGAAATCTATTTTCTTCTCTGGTCTCCTTTGCATCAAATGCCAAAGGCATACCTTGATATACTCCAATAAAATCCAGTGTGCTTTTTTCTTCATAGTAAGCAGAGGTAATTTTTCCTCCTCTTCGAATTGGCTTCATTGGTGTAGCTATCTTTTGCACTAATGCTATTCCCTTTCTTTTATAAGCTTTATTCGATATGTTTATTATTTCTTCAAATACATCTCCTTTGTGATAACCCATAGATACACTCCTTATTTTAAAATACTACTTACTATAAATTCTTTAAGTAATGTCCCTCTAATTAGCTTTTTCCATCTCCTGAATATTCTCATTAGCTACCATCTCCTTTGCCTTAGCCATAGCTTCATGGAAGCTACAGTTATAATCAAAATACATTCTCTCAACTTCTTCAGCTAATAATAGAACTGGCTTATTCAAGTGGAGTCACCTCCAATATTTTGATAGCTCTATCTAACGCTTGTCTGTCTTTTTCAGAAAGATATTTATCTGCACTTCTTTTATATTTCAAGCTCGTCAACCTTCCTACCATCTCATCCTTAGTCATAAAAAATCCTCCTTATAGTGCTTCATTCTGATTTCTCATTCTTTCTGAGTGTTCTCTTCTTTTTCTTTCAGCTACGTATTCTAACTGATCCGCTGTATATTTATCCGTTCTACTTTCAAAGTTATGGAATCTAGTCTTTTTAGCTACAACATTTTTAGACTGAGTTTTGCTTCTATCAGTAGACAGCTTCATACCTCCCCAAGATTTCCAGTTATTTAGAATTCTATTGACATATGTTCTATTTCTTACTCCTTGATTGGCAGACTCTAAAATTGCATTCTTGACCCATTCAAATCCATATCTTTCCTTTGAGTCCATTATCCACTCAGGAGTAAATCCATCATACTCGAATCCTGCACTTTGATATAATTTTGCTAGTTCTGAAAATTCATCATCAAAAACAAGTGCATCATTTTCTGTATTAATACTAGTATTTATATCGTTTAGTTTAGTTTGGTTTAGTTTATATAATGTGCTACTACTGTGCCCCTCCTGTGACTCCTGCTGTGTACCTTTCGTGCCTACTTCTGTGCCTACTTTCTTACACTCAACATCCTTTGTTCCTTCTTTTGTGTTCTGTTGTGTGTCTACTACTGTGCCTACTTTTTGACTATCAAACCTTACCATTTTATATTTTCCAGCTTGGTTTGAAGTTCCTTTTTTATACTGAACTAATCCTTTTTGAATTAATACATTTCTTGCTTTATCTAGCCCTTGCCGAGATAATCCAGTCAACCCCTGTAGTACTAGATTGGCTACAGTAAACTCATCAGCCCATCCTGCTTTATTGTTTATAGACATTAGAGCATGCCATAAAGCAATTGCACCTGTCGATAATGTGTTATACAAAAGCCAATCATAGAACGAATTTATCTCTTTTATATAGTTCATTTAGTTATCACCTTCTTTATATCAAGGGGGATTTCTCCCCCTAAACTAAAATGGATTATCTTCGCCATCAAATGGGTTATCCATAAATTCTGCTGGTATATCTTCTATCTCGCCAGTTTCCATATTTACTGCCTCTTTTTCTTTAGAAGGTTCTTTTTTAGGACTACTTACTAGCATTTCACATGCCTTTTTAATCACTGGATCTGTCCTATCATTTCCTAGTAGCCACTTAATATAGTCGGGTGCCTCCTTATATACTTCCTCTAATGTTTTACCTTTGTGTTTGCCAAAAGTTAATTTAATATTCTTAGATTCTACTTCTGTCATTGTTGAAACCTGTTCTTGTTGTATAAATTCTTTCATATCTTCCATATCTTGAGTGAATAGTTCGGAAAGACTTGCTACAGTTAGTACTGCGTCTATTTGGGCTCTTTTCTTGGCCATCTTAAGTATTGTATTGGCTTGACTATATATCTCTTCATTTTCAAGCTTATACTCTGCCTTACCCCACCTATTAATTTTACTTTTAAGAGAGTCTTTATCTATCCCTACAGGTAAATCTTCTTCCTTGTACCATCTCCATCTATACTTGTCCTCTTTGGAGTTACAAGACCCTACACCTTCAGTTATCTTCCGTCCTTGTTGAGATAAAATACACTTCATTGTATAAGCAAATATCCCCTTATCATAATCCTCTATCTTTTCCATGAATTCATATTCACTAGTTAAACCAAACATCATCAAAATCTTTTCTCCACCTGGCTTTAATAATGTAGGCTTAGACGTACCTGGTATAACATCATAATCATGCCCTGATTTTAATTGGCTTTGTACTGCTGCTTGAATTTGTGTAATTTTATTTAAAGTTCCTACTATTGAGCTAACCTCAACACTTTCTATTAAACTCATCATTAAGTTATTAGACATATTATTCCTCCTAATTTTTACTTAGATCTTCTATTATCAACTTCTTATTTATTTCAACTGCCAGTAATTTAGCTCCACACTGGCAGTTATATAATTTATTCTTCTTTATTTCTATTTCTCTACCACATTTAGGACAGTTCATTAAGAACACTTCCTTCTAAGTTCTTCTACAAAATCCATATCTTTAAAACTTACTTGTCCTTCTATTTCCTCTATTTCTTTAGGCTGTTCTGTATTATCTTTCATATGTTCAATCTTTATCTTTTTATAACATCCAGGACCATATCCACGTTTTGCTGATTCTTTATTAGTTAATGCTCGTCCACATCTTAAACAAATTGACATTTGTATTTCCTCCTTAGGATCTCTATGTTATAATAGAGTTAATTAGATATTTTTTTAATTTATTGAGCTTTTCAAGTTGCCGCTTGAGAGCTCTTTTTCTTTTTTGGATTTATATCTCTTTACTCTATGGTGTATATTGCTATTTGTAGAGTTATATATTTCAGCTACTTGTCTATAAGTCATCCCTTTGTTAAGAAGTTCTATCATATCCTCTACATCGTCATTACTTAGTTGGAATTTTTTATCAGATATTACTGAAAATGCTTTTTCAGGTAACATAAATTCTTCTGAACATATAGCTATAGTTAAAGCTGCTATATTATATCTAAGATCTAATGCAGTTTCTGTATTTAACACCTCCTCACCCCCTATCTTGAAAATACTACCGAAAGAGCTGCACCTGCCATTTCAAACACTTCTTTAGTTACTTCATCCCATCTATCCTCTTCATGCCTGTCTATTCTTCCATCACAAGCTATCTTTATCATGCAAGGTTTGACATCATCAACATCCCCAGATTCCTTTTGGAGTACCAGGACTGATTTAGCTATATCTGTAATATCAATTTCGGGGAGAATCTCTTGCCCTAGTTTCGTAGATAATCTTAAATGTTCATATCCTAACCACTTAGCCCCATATACTGTTGCCATGTCTGCTACTATATCTCCGTGGGGAATCGTATTTCCTAACTCATAGTTTCCTAATGCTCTTACACTTACCCCCAACCTCTCGGATGCTTCTATTTGGGTTAAACCTGCAACATTTCTAGCTAATTGGTATATATTTCTGCAACTTTCATTCATTCAATTTCACCTCTTTTCATGATAAAATTTAATTAATGAAGAAACTAAGCTGTTTTCTTTTCCTTTTCTTTTTTAATCTTTTCTAGCTTTGTCCATTCCTCATTTAGCCTAGTAGTTAGGTCTTCTGCTTTGCATATGAAACAGATTAATCTAATTTGTTTCATCTTTTCCTTTCCTCCCTTCTTCAAATTTAATTTTCCTCACTTCCTTCTTTCTTTTTATTGATTTTTTCTTTAAATTCTTCTGCTCTTATAATTCCTCCAAGTACTTTGTAAAAGTTTTTTTCTATCGCTTGATAATTTTCATCATAAGTAGCAGCTAACCCATCTAATATTGGTGTAGGTAATCTTGACATGCTATCCCTCCTTTCTCTTTATATTGCTCTTCTCACCTCCTATGCTGTTTTATCTTCCAATAATTCTGCTACTGTTACTACTAAGAACCTTTCTATTCTCTTTTGCTCTATTCTTATAATGTGTTGTGTTTTTATTCTCTTATGATAAAATTACAATTATGATAGGAGCTGATAAATTTGTACACTATAGTTCACTTTTTTATATTAAGATCATTAGTTTATTTTAACGTTAAAAATATTGGATTTACCGGATTCCCCATGCCCATAGAAGAATTACTTAAAAGCATTTGGTTTCTACCAGTCTCAAATAACTATAAGGCTGCCCAAATATATACATTAGAAAATGTAGGACTATTATCTACTTTCAATCATGAATACGGTGACGAAAATGAAAAAAGAACTCTAATGATATATTTAACTAAAGATGGTTGGTATCGGTATCATGAAAAAAAGGCTAATATTTCCAACACCATATTCCAATGTATTTGGAATGTTATAATCCTTTTATTTGGTTATTACTTGGGGAAATTTAGCTAATTTGAAAAATTATTAAAGTAACTATAATTCCAATCATTATACCAAAGATAAAAGTAATAAACCTACTACTAAAAAACATTCTTGTTTCAGCATCACGCTTTTGATTTATTAAAAAAGCCAAATCTATTCTTGAAATTTCAGTTTCTAAAAGTTTCACTCTTTCTTCAATCGTTAAATTCGGATAATCTTTAACTGTAAGTATTTCTCCCTTATCTTTAACTCTCACCCCTTCTCACCTCCTATGCTGTATGATTATCTACATTGCGCTTTGTTGTATTATTGTTTAAAAAAATATCTGGAAATAATTTTTCCATAGGCGTTTCATATATTTCTTCAAAACCTTTCGCAATTATTAAAGATGGATTTCTTTTCCCTTGCTCTATGAACGATATTAATTGTTGAGTGGTATTTAACTTTTTTGCCACATATTCTTGTGACCATTGATTATTTTTCCTTTTATCTATTAAAAATTTCCTTTTATTCATTTTTTCACCCCTCTCGATATTGCACTTTGTTGTATTCTATAACCATATATTACACTACACTTTGTTGTATGTCAATAGTTTCTTTACATTTTGTTGTAAATGGTTTTTTAAACTACATTTTGTTGTATAATTTAAGTATCTTTTAGGCTTGAAAGGAGATTCATATGATAGGAAATAGAATTAAAACTTTAAGAATAGAAAAAGATTTACTACAAAAAGATTTAGCTAATAAGTTGCGCTTATCTCAACAAACTATAAGTCTATATGAGTCTGGGAAAAGAGAGCCTGATTATGAAACATTAAATAAAATAGCTAAATTCTTTAACGTTTCAGTTGATTTTATTTTAGGTAATAGCGATATCAGAAACCCATATAAGGATAATAAAGAAGAACTTCCCGACAGCTTTGAAACTCCTGAAGAAGCAATTAAATTTCTATTAGAACAAAATGTAATCATGGGATTTGGTGGCTTTGATGTTAATAAGCTTTCTGATGAAGAAAAAGTTGAGTTTGCTAATGAATTGCTAAATCAATTGAAATTATTGAGTTATAAATATAAGAAGTAGGACGTAGTACAAATATAAAATGGTTTGTGCTATAAAAAAATAGAGCATAGTATAAATATAAAATAAAATACAAAACTAATTAAAAATAAATTATAAAAGCAGTTTGTTTTGAGGTGATATTATGGACTTAACCTGGATTGATGAATATGTTGATGGAGTTATAGATTATTGTTATTCTAGAGATATTTTTGAAATATATGACTCATTAAATATAGATATAAAAAGAGTTGATAAGGATGATTACATTCTACAAGATAATGAAGCTATTTATATTAGGAGCCATTTTGGCTTAGAGGCTGTTTTTATTAGAGATAATCTTCCTTATCGGTATGAAAAATTTGTTTTAGCCCATGAACTTGGACACGCCCTATTACATATTGAAGTAACCAAAGCCGCTTATAATAGTAAGCTTATAAATAGAGGAAAGTTAGAAAAGCAGGCTGATTATTTTGCTTTAAAACTTTTAGATATTAGCATAGATGAGATTTCTTATGAAGGATACACCCAAGAACAAATAGCTGAAGGCCTGTATGTTAGAGAAGAAAGCTTAGATTTTATTATATAATTATAAAATAGATATAACTCAAATTTAAGTATTTGAGTATTTTTTAGGCTTTATAACAGAACTGACATTCGACACAATTCGACAAAATACTTTATTTGCGAAGGAGGTGTTATATCATGGATAAATTCTGGGAATTACTTATTAATGCAATAAAAAATGGAGACTACGATTTAATTTCAATAATCTTACTATTGTTTATCTCTATATGGCTATATAATGAGTTCAGAAAGAGTTATATAGCGAATAAATCAGAGGACAAACTAGACATAGAGAAAGCCTTAGAACAATATTCTAAGCTATATTTCGGAATAGCTGCATTTCAATCAAAAAACATAGATTCAATAGAATTAATTGAATATATTAACCAAGCGATTGTATATTTTCCTAAAAAGGTTGCAAAACAAATACTAGAATTAGATAAAAATGATTTAAATCCTAATTCACCAAAAATCGAAGAAATTAGACAAACTGCCAAAAATGAGATTAATTCACTAAAACTTAAACAACGTACTATTTCAGTATTTGACTATGGCGAAGATATATTTGAGCAAATCTCTTGGTTTATTTCTAAAAATAATTTTGATTCTTTTATACAACCATTCATTTATTTTACATTTACTTTAATAGGGATTATCTTTTTACTTTCTATTGCAATAACTATACGAAGGCTATCTGGTTTTTCAAAAATAGCACTTATTGCTTTTTTGATAAATTCATTACTATCTACGTTTATTATGATGCAACTTTCTCAATTAATGCTCAATAAAAATGTAAAAGCTGAATTTTACAAATACTTTTTATTTCTAATTGCAATTCCTTTTTCCATAACATTACTACTGCTTAAATATCCTGTAATTAGAGGAGTTCCGATTATTATTAACACAATCACAATTATTATATTTGTATATCTGGCAAACAAAGGAGCATTTACGACACCCAAAAATAAATAATTTAAGGAGGAATACTAATGAAAAAAAGAAGAATTACATCATTAATGTTAGCTGCTACCATAGCATTAACACCTGCTGCTACTTTAGGCCATGGTGGTAGAACAGATTCTAATGGAGGACATAAGGATAACAAGAATGCAAGTGGCTTAGGTAGTTACCACTATCATTGTGGAGGTAATCCTGCTCACCTTCATGATAATGGAGTTTGTCCTTATAGTAGCAAAACTACAACTAAATCTAGTACAAGCAGTACAAAGAAGACTTCTACTATCTCTGCAACTGATAAAAAAGCCGAGATTAAAAAGATTCAGGAGAAACTTAATGAGTTGGGCTATGATTGTGGAAAGGCTGATGGGATAGCTGGAGAAAAAACTAAAGAAGCTATAAAGGCATTTCAAAAGGATAATGAACTTACTGCAGATGGAATTGCAGGAGCTAAGACTAAGGAAGCATTGGGGATATAGATAATGTGTAACAATAAACCGATGTAAAACTAATTACATCGGTTTATTGAAAAATAATTGATTTTAAAATTATTTTTTATATATGTATTTCTATCCTTGTTAATTTAACAATCTTTTCTCTTGTTAATTTCCATTAAGCTAAGATTCTATAATTTTCCACTAGATATTAATCTATTTTTAGCATCTAAAAAACTTTCTTTCTTTGTTTCATCTTTTATATTTTTAGTTTCTAATAATTTTTCCCCATCGTAAAGCTTGTCCAATAATTTACCTACTTCATTTTCCTCTAAGCCTGCTCTTCTTAAGAATGATCCAGTTGAAAATACATCTACTTGTCTTCCTATTCTTTTCCTAATATTGCTCTTACTTCTAAATTCTTTACTTCCATTATCATCTGATAACAAAATTTTTAACGATAAAACTGTAGCATATATAATAGAAACTTTTTCTCCTAAGTCTTTTTGTCCCTTCTCGTAACATTTATTACGTTTATCATATCTTATATTATGTTCAACTAAAAGCTTTTCAATAAGTAAACGCTGTTTTGAATCAATAAACACGTCTTCTGATAGCACTAAATTATATGCTCTATTTTTATTTATTTCATTGATATATTCTACATATGCATTCTTAAACTTTTCTTTATTTGAAAAGCTTTTGCCTTTTAACTCATGCCAAACAGCATCTGCAAATAAAATTTTATTAAAACACTTAAATACTCTTTCCCTTTCTAATAAATAGCATATGTTTATCCAAAAATCAGCATCACATAATGGATACTCCGCTATATCAATTTTTTCAATGCATTTCATAATCTCACACCCTGTTAATTTAATAGTTTGTTACTTCAAAAAACTTAAAAACATCTTCAATTTCTTCATAATCAACCAATCCATTTCTATAGTTATTAATCATATCATTTTTAAAGCTTTCTGGAATTACATATTCAGGACTAGGACTATTTAATTTAAAATTTATATCATATGATAAACTCATTTCCTCCAGTTCCTGCCAATAAGGAGGATGATAATATTTTTTCAAATAGGCTGGTATTTTAGGTATAAAGTTGAAAAATTCACTCAGATATTCATGCTCACATATTTGTTCAATAGCATATACTATAGCTTGAAATGATACATGATATATTTGCTGTAATTGAAACACACACCCTATTGTAATTTCTTTATTTTGATTCATTCCCATTCTTTTTAAGTTTAAAAGTAAATCCGGTTTAGGTATTAGTAAATTACTTGCAAACTTTTCTGCCCTTATCTCTATTTCATTTTTATCCCGTAAATCATTTGTGCATAATCCTATATCAGACTCTTCGTAATAAATGTGATAAAGTTCATGCGCTAAAGTAAAATTTTGTCTTCCTACTGGCTCAGCATTGTTTATATAAATACATTTATATGTGATATTCGTATCTTCTTTATTAAAAGTGGTTCCTGATACTTTCATTTTGTTTGGAAATTTCAATATTATAAAATCTTCACTCAATATTTCACTTATATCTCCTATTGCTTTCTTCTCCACCAACTTAAATTTGGCCTTAAAATCATTAACATTATCTAATATTCTTAATAACTCATCTCTTTCCATTAAATCCCCTCCTTAATCATTGATTAAGTTTTTTATGCCTTATTATCTCAGAAAACAAACCGCTGAGAATTTTTACGAAACAATCCAATTCTTCATCTTCTTCATTTTTCCTAAACTTTACTTCATCTTTATCTTCTATTATTCTTGTCAATTCTTCAAACGATATTTCTAAATAGTCAGAAACTATATTGAGCATATCTACATCAAACATTATATTCCCTGATACTATATCGTTTATTATTGTATTATCTTTCAAGTTAAATGAATTTTTATACCTTTGAAATAAGTCGCTTACATTATCATTTCGATCTTTCATTTTATTTTTCATTAATTTTCTTATCTCAGAGTCAGTATATGCAACCCTTCTATTTGTTTCCATTAAAGCACCTCCTTAATTTAAACAATTTCCTATTTTGTTTAACGCTTTTAGGAATTCCTTTTCTTCCCTATAACTTAACTCTCTGAAGGTTTTATTATCATAAATATGATATTTAAAATATGGAAACTTTTTACTATTATGTTTATAATCTATATTCAACTTCTTTACATCTTCTTTGAATTGACTATATTTAACATTATATATTTTTGTATATAATACTAATCTATAAATATCTTCATGTTGCTTAATATCCATATTTAATCTATCTCCACGATTTTCAACTCTTATTTCTATACCATAGTATGCCTTTAGTTCTTTATTTTTATTTAAAATTTTCTCATAATTATTAACTTTCTTATACAAGAATAATAATTGGTAGATTTGCTTTTTATACAAATCTTCACTTTTATAAAATTTAGCAATTTTTTCTTGTAGTATAGTAGTTTGCTTATCTATATATTTAGCTTTTATTTCATTGGTATATATATTGCTAGTTATTTGTTGAGGCAGATTAGTAAATCCTAAAATACAACAATATATTGAATAAGCTATAAAAGTATTTGCTACTTTTTTGTTTTGTAGTATACTTCTTAATTCTTTATAGCCTTTTCTCTTTAATAAAACTAAGTATAAATTTTTTAATATATTTGAATCTATTTGGTCGTATTTTACATCAATATCGTTTTTTACAATTCCAAGATATATTTTTCTTATATCTTTCTTGAATTTTTCTATGGTTACATCTTGCCCTATATTAACAATAAGTTTTTCTACATAATCATTTGAAAATCTATCTTTTTCTATAAAGTTTAATATAATTATATTATCATATATTAATTTTAATAACTCAATCTCTTCTTTAGTTAAAAACTCACTTAGAATTTTATTGTTTAATATTATTCTTCGATCCTCTTCATCTATGTCTATAATAAAGTTTATTCTACTATTTTTTTCTTTACTTTTTTCTTTTATTGCAAAGTTAAATATATTTTTAAAATACTTATTATTTTTGTTTGTTTTTATTAAATTCTGTAAATTTTCTAGAAATAAATATTTATCTAAGTCGTCCGAATAAAGAAGTCTATCATTATCTAATGTTATCCCGTGATACAGCCCCTTTAAAGTGTCAAAAAAATTATCATTATCCATTTCATTTTTTATATAATTTTCATCATAAATATTATCCCTTTCAAGGAAACTTTTACTTTTTATATAACTGCTATCCTTCTTGAATTGCAGGGATTTTATTTTTTTAATCTTTCTTATATATTTCAGCGTTTCTTTAGTTTCTAATGCATAAATAGCCCCTTTTATTGTTTTGTTCATATTAGATATATCTTCAAAACGTATACTTACATTGTCTAAGTTAAAATATATGGTTTTATAGCATATATATATATTATTATTAATTTTTATTAATTCATTTACTTTCTTATTTATTTCAAAAATAACAAGATGTTCTGATAAGTTACTATTGGCATCTATTGACACTTTAGGCCTATTTCTATATAACAGAATAGCATTTTCAAGAATTTCATTATTTAATTCATAATATATATTTGTTCCGAAATTTCTATTTTTATAAAACTTTTTCGGGGATATACTTCCTGTTGAAAATATATTATTAAAATTTAATGATGATGTTACTAAATAAAATTTCATATAAACTCCCCTAACTTAAATATATCTTTCTTTATATTTCCTTATTTCTTTCATAGCATCATTTTGAGTATCTTCATAATAAGTTAAATATAAATTCTCATTTGTTCTTGTTGTAGCTACATAAAATGCTCTCCTAAACTGTTCAGGAATGAAATTCTCTATCTGATTGCAACTAGGTATAAAAACATCCTTAAACTCTAACCCTTTTGAACTATGAAATGTCATTATTTTAGGTAAGTCTGTTTCAAAGTTCAAGTTATCAGATAGTTTTCCTGACTTTGTCTCTATTAAAAACTCTTTATCTATCTCTTTAAATATATCACTAGCTGTATCTACGTCTTCATTTTTAGGATACAAAACAACTACATCTTTTAAGCCTTTATCTATTATAGTATTATAGATATATAATATCTCTTCTTTTTTATCAGACAATTTATTTATGGTGATAGTTCCTATATTGTTTTTACATTTTTCCACAAGGTCTCCACTTCCACTTACAATCATTTCCGAAAACTTCATAACTTCCCTTGGAACTCTATAGTTATGCTCTAGCTTTATATGATCAACATCTGATTCAAATACCCGTTCTTTTATCTCATCAATACTTATTCCAGTTTCAATTCTATAGTATATCTGTTGAGCATCATCACCGAACAAAATTACTCCCTTTTTAGCAGCACCTACTAGCTTTTTTAATATTCTCTCTGGTACATCCTGAACCTCATCCACTATTACATAATCATAAAAGTTGTCTTTTATCTTTTCTTTTATATTCTCTTTTTTTAATTTCTCGATATATAATATATCAGCTTGTCCTAAACTTGACTTTAATAGTTCACTTATTCCAGACTCGATATACTCTTTTAACGTACTAGTAAATACTACAAAAAGTACATTTTCATTATTTCCTTCAATTGTTCTGTGTAATCTATGTAAGGCCAATAACGTTTTTCCACTTCCAGCACTGCCTTCTGCTATTAATTTACTGCTCTTAGAATATAACATATATCTCTGGTTGTCATCTAGTTCTGATTCGGGCATAAACCATTTTTCCTTCTTTTCTATATCTTTTCTAAGCTCTTCAAGAACGCTAGGATCTATCATTTTTCCCCCTCCACCTTTTACCATATTATACCATTTGCTTACATATTAACCTATTTATGCTATAATATCAAGAAAACACATGTTTTGGAGGGATAAATAAATGAAAGAAAGGCAAATGAAAATAATACCTGGTGCTCCTTTGGCAGCTATATACACTAGAAAATCTAGAGCTACAGAGATGGGAGAATCTATAGAAAATCAAATTGCTAGATGTATTGCATTATGTGATTACAAAGGATGGGGATATATAGTTTACGTAGATTATGACTACTCTGGAAAAGATACGGATAGACCAGATTTCTTTGAGATGATGAAAAAAGTTAGGAATAATGAATTTGATTATGTAGTTGTATATCATATTTATAGATTTGCTAGAAATATGAAAGATTTTACTATTCTAATGGATGAGTTTCAAGAGTTAGAAGTTGGATTTACAAGCATAAGTCAAGACTTTGATACCTCTACTCCAACAGGTCGAGCTGCTATGTACATGACAGCAGTTTTTGGTCAACTAGGTAGAGAAGATACCGCCATGCAAGTAAGAGATAATATGATCTATCTTGCCGAAAAAGGTAGATGGAATGGTGGCCCCGTTCCATACGGATTTGATACTTATTCAGAATTAGTAGAGTATAGGGATGGCGAAGGAAATAAAAAAATTACTTATTTGATAGAAAATGAAGGAGAGTCAGCTTTTATAAAAAAGTTCGCTGAATGGTATCTTGAAACTAATGGCTCTATTAGAGGTAATGTCACGAAGGCAAATGAATTAGGTTATAGGACTAAACGAGGTGCTTATTGGAATTCAAGTCAAATGTCAAGAATACTTCAAAATCCTCTATACTGTATTGCAGATGAAGATTCATATGAATATTTTAAGGATAATTTTACTGGTATTTTTTCAGACAAAGCTAGGAAGAAAGAAAACTGGAACGGCACCCATGGACTAATGTTTTATAATAGAAGAAAGCCATATAAGAAAACATCAAGACTTAGAGATGAAACAGAATGGATTTTAAGCATTGGAGAGCATAAAGGGTTTATTCCTGGAGAAACTTTTGCAAAAATACAGCATAAATTGAGTAAGAATAAAAGCCAACCTCCACGAACAGGACAAAGTATAAGATCTCCTCTGGTTGGATTAGTCAGATGTGGTAGGTGTAATTCTGCAATGTCTATTTTTGGTTCTCATAAAACAAGCGATAAATCCAAAGGATACTATCATTACTTTAGATGTCTCACTAGAGAAATAAAGTCTAAAATTTTATGCGACAATAGCAATGTAAGAGCCGATATTCTAGAAGACTTAGTCCTATCTAATATATTTGCTTTAATAGACAATGAAAACTCTTTAAAATCGATTTTAGAGGCTACAAACAACGATATAGAAGATAAGCGTACTCCTCTTATGTCAAAAGCAAATAAATTAAAATCAGATCTAAGTAATATTGATTCTGAAATCAATAACTTGGTAGATGCATTATCAAAAAACATCCTTCCCGAACTCATGATAAAAAGAAAATACAAGGACCTTGAAAATAAAAAAATCGAGGTTAGAAATGAGCTAGAAAAAATCAATATTGAATTGAGCAATAATTATTATGAAGATAAATTCGATATTGATACAGTAAAGAAATATATTAAGAATTTAAAACATAATTATAAAGACTTAAGTTTTGAGCAAAAAAAAGAACTCCTTAACAGTATAGTTAAAGAAGTTTCTATGGATAGAAATAAAGTTAAGCTGACATTGTACTTTTTACCTGGGAAATCACTTCAAGAATATAATGACCTTGCTCTTTGCTCCCACATGGACAAGGATTTAGGCTGGCGATGAACATAAACTTGGCGGGATAAGTCAAACTAGCACTTGTCCTTGAAATAGTAACAATTCCATCTTCCAATGGTTGGCGTAATACCTCCAATACCTTTTTAGGAAATTCAGGCAATTCATCTAAAAATAAAACTCCATTGTGTGCCAATGATACTTCACCAGGTTTTGGCACTCTGCCACCACCTATTAAAGATATGGCTGATGCTGTATGATGAGGAGATCTAAAAGGTGGATCTTTAACTAAAGAATTAGGGGGCAAAAGTCCTGATATGCTATAGATATTAGTTACTTCTATTGATTCTTCAAATGATAATTCAGGCATTATAGTAGGTAGTCTTTTGGCTGCCATGGTTTTTCCAGCCCCAGGCGGCCCTATTATAAGCATATTATGTGACCCGGCAGCAGCTACTTCTAAGGCTCTTTTTAAGCCTGCCTGTCCTTTAATGTCAGAAAAATCTAAAAAATGATTATCATCATTTGGATTTATTAATTCTTTTTCTCTTATATATGGATTTATATGTAATTCATTATTTAAAAAGTCCACTACATCTTTTAAATTTTTTATGGGTATTATTTCCATATCTTCTATAACACTGCACTCATCTTTATTTTCATATGGAACTATACACTTAGAAATATTCCATTTCCTCATGGCAATTACCATCGGTAATGCACCCTGAACTGGATTTAATTTTCCATCTAATGAAAGTTCTCCAATAAAAATTGTATTATTAATGTCAAACTCTGATATAATCCCAGATGACTTTAAAATGCCTACGGCAATTGCTAAATCCATCTGCGAGCCTTCTTTTTTTAAATTAGCTGGTGCTAAGTTAATTGTAATTCTACTTAAAGGAAATTCATATCCACTATTTTTTATAGCTGTTCTGACACGTTCCTTAGATTCTTTTATAGATGTGTCCGGTAATCCAACTATATTAAAGACTGGAAGTCCTCTTGATAAATCAGTTTCAACTTCCACAATATTTCCATTTAGTCCCTGTAATACGCAAGTATTAATCTTTGAATACATAATAAACACCTCTTCTATATGTAATTATGTTATTACCTGGGTAATGGCGAAAATATGCATTTTTCTAAGTTTAATCAACAAAAAGAATTCTCAATATGATTTATTCTTAATTCTGGTGTCAAATATACTTCTATTATGTCATATCTCATCTGATAGTTTAACAATTTATTTTGCTTCATATATAAATGAGAACAATAAATAATCTTTTCTTGTTTCTTTCTATTAACGGCTTCGTATGCATAACCAAACTTCACACTTGTCCTTGTCTTAACTTCAATGAAAACTAATATATCCTTATCTAAAGCAATTATATCTATTTCTCCAATTTTATTCCTATAATTTAAATTTAAAATATTATAGCCCTTTGCAACAAGGTATTCCTTAGCTGTTAATTCTCCTTGTCTACCTTTGTCTATATTATTTCCCATATTCTCTACCTCTTTGAGCATCTAAATTATATATATAAAAGATTATCTCTGCAACAGCATCATATAACTCTTCAGGAATAGTTTCATTTAACTCAAGTCCCATAAGGTTTTCAACTAAGTTTTCGTCTTTGTAGATGGTAATATCTTCCTCTATTCCTTTTTCTATTATCTTTTCTGCAACAAGATTTTGCCCCTTGGCTATAACTCTCGGAGCTATCTCTTCCTTATTATAGGATAATGCAACAGCCTTATTTTGAATCTTTTTCTCTTTTTTCATAGCATTACACCTTTAAATCTAAGATATAGGTTGGAACTGGATTAGGAATTATAGTATCTATTATTTCTATATTATCATCTATAATAAATTCAACCCTGTCTAGACTATAACCTATTGATTGAATTTTTTCAACCAAATGTTGTTCAGTTGATTTAAATAATTCTAAATCTTTCCTCTTTACGTTTATTTTTATATAAAGATTATTAGATGATAATTCGCAAGATACCTTAATATTTCCAAGATTATGAGTTTCAAGGTTTATAAATATATTAATTTTATCATTATTTCTTTTTTTTCTTTTATCTTCCTTTATTAATGTTATTATTCCATCTAAATTTCTTTTTTCATAATTAATTGGAAAAAAGACAAATGATAAATCTCTATTAATTTCATTTAAAAAATCGATTTTGCTTTCTAATCTATTTAAATCTTCTCTTAATTGTAAATCTGAATCGTTTTTTAAATTGTTAATAATTTTTTGTAACTCTACTACTCTTTCATCCTTAATTAAGTTAATATTCTTTAGTATATTATCTTCATAAGACATAGCTTTAGCTTTGGTAAGCTCAGGAGACTTTATTTTACTCAATATATTATCAATCTCTTTAAAGTCTTTTGAAAATTCAATAGGGTCTTCATTGAAGTCTCTTATATTTTTGATATTATTTAATGAAGATTTTATATTGTTCTTTAAAAAGAAAGTAATTATTTTTATATCTTCATCAGAAAAATCTATATCAATATTATTTATTATGCTTTCTTCTGTCCCCTTTATTATACTTAATTTAGGTTGATTTTCCATAAGGACTTTAGATTCGTTTCCCATGAAGTTCTTGATTTGCTGACTTATATCCCTATATTCTTTAAATTCATCTTTATCTATAATCAAAAAGGATTTTATATCCATTTTTTCCACAGAAATATCATTATCTTCTGCTAAACTTTCATTTAAATTTGTTGAATTTAATAAAATAACCTTATCATCTTCTTTTAAATTTGACAGTTGGTATAGTTTGTCTAATGTTTTTATGCAATAATTTAAGTTTTTTTCAGTTATGGGAATATTATATTTCATCAAACTTTTTACAATTTCAATGGATTCTTTAGTCTCTTTTATATTTAGACCTTTTAAAAGCTTTATAATAGAATCATTTTCTTTCTTATGGATTGATTTATATGATATGAGCTCTTCCTGAACTAAAGGTTTTAATTGAACCTTATTATCATCAGATGATTTAACTAAAAATGATACTTCATCATCTAATTTTATATTTAAATCTGTTTCTAGATTTGCTTCAAATGTCCCATAGTTTTTAATATCAATAATTATATTTTTTCCCAGTATATCTACAATCTTTCCCTCTAAAATATTTCCTTCTTTAAACATATCTTCTTTATTTTTTAAAATTATATTATTTAACAAGAGACTTTGGATTTTCAATTAAATCCCCCTTTTTAAACCTACTTTAATATATTTTTTAAAAATGTCATTCTGTGGATAGGTGATGGTCCTAGGTTTTGTAAACACTCTCTATGTTCCTTAGTACCATATCCCTTATGTTTTTTTAAATTATATCCCTCAAATTCTTTATCCCATTCTATACATAATCTATCTCTAAAGACTTTAGCTACTATAGATGCACAAGCTATTCCATGAGATTTATCGTCTCCCTTTACAATAGATTCTTGAGGTATATTCAGATCAACCTTTTCTGCATCAATAAGTAGAAAATCTGGATCTATCTTATTTCCTTCTTTATCTTTCAGATTTTCCACTGCATATTTCATAGCCAAACGAGTAGCTTCTTTTATATTAATCTCATCTATTATACTAGAGTTTACTCTGCCAATGCCACAGGCTATAGCTTTAGATAGTATTTCATCATATAAAATATCACGTTTTTTTTCAGAAAGTTTTTTAGAATCCTTTACTCCATTGATTATTATCCCATGTGGCATTATTATTGCACAGGCAACCACATCCCCAGCTAAGCAACCTCTACCTACTTCATCTATACAAGCAATATTTTCATATCTTAATAATTCATCTTTACGTTCAAATTCTATCACAACTATCTCTCCTAGTCTTCAGGGAATTCAAGGGTAATCTTACCTATTATACCTTTTCTAAATTCATCTAATAAGATATTGCTTACCTTTGTATAATCTATTTCTCCACCTTTGACTATACATCCTCTTTTTTTGCCTATATCCTCCATTACTTCTAAAGAAGTTTTATCTTCCAATTCCACATTATAACGATTATTTAAAAGATTTGGAAAATATTTCGCAAGCCTTTCCACTAGTTTAAGGGCTAAGGTTTCTGTATCTAATATCTCATCTTTAATCGCACCTGTAAAAGCAAGGTTTAGAGCTACTTCTTTGTCTTCAAATTTAGGCCATAATATTCCCGGAGTATCTAATAACTCTAAGTTGGTCTTTGTTTTAATCCATTGGTTAGACTTGGTCACTCCCGGCCTATTTCCAGTTTTAGCACCTTTTCTTCCTGATAAAGAATTAATTAATGTAGATTTACCTACATTGGGGATACCAAGTATCATGGCTCTAGTAGGTCTATTGATTACTCCTCGCTTTTCATAAGCTTCTCTTTTTTCTTTTGTAACCTCATAGGAAAGTTCTTGTAATTTATCTATTCCCTTTCCTTCTAAAGCATCCATGGTAAGTGATTTAATTCCCTTATTTGAAAAATAATCCTGCCACAATTTATTTCCATTGTTACTTGCCAAATCTGACTTATTTAAAATAATAATTCTAGGTTTTTCTCCAACTATGGAGTCGATAATAGGATTTTGACTACTGGCTGGTATTCTAGCATCTATTAACTCAAAAACAACATCGACCATGGAAAGAGACTTCTGTATAGATTCCCTTGTCTTCTTCATATGTCCTGGATACCAGTTAATATTCATTATTTCACCACCTAAATAAAATTGGGACTATAAAGTCCCAATAAATTAGTAAAATCTTTTTTCTTTAACTTTAGCAGCTTTACCTTGTCTATCTCTTAGATAGTAAAGTTTAGCTCTTCTTACCCTACCTCTTCTAGTTACTACTAGTTTTTCAATTCTTGGAGAATGTATAGGGAAAGTTCTTTCAACACCTACTCCATAAGATAATCTTCTTACTGTAAATGTTTCTCTTGCTCCGCCACCTTGAATTTTGATTATCGTACCTTCATATACTTGGATTCTCTCACGAGTTCCTTCAACAACTTTGTAATGAACTTGAACAGTATCTCCTACATTCAAGCTAGGTAAATCATTTCTTAATTGTTCATCTTCTAACATTCTAATTATATCCACTGTATAGACCTCCCTTCTCCTTAGATGTTCTTACCACATGGCAGAGGACCATCCGTAATTCCATACGCTAGGTATTATAGCATATGTATAATTCAATTACAACTAAATTGTAATCATAAAACTTTCTTTATTTTTGATAGAATAACTTTCTCCTCTTCAGTCAAAGTCTTATTATCTAATAAATCAGGCCTCTTAATAAAAGTAGATTTTAAGGATTCTTCCTTTCTCCACTGTTCTATCTTCTGATGATTGCCTGAAAGTAATACTTCTGGCACCAAATGGCCATTAAACTCTCTCGGTCTTGTATATTGAGGGTATTCTAATAAACCTTTATAATGGGATTCATCCATATATGATTCATCTGATCTAAGTACACCAGGCAATAATCTTACAATTGCATCAATAAGTATCATTGCAGGAATTTCTCCACCTGTTAATACAAAATCACCAATAGATACTTCCTCATCTACATAATTGTCAATAATTCTATTATCTATACCTTCATAATGACCACATAAAAGAATTAAATGTTCTTCCTTAGCCAATTCATTGGCAAGCTTCTGATCAAATCTTTTTCCTTGAGGTGATAAATATATTGTTCTAGAATTATATTTTTGAACACTATTTATAGCATCAAAAATTGGCTCCGGCTTCATAACCATACCTGAGCCACCTCCAAAAGGATAATCATCTACTTTCTTATGCTTATTTTTGGAAAAGTCTCTAATATTTATACTATTTATTTCAACTTTATTTTCTTCATAGGCCCTACCTATTATACTCCAATTTAGTAGAGGTGAAAAAAACTCAGGAAATAAAGTCAATATATCTATTTTCATTCTATCATTCCCTCTATAGGGTCAATCACTATTTTTTTATTATCTATATCAACATCGACAATAAATTGCTTCACAGCTGGAATAAGATATTCTTTATCTTTTTCCATATCTTTTATTATATATATATCATTACTAGGTCCTTGGATTACATCTGATAAAATTCCTATTAATTGAGATTTAGTATCAAAAACCTTAGAGCCTACTAAATCATAGATAAAAAAATGATTTTCTGGTAAAACAACTTTCTCAGCTTCATCAACATATATAAAGTTATCTTTAAAAGGAATTATTTCGTTTATATCGTTAAATTCCTTAAACTTTAATATTGCTAGGTTTTTATGGTATTTTACCTTCTCTAGTTTTACTTTGATTTTTTTATCACCAATATATGCAGTTTTCAAATAATCAAATCTATTAAGGTTATCAGTTAATGGGTATATTTTTACCTCACCTTTTATTCCATGAGAGCTTATTATTTTACCAACTATTGTATATTCCATTTTTCACCTATCTCCAATATTTTAAGGGATTAGGTCTTCTAATCCCTTACTGAATAATTTCTACGACAACTCTTTTGTTATCTTTGATTGCTGCTGCCTTAACTACTGTTCTTATGGCCTTAGCAATTCTACCTTGTTTTCCTATTACTTTACCCATATCTTCAGGGTGAACCTTAAGTTCAATGATAACAGACTGACTGCCCTCTATTTCATTGACTACCACATCATCTGGATTATCTACAAGAGACTTTGCAATAAATTCTACTAATTCTCCCATTTTTAGCACCTCCTAGATACTCTTCCTTAAGGATTATTCAGCTTGATTTTCATATAAACCATTTTGTTTAAATAATCTATCTACAGTATCAGTTGGTTTTGCTCCATTTTTAATCCAGTTAATTGCTTTTTCATTATCTATCTTAACTGTTTTAGGTTCAGTTAATGGATTATAATAGCCAATTTCTTCGATAAATCTTCCATCTCTAGAAGCACGAGAATCAGCAACAACTATTCTATAGAAAGGGTTTTTCTTAGCTCCCATTCTTCTTAATCTAATTTTAACTGCCATTTATTTCACCTCCTTAAAAATTTGACTATTTATTTAGAAAAAGGGGAATCCAAATTTCCCTTTTTTCTTCATTGTTTTTTCCATATCAGTAAACCTTTTCATCATTTTCTTAGTTTCTTTAAATTGCTTTAAGATTTTGTTTACTTCTTGGACTGAAGTACCACTACCCTGGGCTATTCTTTTTCTTCTGCTACTATCTATAATATCAGGATTATCTCTTTCTTTCTTAGTCATAGATTGAATTATTGCCTTAATCCTATTAATATCTTTTTCATTTACATCTAAACCTTTCAATGCTTTAGAGTTCATTCCTGGAATCATACCTATCAATTGATCAATAGGTCCTAGACTTTTCATTTGTTCCAGCTGATCTAAGAAGTCATCAAAGGAAAATTCCTGATTCCTAATTTTTTGTTCCAATTCTATTGCTTTCTTAGCATCTATATTAGCTTGAGCCTTTTCAATTAAACTAAGTACATCACCCATACCTAATATTCTTGAAGCCATTCTATCTGGATGGAAAGGTTCTAATTGATCAAACTTTTCTCCCATACCAGCAAACTTTATAGGTTTTTCTGTTACTGCCCTAATGGATAAAGCTGCTCCACCTCTAGCATCTCCATCAAGCTTAGTAAGTATAACTCCTGTAATCCCTAGTTTATCATTAAAAGTTTCAGCCACATTAACTGCATCCTGTCCCGTCATAGCATCAAGTACCAATAGGACTTCATTTGGATTAACCGCATCATGGATATTCTTTATTTCATCCATTAATTCTTCATCGATATGAAGCCTTCCCGCAGTATCCACTATTATTACATCGTTTCCATTTCTTTTTCCATGCTCTAAGGCAGCCTTTGCTATGTCTACTGGGTTTATTTTGTCCCCCATTGAAAACACTGGAACATCAACCTTTTCTCCTACTACTTCAAGTTGTTTAATAGCTGCAGGTCTATAAACATCACAGGCAACCAATAAAGGTCTTTTGTTTTGTTTTTTTAGATTAAATGCCAACTTCCCAGTAGTAGTAGTTTTACCAGCACCCTGTAAACCACACATAAGAATTACTGTTGGTGGAGTAGAGGCAAAATTTAATTTAGCTTCTTTCTCTCCCATTAAATTAGTTAACTCTTCATTTACTATTTTTATAACCTGTTGGCCAGGTGTTAAACTTTCCATTACTTCATAGCCAATTGCTCTTTCCTTAACTTTCTTTGTAAAGTCTTTTACGACTTTAAAGTTTACATCTGCTTCCAAAAGAGCGAGCCTTACTTCTCTCATGGCTACATCAACATCTTTTTCTGAAAGTTTACCTTTTCCCTTTAATTTCCCCAAAGCATTTTGAAGTTTTTCTGATAAAGATTCAAATACCATTAGTCCACCACCTCCCGGCTATTATGGAGTATCTTTTTACAAATCTTGTTAATATCTATTGCCTTATTTTCAATTATATTGTCATTTCGATCTTTTGCAATTTTTATAATATCTTCGGCGATTTCGACTATATCCTTAATTTCTTTATGACTTGAATAAAACTTTTTTACTAGCCTTAAACTCTCTTCATATTGGTAAAGCTTTTGTTCTGCTCTTTTTAAAAGATCAAAAACCCCCTGCCTTGTAACATCAAGTTCATCACCAATTTCAGCTAAGGATAAATCATGAATATAATATAGTTCTATTACTAAATATTGTTTCTCACTAAGTAACTTTCCATAAAAATCAAATAAAATTCCTACTTCAACAAGTTTCTCAACCATTATATCACCAACAAAATAATACTGTCAAGCATTTTACTTGACAGTATTATTCTAGTATAAGATTTCCCTTTTGTCAACAACTATTAATTAAATAGAGCTTCTACAAAATCCTCAACAATAAATGGCTGTAAATCTTCTATTCCTTCACCTACACCAACTAATTTAACAGGTATGTTCAACTCCGCTTGTAAGGCTATAATAACTCCACCCTTTGCTGTTCCATCAAGCTTAGTAAGAGCAACGCCTGTTATATTTGCAACTTCTTTAAATACTTTAGCTTGATTAATAGCATTTTGTCCTGTTGTTGCATCAAGTACTAATAATACTTCTTTTGTAGCATCTCCATATTCTCTTTCTGCAACTCTAAATATTTTATTTAACTCGTTCATAAGATTAGATTTATTATGAAGTCTACCAGCTGTATCACAGATTAATATATCAGTTTTTCTTGCCTTAGCTGCTTGAATACCATCATAGATAACGGCAGCTGGATCTGCACCCTCACTATGAGATATTACATCGACGTTAGCCCTACTTCCCCACTCCTCTAATTGTTCAATGGCTGCAGCTCTGAAAGTATCTCCTGCTGCTATTAAAACTTTCTTTCCTTGTTTTTTAAAGTTATTAGATAACTTTCCTATGGTAGTAGTTTTACCAACACCATTTACTCCAACAACTAAAACTAAAGCAGGAGAAGGTTCTATATTTAAATTATTGTCTGAAACGGATTCTAACATGATTTTCTTGATTTCATCCTTTAGAAGTTCCTTTACATTATCTGGCTCAGTTACTTTTTCTTCTTTTACTCTGTTTCTTAACCTATCGATTAATTCCATTGTCGTATTTACTCCAACATCTGCAGTAACTAATACTTCTTCCAAATCATCAAATAACTCTTCATCAATTTTCTTATAGGATTTTAGTACACTATCTATTTTATTTGTAATATCATCTCTAGTCTTAGTTAGACCACTCATAAGTTTTTGAAAAAATCCAGCTTTTTTAGGTTTTGTTTCTACTACATCTTCTTCTACTTCTTCCGGCTCCACTAATTCATCTACAATTTCTTCTTGTATATCTTCAGCATCTTCTAGTTTCTCTTCTATTTCCTCTATTTCTTCTACTATATCTTCCAGTTCCTCAATAATCTCTTCTACTTCTTCCGCTTCTTCAATTTGCTGTTTAATATCTTCTGTCTCTATTATTTCTTTTGAATCTTCTGTTGTCTCTTCCTTTTCTTCTATTTGCTCTAGTTCCTCTATTTCTTCTATCTGCTGCTCTAGTTCTTCTTTATTACTTTCTAGGATTTCCTCTTTTAAATCAATGTCTTCTTTTTTCTTTCCTAAGTTTTTTAACCACTTAAACATTTTTCTCCCCCTAACTCGCTATTTCATCAATATTATCTTTTAGTTTAACCGATATTAATTTAGATACTCCCTCTTCTTCCATAGCTACTCCATATAATATATCTGCTATTTCCATAGTAGTCTTTCTATGGGTGATTAAAACAAACTGGGTGTTCTCATAGAAGGTTTTCAGATAATTAGTATACCTACTAATATTTGCTTCGTCAAGAGCTGCATCTATTTCGTCCAGTATACAAAATGGTGAAGGTTTTAATGTTAAAATTGCAAACAATAAAGCCACTGCCGTTAAAGATTTTTCTCCTCCTGATAACAAAGTTAGACTTTGAAGTTTCTTTCCAGGTGGTTGAGCTTTAATTTCGATTCCAGAGTTTAATATATTTTCCTCATCTTCTAAAACTAGCTCTGCTTGTCCCCCATTAAATAGATTTTTGAATATGTCTTGGAAATTGTCGTTTATCTTCTTAAAGTTCATAATAAATTGCGTTTTCATATTGGTTTCCATATCTTTTATAACTTCTTTTAAGTTTTCCTTAGCATTTATTAAATCTCTTTGTTGTTCTAGGATAAAATCTAGTCGTTCTTTTAAGTTTTTGTATTCCTCTATTGAGCTTAGATTTACTGTACCCAATTCTTTAATTTCAACTTTTAATTTTCTAGATTCTATTATTGCTTCTTGAATATTTTTAATTTCCACTTCATAATTCAATGCTTCTTCAAAGGATAATTCATAATCATCATTTAACTTTTTATGATAGTTTTCCAACTGTACAGTCATTCTAGCCAGTTTGACTTCATTTGAATTAAGTTTTTTTTCAGATTCTCCCATTGCTTTATTTATTTCATTTAATTTATTTTGTTCAGAGTAAAATTCCTCCATAAATTTAGTCTTATTAGATATTAAATCTTCTAATTCTCTTTTTATATCTTGGGCAATCAAATTTAATTCTTCTATCTTTTTATTTAAGTTTGCCTTAGTTTTGTTGATTTCGTCTATATTTTCCATATTCAATATTATCATTTCTTCTTTTTCTTTCATAGAGTTATTAATACTATGAACTTCTGCTTTATTTTTATTCCATTTTTCCTGTAAATTGTTTATATTACTATTGAGTAGGTTAAGGCTTATCTTAGTATCTGTAATATTCTTCATTTTTTCTTCTCTAATAGACTTTTCTTCATTATAGGCAATAGTTAGATTTTTAATTTCCTCTTTTTTATCTATAATCTCTTTATCTAGTTTTGATAATAAATCAATAATCTCTATTTCCTTATTTTTATATTCCTTGACCTCAGTATCTAAATTATTTATTTCCTTTTCTGCTTTTTCAATAGACTCCTTTAGTCTATTGATCTCACTTATATATTTCTCTTTTTGATTCCCTATATTTATTATTGAATGTTCAGTTTCCTTAATGGATTTATCCAATTCAATTATTTGTTCTTTAAATTCTGTTAACTTGCTTATATAAATGGTTTTTTCTTGATTTAATTCTTCCTGTACTTTATTTAATTTCTCTATGTCTTTAAGTAATTTTTCTATTCTGCCTTTTCTACTTATTATGCTAATACTACTATTCCCTTGACTTCCACCTGTCATGGAACCACCTGGGTTTAAAACTTCCCCATCAAGTGTAACTATTCTAAGAGAATGATTATATTTATTTGCAAGCTTTATTCCATAATCCATATTCTCAATTATTACAGTTCGTCCAAGTAAAAACTTAAATATACTTTCATATTTTTTATTATAATCTACTAATTCATAACCTAGACCATGTATTTTAAATTCTTCTCTATCTTGAATGCTTATATCTAAAGTATTTCCTTTTATAACATTAAGGGGTAAAAATGTTACTCTACCTAATTTATTACGTTTTAGATATTCTATGATTCTCTTTGCATCTCCTTCAGTTTCAGTAACTATATTTTGAACATTGGAACCTAGACTAATATCTATTGCTCTTTCAAACTTTTCATCTACTTTTATAAGTTCTGCTACTACACCTATAAGACCTTCCTTTAGCTGTGACTCTCTTTTAGCAGCCTTTAATAAGGATTTTACGCCCTTATAATATCCTTCATAGTCTTCTTCCATGTTTTTAAGCAATTTGAAACTAGAAGTCTTTGATTGAATTTCCATATTATTAGTATTTATATTTTTATTTATAGATTCTAATAACTCACTAGTATCTTTTTCTTTTCCTTTTATAGACTGTAAACTCTGATTCAAAGCTGAGAGTTCTTCTTGTAAATCTTCCTCTTTCTTAGATACCTCATCATAGAAATTAGCATTTGAGTTTTTTTCAGTATACATTGAGTCTATTTCTTTTTTTAATTGAAATATTCTTTTTTCAATATTTTCATTAAAAGAATTAATACTATTTAATTCTGATTTCCTATCAGAGGATTTATTGTATATTTTTATCATATTATTTTTTTCTAATTCTATATGTTTTTCTTTTTCCTGCAATGTTTCAAGCTCTTTTTCTAGCTCTATATTTTTTTCATTATATCTTTCCAGGAGTATGTTATATTCTTCTTCCGCCAATGACTTCTCTTTAATTAAATCATCATTAGTTATACTTAGCTCCTCTAATCTATTAATTAAATTTGTTTTTTCTTCTTTTAATCTATCTAAATCCTTATTGTAAAATCTTTCCTTTTCTTCAATTATTGCAACTTGATTTTGATCTTTATCAAGTTCATTTATAATACTTGAATTTTTATTTCTATAATCTTCTATATTAGATTCTAACTCTTCTATGGTTTTCTTAAGTAAATTAAACTTGTTTTCAAATAAATCTCTATCTAATACTTTTTGGTTTAACTCTTTTTCTAATATGGTTTTTTCTTCATTTATTTCGTCTATTTGGATATTCAGCTTTCTTATATCTCTTATAGATAGGTTTATTTCTAACTCCTTTAATCTATTATATAATTCAGTAAAATAGTTAGCTTTTTCAGACTGAATTTCTAACACTTCCAGCTGACTAGATAGTTCAAATATTAAGTCCTTAATTCTTATTAGATTATCTTGAGTCTTATCTAGCTTTCTTTCAGCCTCTTCCTTCTTTGATTTATATTTTACTATTCCAGCTGCCTCCTCAAAAATATGTCTTCTATCTTCAGGCCTATTGCTTAGTATTTCCTCTATTCGCCCTTGTCCTATTATGGAATATCCATCTTTACCTATTCCAGTATCCATAAATAGTTCACGAATATCCTTTAACCTACATGAATTTTTATTTATATAATATTCCGATTCCCCTGATCTAAACATTCTTCTAGTAACGGCTATTTCTTCATAATCAATTGGTATCTGTCCGTTTTTATTATTAAAGGTAATAGTAACTTCTGCATATCCTAAAGGCTTTCTCTTACCTGTACCTGCAAAAATTACATCTTCCATCTTACTTCCCCTAAGATTTTTTACACTTTGTTCTCCTAGAACCCATCTTATGGCGTCAGATATGTTACTCTTCCCGCTTCCATTTGGCCCTACTATAGCTGTAATACCGTTTTTAATCTTAATTTCTGTTTTATCAGCAAACGATTTAAACCCTTGAATTTCTACTTTCTTTAGCTGCAATCATAACACCTCTTACCTATTATAACTAAAGGTTTCCAATTCGTAGGAAACCTTTATATTAATCTAAATAATAGAATTCTCCTTTAAGTAGGATTCCATTAGTAGTTTCATATTTATTTTATCATAAATTTCATCAATTGTAATACTAATATGATTTATATCTAAAGCTTTTGAATATATCTTTACTTTATTAAATTTATATTCCTGAGTTAAGTATTTTATATTTGTAGACTGTTGTCCAGCTATTGAAGATACTTTTTTACTATTAGATTCTATTACTAAGGTTTTGTTATCTGTCTTTATTTCTTTAGTCCTAAAGTAGTAATCTAACAGCAATCTAAATATATTGGATTCTACCAACTGCCTAAATGCAGGATGAAATGGCCCTGCTACAACATCTTTCCCCAATTGAATATTTTCAGTTGGTTGTAGCCCTATTCTTATAACATCTATATTATTTATTTGGAAAAGCATAAGTAAAACAGAAGAAATATCTATGGCTTCTTCAAGAGATAATGGTTTGTATTTTTTATCTAAAAAAAGTTTTTCTAAATAAGTTTCTTTTATTATTAAAGTTGGATATATCCTTACACAATTTGGCGATAATTTAATAAATTCTTTACAAGTATTAAGAGACTTTTCCATAGTATCAGAGGGTAATCCAATCATCATCTGTAACCCAAGATTAAATCCAAACTCCTTAATAAGCTTGGAAGCTCTATATACATCCTCAGATTTATGTCCTCTCCCACTTTCATATAATACATTTTCGTCTAGAGATTGGACACCTAATTCAATAGTATCTACTGAATAATTCTTTAAATTATTTAATATAACTTCATCTATTGAGTCTGGTCTAGTAGATAATCTAATCCCATTTATCTTTCCTTCTTTTTTATATTTATATGGAATAGATAATAATTGTTTTTGTATTTCTATATCGATTGCCGTAAAGCTACCTCCATAGAAAGCCACTTCTATAGTGGAATTTGGTTTAAATGTCATTAGATGATCTTCTATTATTCTTTGAACTTCTTCTTGAGTCATATCTGTAGATAGACCTGTAATCTTTTTTTGATTGCAAAAAACACAATCATGGGGACATCCATAATGAGGTACAAATATTGGAATTATATAATGTCTACTCATTCATTTCATCCATTACTAAAAGAGCTTCCTTAGCAGCCATCTGTTCTGCTTCCTTTTTACTTCTTCCTGTACCCGTTCCCACTATTTTATTATCTACAATTAGATTCATATAAAATATCTTGTTATGGTCTGGTCCTTCCTCTTTTACAACTCTATATTCTATCTTTGCCCTAGTTATTTTCTGGAGATTTTCCTGTAGCTCAGTTTTATAGTCAATAAATAATGCTCCTTTAGCTACTGCATATACAATATCTGCTTCAAAATTTTGAAGTAATAGCTTATTTACAGTTTCAAAATCACTATCCATATAAATAGCACCCACTAAAGCCTCCGTTGCATCTGCTAAAATAGATTCTCGTTCTCTACCTCCAGTGCTCTCTTCCCCTTTGCCTAATAAAAGATATTTTCCTAGTTCAATCTTTTGAGCAGCAAAGGCTAAAGAAGATTCACATACTACTTTTGCTCTTATTTTAGTTAATTCTCCCTCTGGATAATTTGGATACTTTTTATATAGATACTGACTTACTATTAAACTTACAATTGTATCTCCTAAAAATTCTAGTCTCTCATTATTATCTGTAATCTTTAATTTGTTTTCATTTGCATAAGAGCTATGGGTTAAAGCCTTTTTTAATAAGTTAATATCTTTAAAATCATAGTGTAAGTTTTTTTCCAACGGTTCTAACCATTTAACTCCCTTATTATTTTCCTTCACAACTACTACCTCCAATTTTTTAGAAGAATAATTGGACCATATGGCCCAATTATTCTTCTAAAGCATTTGTAATATATTCAACTGCATCTCCTACAGTTTTTATGTTTTCCATATCTTCATCTTCAACTTCAAGTCCAAATTCATCTTCCAATGCCATAACTAACTCTACTAAATCTAAAGAATCGGCATTTAAAGTGTCTTTAAATGAAGTATCTTTTGTAATCTCATCCTCATCAACGTTAAATTGTGTAGCAATTATTTCCTTTATTTTTTTATAAGCCATTATCATCAACCTCCAAATTATTATTTAGTAAATGCTTATTGTCTTCAATTATTTTTATTACATCTTTATCAATAAACTTTATTAATTGTCTAATAGCATTTTTAATTGCAAGGGCATCTGAACTACCATGAGCCTTTACTACTGGTTTTTTTAATCCTAGTAAAGGAGCTCCGCCATGTTCTCTATAGTCCATTCTTCCCTTTATGTTCCTTAGTTCTGGCTTTAACAAACCTGCACTTATCTTAGTCTTAAAATTCTTTGTAAACTCTTCTTTTAATATTGAGAAAATAGACATAGCCATTCCTTCAGTCAGCTTTAGCACTATATTTCCTACAAATCCATCAGCTACTATAATATCCACATCTCCATTTGGTAATTCCCTCGCTTCAATATTTCCTTTGAAGTTTAAATTTGATTTTTCTATTAACTCATAGGTTTCTTTAGATAATAAATTTCCCTTACCTTTTTCTTCACCTATGTTTACAAGTCCCACTGTCGGTGAATTTATTCCCATAACATGTTCCATATAAATAGATCCCATTAGAGCAAATTGATGTAAATACTCAGGCTTGCAATCCACATTAGCACCTGCATCTAATAATAAAGAAAATCCTTTTAAGGTAGGATACATTACTGATAAAGCTGCTCTATCTATGCCATCTATTCTCTTAATTATAAACATTCCTGAAGCCAATAAAGCTCCTGTACTTCCTGCAGATAAAAAGCCATCTCCCAGCCCATCTACCAATGCTTTAGAGCCTACTACCATAGACGAGTTTTTCTTCCTTCTAATTGCCATAGCCGGATTATCATCATTGGTTATTACGTCATCTGCATTTATGATTTCCACTTTCTCTTTCGCATAATCATATTTTTCTAACTCGATTTCTATGACATTACTCTTGCCTACTAATATGGCATTAATACCATATTCATTTACAGCATCTATAGTTCCTCTAACTATTTCAACTGGTGCATTATCTCCACCCATAGCATCAACAATAATTTTCATAACCTTTTCCCCCAATGCCATGTATTTTAAAGCCACTGATATTTAATATATATTAGACTAAAATAAAATGCAAGATTAAAATATGTATTATAAAAAACTTTCCATTAAAACATTTTAAGATAACTTTTTTTGAAATTCATTGAGATTAAATCTAGTTCTAAAATGAAAAAGATACAAAATAAAACTTTCCTATTTTGATTATAAAAAAAGATAGTGGCAAGCACTATCTTTTTTTATTATTCTACTGCTATAACTTCCCTGTTTTTGTAATAGCCACATGATCTACAAACTCTATGTGGTTGTTTTGGTTCATGACATTGTGGACACTCAACAACTGTAGCTTTGTTTAGTCTATAAGAAGAAGCTCTTCTTTTATCCCTTCTAGCTTTAGAAGTTTTACGCTTTGGTACTGCCATTTAAAACACCTCCTTAATTCTTAGGAAAAAAATTCTTTAGTTTTTCAAGTCTTGGATCAATATTTTCCTGAATACAATTACATTTTGTATTATTTAAGTCTGTTCCACATATAGAACATAATCCTTTGCAATCAGAGTCACATAAGGATTTCATAGGTAAAGAAACAACCACTTGATTTAGAATATAATCATCGATTTCTAAAAAATCATTCTCATATGAGAATATCTCATCATATCCGTCATATTCCTCATCAGACATTCCTTTTCCTTTTGCAAGTTTTCCAGATACTCTAGTTTTTATTTGATTAGTAGCAGGTTTTAAACATCTATGACAATTTTCACTATAGGTATAATTCACCTTAATGTCTATTGTCCCTTCCCCATCTACCTTAAATACTCCACCTTCATATTTTACGGGTCCAACTATCTCAATGTTTCTCGCACCTAAATTGAAGGCCTTTAATTCTAATTGTCCTTCAAAGTGCAAAAAATCATTAGTTCCATCAAGAAAACTTGATAAGTCAATTATCATACTTTTCACCTCTTAGACTAACAAAGATAATTATATAAAGGAGGCATGAATTTGTCAAGAATAATATTATTTAGATACTAATTCCAATGTATCTCTAGCTATCATTAATTCTTCATTTGTAGGAATAACAAGTATTGTAGCTGAAGTTAAATCCTTGTTAAGTTGAGCTTCTTCGCCCCTTACATTGTTTAACTCACTATCAATTTTAATTCCTAAACACTCTAATCCTTCACAAACTTTTTCTCTAATATATCCTGAGTTCTCACCAATACCTGCTGTAAATACTAATGCATCTATACTACACATAGTAGCTACATAAGCACCTACATATTTTTTAACTCTATTAACGAATACGTCTAATGCAAGTTTTGCTCTAGAATTTCCTTCTCCCATCGCTATTTCTAAGTCTCTAAAGTCACTGCTAACTCCAGATATTCCTAGTACACCTGATTGTTTATTTAGCATATTGTTTACTTCTTCAAAAGTCATACCTTCTTTATCCATGATAAATGGAATTATAGCTGGGTCTATATCTCCTGATCTAGTTCCCATTGCTAATCCTTCTAGAGGAGTGAATCCCATACTTGTGTCCATGGATTTTCCACCTTTTACTGCACATACACTGGAACCATTTCCTAAGTGACAAGTAACAATATTTAAATCTTTAACATCTTTACCTAATATTTCAGCTGCTCTTAAGGACACATATTTATGAGAAGTTCCATGGAAACCATATCTTCTTATTTTATATTTCTCATAGTATTCATAAGGAATAGGATATATATAATTATCGGATTCCATTGTTTGGTGGAATGCAGTATCAAATACTGCAACCATTGGTGTATTTGGCATTAATTCTTTACAAGCTTCTATTCCAGTAATATTTGGTGGATTATGTAAAGGTGCTAGCTCAATACATTCATCAAGAACTTTCATAACCTCATCATCTATTATTACAGAAGAAGCAAATGTTTCTCCACCATGTACAACTCTATGTCCTACTGCTCCTATTTCATCCATGGCTTTTATAGCTCCATGATTTGGATCAATAACAGCATTAAGTACTAAACCTAAAGCAACCTTATGGTTAGCCATTGGCTCTTCAATTATTACTCTTTCTTTACCTGTAGTATCGTGTTTAATTCTGGAACCTTCGATTCCTATTCTTTCTACAAGTCCTTTACATAGTACTTCTTCTCCATTCATATCTATAAGTTGATATTTTAATGAAGAACTTCCACAGTTGATTACAAGAATCTTCATATTTCTTATTCCTCCTAATTAATTGTTTTTATCTATTTCATAATATTACATTTGTGTTAAAAAATCAACATTATATGGTATAATAAAAGAAAATATAATTTTGGAGGTTATTATGACAGTAGTTGGACTTATTACTGAATACAATCCTTTCCATTTTGGTCACAAATACCACCTAGAAGAATCTATCAAAAAAACTAAGGCTGATTATTCCATCGCAATAATGAGTGGTTCATTTTTACAAAGGGGTGAGCCCTCTTTTATCGATAAATGGACTAAAGCCAAAATGGCAATAGATAATGGTGTAGACTTAGTCTTAGAACTACCATTTATCTTTTCAACACAAAGTGCAGAATTATTTGCCTATGGCGGTATAAAACTTTTAGATAGTCTAAACATTGTAGATTATGTATCTTTTGGTAGTGAAATCGGAGACTTAGAACCTTTAAATACATTGGCTTCCATATTGGCTCGTGAACCAGATTTTTATAAAGAAAAATTAAAGTCCAATCTATCTTTAGGCCTATCTTACTCTGTCTCAAGAAGTAATGCTCTCCATGATTATATCAATGATTATTATCCTAATAATACTTATAACTATGAAGAAATACTTAATAAATCTAATAATATATTAGGAATTGAATATTTAAAAAGTTTAATAAATATAAATTCTACAATAAAGCCTGTTACAATAAAAAGATCTGGTAAGGATTATAATGATTTAAACTTATCTAATGATTTTGCCAGTGCAACTGGAATAAGAAACTCCATTATAAGCAATGGATTACCTTCTATAAAAGATTTAGTACCCTTTGAAACATATTATCACCTAGAAAAATATCTAAAGAAATATAATAAATTTAATCTTATAGAAAATTATAATCAAATATTACTTTATTTAATTAGAACTATGGACATAGAAAAACTTCAATGCCTATTAGATATAGAACCTGGTCTTGAAAATAGAATAGTTCAACAGGGAAATAAAAATAATGATATTAAAGAAATAATTAACAATATTGTAACTAAGCGTTATCCTAGAACTCGTATTCAAAGATTATTTATTCATCTACTAAATCAACTTGATAAAGATACTTTCTGGGAACTTTATAATATCTATCCCTCTTATATTCGTGTCTTAGGCGCTAGAAAAAACGGCTTAGCACTTATTAATAAAATCAAGAAAAATTCTTCTTTACCTATTATAACTAAATTTGCTGATTATAAACATTTTAAAAATAATTCCTTAGAAAAAATTCTTAGGTTTGATAAAAAAGCAACAGATATATTCTTCATAGGACTAGAATCTTCTATGACTATGTCAAATATGGATTATTATAATTCACCTTATATTAAATAACTCATCATATTGTCCTACTATATTTCATAATATGGTTTATAGGAGGTGTAAATATGAGAGTAAGAAGTAAAAGTCAAAACAATTACTCTACTTTATTATTTTTAATAATTATCATCCTTGCTTTATTTGGAATTATTGCTAATCCCAAACTTTCATTAAGCAGTGCCACATCGGGAGTATCAATATGGTTTAACATTGTATTGCCTTCTCTTTTGCCATTTTTTATTATATCTGAAATACTTATAGGCTTAGGGTTCGTTGACCTGATTGGAAAGCTATTAGGGCCTTTAATGGGTCCCTTATTCAAAGTACCAGGAGAAGGGGCATTTCCGTTAACCATGTCTGTGCTATCTGGATATCCTGTTGGTGCTAAACTAACATCTAGACTAAGGGAAGAAGGTTTAATAACAAAAAATCAGGGCAATAAATTAATATGCTTTACAAGTACTTCTGGCCCTCTTTTTATGCTGGGAGCTGTTAGTATTGGAATGTTAAATGATTCTAGCCTAGGACCTCTTATTATCATTCCACACTATTTAGCAATCCTATGTCTTGGCTTATTATTTAGGTCCTACAAATCAGATAATAAAGAATTTACTAGAAGCAATAAAAGTATTTTCGAGGAAATTCAAGAATCTTATAACTCTTGGGTAAAAACAAAGAAATCCATAGGTTCTTTGATAACAAAGTCAGTCAAAGAAAGTATGGACACTATAATTTTAATTGGTGGTTTAGTGATTTTTTATTCTGTATTAGTAGAAGTATTATTTAACATGAAGTTTATAAACCACTTTTTATATTTATTAAGTAATATATTGTCAATAGATTTACAGATAGTAAAGGGATTTATTGTGGGGATATTTGAAGTCACCATGGGGTGTAAAAATATTGCAGCTGCAAATATAGATTTCATCTATAAAGTATTATTAATTAACTTTATAATTGGCTGGAGTGGCATATCTGTTCATAGTCAATCCCTTAGTTTTATTAATAAAACAGATATAAATGGTAAACTCTATATATTTTCAAAATTCCTCCATGGAATACTTTCAAGTATCTTTGGTTATATAATATACCTAGTAAAATATAAAAATTATATCCAATCTACATTTTCAAATGCCATAACTTCCTATGGACAATTCGAATTATTAGATTGGATTTATCTACTAACTAGTTCAGCTAAGTTAGCTTTAACCATTAGTATATATATTTTTATACTATCTGTACTTATATCTTTATTATTTAGGAAATCAAGAAGTTTTAGTTAGGGCCTCTTAATTCCTTTCTATTTTCATTTATTAACTGAATTAATTCCTTTAAATTCTCTTGAGTTTCTTCCATTAAGCTATCTGCATACTCCAGTGCACCAATTCTAATTTCTTTAGCATTTGATTGAGCTTTTGTAATAATCTCCTCTGCCCTGGAGCTTGCTTTTTTTGTAATTTCATCTTGGTCTACTAATTCTTCTAATCTATACTCTGTTTCTTTCAGCAATGTATCTGCATCTTTTTGAGCTTCTGCTAAAATCCTTTGTCTTTCATCCTTTATCCATGATGCCTGTTTTATTTCATCTGGCAATTTAATTCTAATCTCTTTTAATATTTCTAAAATTTCAAATTTATCTACCATCACTTTTCCAGAAAAAGGTACACCTGTACCAGATTCTACAATATCTTCAATTTCATCAATTAATTTTAATACTTCCATATGTATTATAGTCCTCCTTCAAATTTATTTTTCAGCGCCAACTCTACTACTTCAGGAACAAAACATGAAATTTTTCCTCCAAACATAGCAACTTCTTTTACAATACTTGAACTTAAATAAGCATATTGACTACTAGATACCATAAACATTGTCTCTACTTCGTCATTAACCTTTTTATTTACTAAAGCCATTTGCATTTCATATTCAAAGTCTGAAACAGCCCTAAGTCCTCTAATCATAGTAGTACAGTTCATTTTTACTGCATAGTCTGTAAGAAGTCCTGAAAATGAGTCTACAGTAACATTAGGAAATTTCTTTGTTACTTCTCTTAATAAATTCATTCTTTCCTCTAATGAAAATAGATTCTTTTTTGATGAATTATTTAGTACAGCTACTATTAGATTGTCCACTTTTTTAGCGGCTCTTTCTATAATATCTAAATGTCCATAAGTAACTGGATCAAAACTACCTGGATATATAGCATTCATATATTTCCTCCTTATTGTTTCTTCCTATAAAATGATAAGGATTTATTTCCATATCTTCTTAAATCTCTCTTATTAAAATTATATAATACATCTTCTAGTTCTAATTCTTTTTCATGTTCAATTATTATCAGTCCATTTTCTGCTAATATACCGTCTTCATCAATCTTTTTTAATATCTTGCAAATAAATCCTTCTTTAAAAAAAGGTGGATCTATATATATATAATTAAACTCAAGTTTTTTTTCACCAAAGTTTCTTATGGCAACCATAATATCTGATTTCAAAACAACACTTTTATCTATAAGTTTAGTATGAGCCAAGTTTTCTTTTATAATGTTTATGCTATCCATAGAATTATCTACAAAGTAACATAGCTTAGCTCCTCTGCTTAAAAATTCTATTCCTATGGAACCTGAGCCTCCAAATCCATCTAATATAATACTATCTTCGTCTATATGTCCTAAAATATTAAATAAGGATTCTTTGGTCTTATCTTCAGTTGGTCTAACATTTATACCTTTAGGTGTTTTTAACTTGTGTCCTTTTCTTAACCCTGAAATTACTCTCAAATATTTACCTCCTTTTGAACCCAATATTACTAATATTTTATCACATATTTTCTATTTTAAAACATAAATTAATTAAATGTTAAATTTTCACCAGAATTTAAAAAAAGTTTTTCTATTTTTTTCTTTAATTCTCTATACTTCTCTTCATTTAACTCCCTATCTTTATTAAGAATATTTATTGCTTCCTTTTGTGCAATTTTTAAAATATCCATATCTCTAAATAAATTCGCTACCTTTAATTCTGGAAGCCCATGCTGCCTAGTTCCAAAAAACTCTCCTGGTCCTCGTAATTCTAAATCCTTTTCAGAGATTTTAAAACCATCATTGGAGCTTTGCAGTATTCTCATTCGTTCTCTAGATATAGGATTTTTACTTTGGTTTATTAGTATACAGTAAGACTGATATTCTCCCCTGCCAACTCTTCCCCTTAATTGATGTAATTGAGCAAGACCAAATCTTTCTGCATTATAAATAACCATAATATTTGAGTTTGGCACATTTACTCCTACTTCAATAACTGTTGTAGAAACTAGTATATCTAATTTATGATTTTTAAATTCTTCCATTATCATATCTTTTTCCTTAGATTTCATTTTTCCATGTAATAATCCAACTTTAAATTCCTCAAACACATTTTCCTTAAAATTTATATATAGTTCTTCTGCTGCATTTATATCTAAGGTTTCTGACTCCTCAATTAATGGACAAACTATATACGCTTGTCTTCCATTTAATACTTGCTTTTTAATAAAGTTATTAGTCCTCTCTATCATCTCTGGACCAACAGCATAAGTTTCAATTTCTTTTCTCCCTGGGGGCAGCTCGTCAATAATTGAGATATCTAAGTCTCCATATAAAATAAGGGCTAAAGTTCTAGGAATGGGAGTTGCAGTCATTACTATAGTATCTGGATTATCACCTTTTTTAGTTAAAACTGCCCTTTGCTTTACACCAAATCTATGTTGTTCATCTGTAATTACAAGTCCTAATCTGTTAAACTCCACATTTTCTTGGATAAGGGCATGGGTACCTATTAATGTATCTATTTTCCCTTGTTTTAAGTCCAACAATATTTCTTCTTTTCTTTTAGGAGATAAATTTCCTACTAGCAGTTCAACCTCTATATTATAATCTTTAAAAAAGCTTTTAAAGGATTCATAGTGCTGGCTTGCTAATATTTCTGTAGGAGCCATCATTACAGCTTGATATCTAGATAATATGCACTTAAATATGGCAAGAATAGCTACTATGGTCTTTCCTGACCCTACATCTCCCTGTACTAATCTATTCATTTGAAAATCACTTTCCATATCATTTTCAATTTCTTTAAATACTTTAATCTGAGCATTTGTAAGCTTAAAAGGCAGACTCTCAATAAATTTATCTACTTCTATAGTCTTTTTAAATTTTATACCTTGATTATTGCCGATACTTTTATTTTTAATGATAAAAAGCCCTACTTGTAAAGTCAATAGTTCCTGAAAGGCCAATCTCCTTCTCGCCTTCTCAAGTGATTCTTTACTTTTTGGAAAGTGAATATTTATAATTGCTTCTTTAATTTCCATTAAACTATATTTATTTATTATTTCTAAAGGAAGAAACTCTTCAACTCCTTGTAGGTATTCGCTAATTGTATATTTAATAAGCTTTATTACCTCATTATTAGTCAATCCTTCTGTTAATGGATACATAGGTATTATTCTTCCCACCTTATCCATTGTACCTATTTTTTCAAAAACAGGATTCATTATTTGAATTTCTCGTCCAATTTTATTTATTTTACCATTAACTATTATCTTTTCACCAATACTAAACTTATCCTTTAAATATTCTTGATTAAACCATGTTAGATATGCATTATACATATTATTCTTCACAGGAATTTTCAGGATAGATAAATTATTTCTAGGTCTTATTATATTTGCCTTACCTACAACTTCAACTTCTAGGCTTATTTTTTCATTTATCTGAGCTTCTCCCAAATCTCCAAACTGAGACCTATCATCATAGTCTCTAGGAACAAAATATAACAAATCTTCCACTGTATTTATATTTAGCCTTTTTAATCTAGAGGCTCTCTTAGGTCCTACACCTTTTATATACTGGATATTCATTGATAGTGATTCCATAACTTCCTCCAAGTTTATAATATTATAAAACCCTGCCAAAGGCAGGGTTTTTATTCCACGGAAAATATATAATAATATATTGGTTGACCTCCAAATATTAATTCAATATCTAAGTCATCGTATAAATCAGATAAGTGCTTTTCTAAATCTTGAGCTGTTTCTTCACTTAGGTCACTTCCATATAAGATTGTAATCAATGAAGCATCTTCATCAACCATATTTTCCAGCAGCTTAAGTGAAACTTCATTTATTTCTTTTCCACTGGCAACTATATCTCCTTCAGCAATGCCTATAATATCGTCCTTATAAATTTTTGTATTATTAAATTCTGTATCTCTAACAGAGTAAGTGACCTGCCCTGTTTTTATATAGGTTATTGCTTCCTTCATAGTTCCTGTATTTTCTTCTATAGATTTTGATTCATCAAAAGCAAGTAAAGCAGCTATTCCTTGAGGTATTGTCTTAGAAGGAATTACAGCAATATTTCTATCACTAAGCTCTTTGGTTTGTTCTGCTGTCAAAATAATGTTACTATTATTAGGAAGAATAAATATATTTTCTCCCGTAGTATTATCAATAGCCTTAAGTATATCCTCTGTACTTGGATTCATAGTCTGACCGCCAGAAACCAAAGTATCTACATTAAGTCCTTTAAATACTTCATCTACTCCTTCTCCTATGGAAATAGCCACAAAAGAATATTTTTTCGTCGGTTTAGATTGCTTTGAATTAAAAAGAATCTCTTCATGTTGGTATCTCATATTATCAATTTTTATATCATTTAACTCTCCGAGACTCAGGGCCCTTTCAAGCACTGTTCCGGGATTGTTTGTATGAACATGGACTTTTATTAATCCTTCTCCCCCTACTACTAGTAAAGAATCTCCTTGTACAGATAATTCCTCTCTAAAGGAGTCAATATCATTGTAATTAGTATTAATTATAAATTCAGTACAATACCCATATTTAATATCATCAGTATCTATATGTTCTTGACGAACATATTCTTGTTTTTCTACCTTTTTTTCTTCAACTTTAATTTCAACATTATCTATTCCCGCTAAGGCGTTATAAGCCCCTATTAAGACATAAAGCAGACCTTTGCCACCAGCGTCTACGACTCCCGCTTGCTTTAAAACTGGAAGCATTTCTGGAGTTCTGGCAAGGGATTTTTCTCCATGATCTATTACCTTTTTCAGGAAAACTAAAATATCTTTTTCTTGTTTACTAATAGATACAGCATATTCTCCACATTCCCTAGCTACTGTTAGGATAGTTCCTTCCGTTGGTTTCATAACAGCCTTATATGCCGTATCGGCAGCTTGTTTAAATGCTTCTGCAATTGTTTTTATATCTGCAGTATCTTTTTCATTTAATCCGTTTGCAAATCCACGAAAAAGTTGTGATAAAATAACGCCAGAATTACCCCTGGCTCCCATAAGGGAGCCGTGGGATGTAGCCAATGCTATTTTACTAACACTATCTTCATTTAAATTAATTCCTTGTTTAATAGCAGAATTTACTGTAAGTGACATATTCGTACCTGTATCTCCATCAGGAACAGGAAATACATTTAAGGAGTTTACCTCCTCCTTATTATCTTCTAGGAACTTTGCTGCACCTGCTAATGCCTTTTTTAGCATTGTTCCATCTAGAATTTCTATTCTCAATTATAGTACCTCCTTAAACTACTTTCCAACTCTAATTCCTTGTACATGTACATTTATTTTGTCTATTTTTAGACCTGTTAAACTTTCAATGTTAAATTTAACTCTTTCTATTATATTTTCAGCAACTACAGAAATTCTTACTCCGTATTCCAATATAACATGCAAATCAATCGTTAACTTTTCGTCTTTCGTATAGACTTTAATGCCTTTAGCTAAATAATCCGATTTTAATAATTCAAACAATCCATCTGTCGCATTTTTAGAAGCCATACCCACTATACCATAACTTTCCATTGCTGATATTCCCGCAAGAGTAGCTATTACATTATCATCTATACTAATTGCTCCATATTCGGTATTAGTTTTGGCTGACATAAATAATCGCCTCCTTATTTTAAATATGCCATATTTTCTATTTTACCCCAAATTTAGAAATAGTTCAACTAAATCATATTATAATAATACATTTTAGTTGCATTTTTACTAATTATTGTGTTAGAATATAATGTGTTATTATTGAATAAAAATACTTAATAAGTATTTTCATAGTAGTTAAGGAGGTGTTTCGAATGGCGAAAGTTTGTGAAGTATGTGGAAAGGGAAAAGTATTTGGTAACAAGGTTACTTTCTCAAATAAAAAGAGTTCAAGAAGTTGGTCACCTAACATTAGATCAGTAAGAGCTGTTGTTAATGGTGGAACGAAAAAAGTTAATGTTTGTACTAGATGTTTAAGATCTGGATATGTTGAAAGAGCATTATAATTATGTAATCAAATTAAAAAAGGCTTCTATCTAAGAATTATAAGGAGGCCTTTTTTGAGACTCATTTATGCAAAGTCCTTTTATGTAAATACTAAAACGGGACTTTTCTGTTTTTATAAAACAAGGCTTCCACTTATAAAGGAAAGCCTTATTTTATTTTTAAAATTAATGCACCCATTATAAGGAGTCCTATTCCTATTAATACTAGAATAAATTGTATAGGTATAAACCTCATAATTATTAATAGTCCTACTACTGCCAAAGTTATACCTACTATTTTTTTTATCCTCCTTATATATCTATAACAAAACCTCTTCATAAGCAACACCCCTAAGCACTTTATTATATCCTATTCATATAATAAATAAATAGTTACAAAAAAGCTTAAGAATATATAGATAACCAACATCATAATAAAAAATACACGTTCGTGCTGTTTCGAATATGAATAACTCCTACAACTCATTCAGCTACAAAATCCTAAAATTTATAAACTCGCTACGCTCAAACATATAAATTTCTTTACGGATTTTATAGCTTCATTCATTGGGAGTTATTCCATATTCTGCAAATGCACTTTCTTAGTATTTTTTATTATGATTTCATGTTGGTTATCTATATCTTAAGCTTAATCTTTTGACACAAATATTAGTGCTCTTCCCTTATGAATCTGAACTTTTCCAATGTCTTCAATGATTTTATTACTAATTCCAAGAGTTGAACCAAAAGAGATAAATTTATTATCTAAGTTATAGAAAAATCCTTTTAAAGATACAATTATTCCATCATTTGATATAGGTATAACAGAAACATAATGATCTTTTAAATTTTCTATTTCCAAATAATTGTCTGTTAAATAAATAATATTATTATCATCTACTATTTTTCCTTTAATTCCTTTATCATGTAAAGTATTAAGCAAGAATATATTCGCCATTGTATGATCTTGCCTAGACCCTGTTACTCCCATAAGTACAATTTCATCATATCCCTTATCTACTAAATAATCCATAGCTAACTCTGTATCTGTTACATCTTTAATAGATGAATATTTTTCAATAGGGACATTTTTACTTAATATATATTCTAAAGTTGACTTACTTATTGAGTCTAAATCTCCCAAAATCAAATCTGGCAGCTTGTTAATTTTCAGCAGATGTTCCATTCCTCCATCTGCACATACAATAAAATCTACTTCACTGATAATTTCTTTTAACCTATTATAATTAGTAATGGTTCCACTTGAAACTATTAGTCCTTTCATTTAAAAACCTCTTTCCTACTTTGCTTTTATTGTCTTTTCTAAAGGTTTCCATATAATTGCAATTACTATACAAGAAATAATTAGTTCTGGCACTAAATAATAAGCGTTATATTGTATTGAATAAATCCAAGGGTTTAAGTCACCTGCATATTCAGCAAAGAATATTACACCTGATAAAACATGAGATATCATTCTACCTAAAATTCCCATAAATACAGCTAAAAAAATTCCTAAATATCCCTTAACTGAATCTCTATCTTTAATACTATATGCAATTCCTGCTAATCCCAATATACCAAAAGCTAAAGGATAATCTAAAATAAATTGTACTGGGTGATAGAAATAAGGCTTTAATACGAATTGTAATATTCCATAAACACCACCTATGGTTAATCCTGGTGTTACACCCCAACGTATTGCAAATAGCATTATTGGAATCATACTTCCAGCAGTTACCGAACCACCCATCGGTGCTTCATATACCTTAATATAACTTAGTATAGTGGCTAATGCAATCATCATACCCCCTTCTGTCAACATCTTTACATTCCATCGTTTTTGCATTTGAACTCCTCCTTTAAATAAATAAACCCATCGCCAATATAGGGCAATGGGTATTTAAAGGCTAATACACACTTCCCTACGCTGGCATTATCCAGGTCAGGTCATAAGGGTCGGGATAAATCCACTCTCAGCCTTTCGGCTCCCCTAGTGCTAAACATTTTATGCAATTAACTACATTATATCATACAAAATGATTTTTACAACTCTTTAAATTCTTTAGTTCGTTTTTCCACATCTTCAGCCCCAAATATATCAGAACCAGCTACTAATAAATCAGCTCCGCAATCTAATACTTCTCTAGCATTTTGAAGCTTTACTCCACCGTCTACTTGAATTATAATATTTAAACCTCTATCATCAATGATTTTTCTTAGTTTTTTTATCTTGTCTTTCATTGCTTCAATAAAGGATTGCCCACCAAACCCAGGGTTTACAGTCATGATAAGAACTAAATCTACATCATTTAAAATATACTCTATGTTTTCCAATGTAGTAGCAGGATTTAATGATACACCTGCCATAATTCCATATGATTTTATCTCTTGTATAGTTCTATGAAGATGAATAGTTGCTTCTTCATGTACTGTTATTAAATCTGCTCCTGCCTCTACAAAGTCTTTAATATACCTTTCAGGTCTATCTATCATAAGATGTACATCAAAGGGTAGTTTAGTTACACTTCTTAGACTTTTTATGACTGGAGGCCCAAAGGTAATATTAGGTACATAGATTCCATCCATTACATCTAGATGAAGATAGTCTGCACCACCATTTTCTACTTTTTTTATATCTTCTTTTAAATTAGCAAAATCTGCGGCAAGTAACGAAGGTGCGATCTTAGCCATTTTAGTACCTCCTTATTTTCTTTATTTCTTCTAGGAAAAGTAAATAATTCTCATACCTCTCCTTAGATATATTTCCTTTTTCTACTTGATTCTTTACTTCACAATCAGGTTCATTCCCATGTAAGCAGCTTATAAACCTACATTTCTCCCCATATTTCTTTATTTCTCTGAAATATTCTCTAAGTTCTGATTCTTCCTCAATAAAATCCACATTTAAAGAACTAAATCCTGGAGAATCTAAAACAAATGTATTATTATCCAATTCTAGCAGCTCTACATGTCTAGTCGTATGCTTACCTCTTTTAGTTTTTGAACTTACATCTCCAGTTTGTAGTTTGAAGTTTTTATTGACTCCATTTAAAAGTGATGATTTCCCTGCTCCTGAAGGACCTGCAAAAACTGAAATATTACCACTTAATATTTCCTTCAACTCTTCTATACCAATATGATTTATTGCGCTTGTCATAATTACTTTATATCCAGCTGTCTCGTATATGTTTTTAAGCCTTGATGCGTTGTCTAAATCTAAATCAGATTTATTTAGACATATGGTGACTTCCAATTTTTCATATTCTGCCATTAAAAGAAATCTGTCTAAAAGCCATGTATTAATATCTGGTTTTTTTATACTCATGACTATAACGGCTTGAGTAATATTTGCTACTGGAGGTCTTAGTAGCTGTGAGTTCCTTGGATAGATCTCCTCTATATATCCTGTATTATCTTCATCACTTATTCTAATCCTTACTTTATCTCCAATTAAAGGAGTTAGATTTTCTTCTCTGAATACTCCTCTGGCCCTACATTCAATTATCTCATCCTTAGTCTTTACGTAGTAAAAACCACCAATGCCTTTGACTATTATTCCCTCTAGCATAAGAGCCTCCTATTCATTTTTAGGAATCGTATCTCGATATATACCGTCATAATACACTTCAAATTGAGAACCTTTTTTCCCTTGAAGTGTTATAGTAGCTTCACCATCACTTGCTTTATATGTTTTATCATGGACAACTGTAGGAATACCATCTTGAATTCTTATGATTTTAATCTGTGTCTCTTCCTTATCCTGATATGGTGTTAAATTAAAGGTTATTGGTCCCTCTAGACCATCTGTTTCACCATTATTGTCCTCATTATCATTTCCACTATTGTTATCTGTATTATTCTTTGGACCACTGCTTACATATAAATCTACAGCAGTCTTTGTTTGTAAAGGTGTTCCTTGGTTGTAACTTTGCCAAGTGACTATTCCCTTTTCTAAATTATCATTTGGATCTTCTGTTACTTCTCCTACTTCAAGACCTAGTTTGGCTATATCATTCTTTACTTCCTCAATGTTTCTCCCTGTGTATTTTGGCATAATTACAGTTTTAACTTCTTCTCCCTGGCTTACTACTATAGTAATTCTAGTTCCTGTTTCTACACTTTCTCCAGCATCTGGTTCTTGTCTAATGACTGAATTTTCAGGTACTGTATCTGAATTTTCATATTCTAAATCTACTTTTAGTCCTTCAGCATTAAGTATTGATTCTGCATCTCCTAAAGATTTATTTTTTACATCAGGAACTTTTACTAAGTTATCTCCTTCGCTAATAGTTACCTCTATAGGATAATCTTTTTTTACTTTTGAATCTGGATCTTCACTTTGAGAGATTACTTCTCCAGCTTTAAATTCATCGTTTTTAACTCTTGCTATAACCTTAAATTCCAGCCCTAAATCTTCTATTTCTTTTTTAGCTACTTCTTCCTGTTTACCTCGTAAATCTGGAACAGTGATTAAGTCACCAGCAACAAAGAAATTCTTTAGTTTAAAATAACCTAAAAATACAGATGTGGCTAACAAAAATGCTAATAATATACCTAAAAAGACCATTTTTCCACCATTATCTTTTTTCTTTGACTGTTTTGTTTTCTTTGTAACTTTATCTTTTTTCATAGTATCAACATCCTCTACATTAACTACAGGAATTATTCTAGTATGAGAATCGTAATTATTGGTGTCTTCCATACTAAAGTCTCCTATATTATCCTTTACTCTCCTTATGTCTTTTATCAATTCAGTAATATTGCTATATCTATCAGCTTGTCTTTTTTGAACACATTTTAAAATAATATTTTCGAAGCTGGCTGGTATACTACTGTTTAATTCTCTAGGAGGCTTTATATCTTCTTGAACATGTTTTAAGGCAACTGTTATTGGACTTTCTCCTTGATAAGGAAGTTGTCCTGTAACCATTTCATACATAACTATTCCAAGGGAATATATATCTGATTTTTCATCTGTATATCCACCTCTTGCTTGTTCTGGAGAAAAGTAATGAACTGAACCTAATACATTAGATGTAGTTGTTACTGTTGAGCTTGTAACAGCTCTTGCTATACCAAAGTCTGTAACTTTTACTCTATTATCTTCTGTAATCATAATATTATGAGGTTTTATATCTCTGTGAACTATTCCATTTTTATGGGCGTTTTCTAAAGCCCCTGCAATCTGATACGAATACTCTAATGCCTTCTCAACAGATAGTTTCTTTTCCTCTTTTATGATTTCTTTCAATGTTTTGCCTTTTATATATTCCATAACTATATAATAAATTGGATTATTCCCTTCATTTTCCACACCTACATCATAGATATTTACTATACTAGGGTGAGAAAGACTAGCAGCAGCTTGGGATTCTCGTCTAAATTTCCTCACAAATTCTTCATCATTTACAAATTCATCCCTTAAAACTTTTATAGCTACAAATCTATCTAGAAGCTGACATTTTGCCTTATACACTAAGGCCATTCCTCCGCCTCCGATTTGTTCTAATATCTCATACCTACCACCTAAAATCTTGCCTATCATCTTTTCACCTCTTCTAATTAAATTTAATAGCTAACACAGTGATATTGTCAAGACCACCTCTATTATTAGCCATAGTCGCTAAAGTATCACAGGCTTTTTGAATATCTTTTTCTTGCATAAAAACATCCTTTATTTCAAATTCTTTTAACATATTAAAAAGTCCATCACTACATAATATTAAAATATCGTCTTTATTATATTCTTTAATTATTAAATCCATTTCTATAATACTGCTAGTTCCAACGGCTCTAGTTATCATATTTCTCTTTGGATGAGTCTTGGCCTCTTCTTTCGTTATACTTCCAGTTTTTAAAAGTTCATTTACAAAGGAATGATCTTCTGTTATTTGTAGCATATCTTTATCTCTAATTAAATAGGCCCTGCTGTCTCCAACATGTCCTATACATATTTTTTCATTGAATATATATGATAAAGTTATAGTTGTTCCCATTCCTTTATATTTTTCATTTTCTAAAGATTTAAGGTATATTTTTGTATTTGCTTCTTCTATAAGCTTTTTAATCAACTTAACTACCATATCTTCATTTTTTAATTCATCCTTAGATTCTAAAAAACTTTTTTCAATGATATTCATAGCCATAACACTTGCAACTTCTCCAGCATTATGTCCTCCCATACCATCTGCTACCATGTACAGAGGAAATGATAAATCCCCTGATGCATAGTATGCATCTTGATTATTTTCTCTTACTCTCCCTACATCAGAAATAGCACCAATGACCATAATACCACCCCATTAAGCTCTTTTATTATTAATATCATCAGTAACGGCACGTCTCAATTGTCCACATGAAGCACTGATATCTCCACCCATTTCTCGTCTTATAGTCACATTAATATTAGCTTTATTTAATTCTTTCCTAACTCTCTCTATGTTATCTCTATTTGGCCTGTCCTTTCTAAACTCTTTAATTGGGTTTAAAGGAATTAGATTAATATGACATTTTAGTCCTTTTAAAATTCTTTTCAATTCACTTATATCGATATCTCTATCGTTTACATTTTGAATCAATGTATATTCAAAAGTAATTCTTCTATTAGTTGTTTCTGAATAAAACTTACAAGCTTTCATTAGTTCCTCTATGGAATATTTATTAGCTATAGGCATAATCTTTTTTCTATCTTTATCAAATGGTGAGTGTAATGATATAGATAAAGTAATTGGTATATCTTCTTTAGCAAGATCATATATCTTTGGAACAACTCCACAAGTTGATAAAGTAATATTTCTAAGACTAATATTGTGTCCTTTCTCACTATGAATAAGATTTAAAAACTTCATAACATTATCATAATTATCCAAAGGTTCTCCACTTCCCATTAGCACAATGTTTGAAATATCTTTTCCTAAATTTTCTTCCATCATATAAATTTGATTTGCCATTTCAGCTGGTGTTAAATTTCTTATTAGCCCTTCCTTGGTAGATGCACAGAATGCACATCCCATTTTACATCCTACTTGAGTAGATATGCAAGCTGTTAGTCCATGATTATATTCCATAGCAACTGATTCTATTATATTCATATCTTCTAGTAAATACAAATATTTTTTAGTATTATCAATTTGCGAAGTAAATCTCTTATATATTTCTAACTCATTAACCTTTGCATTCGTCTTAAGATAATCCCTAAGTTTCTCTGGCAAAAGATTTAAATCCTCAATTTTTGTTTTGTTATTTCTATGAAAGTATGAAAAAACTTGTTCTCCTCTAAAAGGCTTTTCTCCTATACTAACCATATAATCTTTTAATTCATCTAGAGTTAGACTATTAAGCTCAATTATATCCAAATAATCACCTCAACTTATTCTAATATAATATTATACATAATTTCTTGATATATTTCTATCTTTCTTTTACTAATTTCGCTATATAAAACCCATCTGTATTATGAATATGAGGAAATAACTGAATATATCCATCTTTTAAAGTTTCAATATTTTCTTTATTATGAAACTTATTTTCAATATTAACTAAACTAAAATTTTTATTTTCCTCTATAAATCTACTTATCATATTAATATTCTCATCCTTCTCTATGGTACAAGTACTATAGACTAAAAATCCTCCTACTTTAAGATATTCTTTTGCATTATTTAAAATTTTATATTGAATATCTACTAATTCTTTTATATCTTCTTCTTTTCTATTTCTCTTAATTTCCGGTTTTCTTCTAATTAAACCTAATCCAGAACAAGGGGCATCTATTAATATATAATCTGCCATATTTATTAATGATTCCTGCCTTTTAGTTCCATCGAAAATAAAGGTTTGAATAATATTAATTCCTAATCTATTTGCATTTTCCTCAACAAGTTTTAACTTATGTTCGTAAATATCCATACTTAAAATTTTTCCTTCATTATTCATAATCTGCCCTAGATGTGTAGCTTTTCCTCCCGGTGCACTACAAACATCTATAATAGTACTTCCTGGACTTGGATCCATAACTTGCCCAACTAAAGTACTACTTTCATCTTGAATAAAGAAATGCCCTAGTTTAAATTCTGAGACTTCAGTTATTCTAGTTGGATTTTCAACGATTAAAGAGTCCTTAGCATATATAGAATCTTTAACTTTAAATCCATAGTTATTTAAACTCTCCTTTAATGTTTCCTTATTAGTCTTTAACGTATTTATCCTGATATTTAACTCTGGTGATTCATTGTTTTTCTTACATAATTTTTCCGTGAAATCTTCTCCAAATTCTTTTATCCATCTTTCTACCAGCCATTTTGGATGAGAATATTTAATTGAAATATAATCAGCTTTATTTGTTTTATCAATTTTTGTAAATGCTTCTTTATTTCTGCTAATATTTCTTAATATTCCATTTACAAAGCCAATTGTGCCTTTGTGACCATGCTTCTTAGCTAAATTAACAGATTCATTAACTGCTGCACTTTGTGGTATTTTATCCATAAATACAAGCTGGTATACTCCTATTTTGAGTATGATTAAAATCTTTGGATGAATTTTTTTCAATTTTATCTTAGATGCCTTTGAAATTATATATTCTATATATATATTGTTTTCTAATACTCCATATACAATTTCTCTAACTAAATTCTCTTCCATATGTATTAAATTTTCTTCTTCTAAATGTTTTTTTATAGATATATTTGAAAATGCATCGTTTATTAAAATATCATATAGTATATTTAATGACATTTCTCTAGCAGATAAGCCCATATTAACACCTCATATTTCTATTAATATTTAAAAAATGGGGGAAAGATCCCCCATAAGTTTAATCTCTTCTTCTATTTGTCATTGCCAATAATCTGAGAAGTTCTCCAATAGCCACTAATGTAGCAGCCACATAAGTTAATGCCGCAGCTCTTAAAACTTCCTTTGCTGGTTTAATATTATCTCTTTCCATAATTCCATTTTCTAATTGAATTAAGGCTCTACTACTGGCATTAAATTCCACTGGCAGTGTTATTACTTGAAAAAGTACTACAGATAAAAATAATACAATACCAAGTTCAATAAAAAATGGAGAAATAGCAAATCCAATAAAAATAAATATCCATACTAGCCTTGAACCAATATTAGCTATTGGTGCTATATTATTTCTAAGAATAAGAGGAAAGTATCCTTCCGCATGTTGTATAGCATGACCCACCTCATGGGCAGCTACACTCATGGATGCTATACTATTTCCGCTATAGATACTATTTGATAGACGTACAACCTTTGTCCTGGGATCATAATGATCTGTCAGCTTTCCACCTACTTGTTCCACTCTTACATCGTAAAGTCCATTTTTATCTAAAATCATTCTTGCTATTTCGGCACCAGTATGTCCTGTATTACTAGAGATTCTAGAATATTTATTAAATGCAGAATTAATCTTCAACTGAGCATAAGAAGCAAATAACATAGCTGGTAGAACAAATATTAGCCATGAACTATAATATCCGCCACCATAAATATATCCATTCATTTTTATTCCCCTCCCATATCTACTTTAAAATAATATCCTCCTCTATGGAGTTACCTCTAAGATATTCTTCTACTTTAAGCTTTTTTTTCCCAGGAAACTGTACTTCTTCTAATATAATAGTCTTGTCTTTAGAGTTTACATATATACCATCTTTGTCTACTTTTACTATTTGTCCATTACTTCCTTCTTTAAGTTTATCTATTAAAGTAGCCTTGTGTACCTTTACAATATCATCTTTATATTGTGTATATGCAGATGGCCATGGCTTTAGCCCTCTAATTAAATTTATTATATTTTCACCACCATCATTCCAATTAATTCTTCCTAAATTCTTATCTAGCATAGATGCATAAGTTGAGATATTATGGTCTTGGGGTATCTTGTTTGCCACTCCATTTTTAATATCATTCAATGCCTTTACTATTAATTCTCCTCCTAATGTAGATAATTTATCATGTATAGTGATGGCATCATCATCTGAGTTTATCGAAATAGAATCCCATATTATCATATCTCCTGAATCCAAACCTTCTGCCATTTCCATAATAGTAACCCCTGTTTCTTTCTCACCATTTATTATGGACCAATTTATAGGAGCTGCACCTCTATATTTAGGTAATAAAGATGCATGAACATTATAACAGCCATATTTAGGAACTTGAAGTATTTCTTTTTTCAATATTTGTCCATAGGCAACTACAATAATAAAATCTGGATTTATATCTTTAATCTTATTAATGGATTCTATATCATTGATTGAATCAGGTTGAAAAACTTCTAGTCCCAATTCTAGTGCTTTCTCTTTAACAGGAGTATATTGAACTTTTTTCCCTCTACCCTTAGGTCTATCTTTTTGAGTTATTACCAAATCTATAGAATGTCCATTTTCATATAATGATTCTAGAGAAGATATGGCAAAATCTGGAGTACCCATAAATATTATTTTCATATTACACCTCGTTATCTAAATCTTCATCTTCTATTTCTACTTCTTCTATCATCTTGTCTGTATATAAAATTCCATCAAGATGATCAATTTCATGACATATAGCCCTTGCTAAAAAACCTCTTCCTTCTAAGTTTTTTTCTTTTCCATCTATATCTATATATTTTATTCTTACCAACTCTGGTCTAGCTACTGTTCCTGATTTTCCTGGAACTGATAAACAGCCTTCTATATCTATAACTTCACCCTTCATCTCTAAGATTTCAGGATTTATTAGTTTAATTGGACCTTCACCTATATCTATTACTACTGCACGTCTAAGTATACCTACTTGAGGTGCAGCAAGACCCACTCCGTCTGCCTCATTCATTGTCTCTATCATATCATCTAATAGTATCTTTATTCTATCTGTGATTTCTGTAATTTCCTTTGACTTTTTCCTTAAGATTGGATCCTTAGATAGTCTTATTTCTCGTAATGCCATTTATATTCCTCCTATAGTATTGAATTTGGGTCAATGTCGATGCTAATTTTTACATCATCTATTTTTAATTTATATTCATTTTCTATACATATCTTCTTTAACAAATACTTTAAACTATTTATGTTTTCTTTTTTAGACTTTAATAATATTTGCCACCTATAATTATTTTTTATTCTTTCTAATGGTGCGGGATATGGTCCAATAATATAATTATTTATATTATCTTTTTCAACCCAATCTATATTCTCTATAATTAAATTATATACTTCCTTTGCTATAGTTGCAACTTTGTTATTATCCTCTCCCCATATTAATAAACTAACAAGTTCTAAGAAAGGTGGATATAAAAATGCTTTCCTTAAACTTATTTCAGTATTATAAAACTCTTTATAATCATGGTCCTTGGAGAACTCTATACTATAATGCTCTGGTTCGTAAGTCTGGAGTATAACTCTTCCACTTTCTTCTCCTCTACCTGCCCTTCCTGCTACTTGAGTCACCAACTGAAATGCCTTTTCTGGAGCTCTAAAGTCTGGTAAATTTAAAGTAGTATCTGCTGCTATTATACCTACTAAAGTTACATTTTTAAAATCTAGACCTTTAGAAATCATCTGAGTTCCTATTAATATATCTATATTACCATCTTTCATATTTTCTAAAATTCTTTCGTGACTTCCTTTTTTACTTGTGGTGTCCATGTCCATTCTAGCTATTCTAGCTTGAGGGAACAATTCTTTTGCAATCTCCTCTACCTTTTCAGTTCCTATACCGAAATATCTAATATATTCACTTTTACATACAGGACAAATATTAGGTGGATTTATAGATAGACCACAGTAATGACATCTTAGTTTATTAATATTCCTATGATATGTCATAGATATATCACAATCATTACATTTAACCACATATCCGCAACTTCTACAGGATACAAAGGTAGAGAATCCTCTTCTATTTAAGAAAAGAATAGTCTGTTGTCCTTTTTTTAAATTTTCATCTATTGAATCATATAGTTCTGTACTAAATATAGATTTATTTCCTTTGTTTAGTTCATCCCTCATATCTATTACAACTACCTTTGGAAGCTTATAATTGTTTATCCTTTCCTCTAATTCCAAGAGAGTAAATCTACCATTTAAACTTTCATAATAAGTTTCTAAAGAAGGAGTTGCTGATCCTAAAATTAAAGTACCATTTTCCAAATCAACTCTCCTTTCCGCAACTTCAATAGTATTATACTTAGGATTCTGAGAAGATTTATACGTGGCTTCATGTTCTTCATCAATAATTATAATTCCTAAGTTTTTAAAAGGTGCAAATACTGCTGATCTAGCACCTACAACTATTTTTACCCTACCTTCTTTTATTTTTCTCCATTCATCAAATCTTTCTCCATAAGATAACTTACTATGTAGTACTGCTACTAAATCACCAAACCTACCTACAAATCTGTCAATAGTCTGAGGTGTAAGAGAAATCTCTGGTACGAGGATAATTGAATCTCTACCTACCTTTAACATTTCCTCTACCAATTGTAGATAGATTTCTGTTTTTCCGCTTCCTGTTACTCCATGGATTAAAAACTTATTTCTGTCTGATTTATTTTCAATAGAATCTATAATTTTATTAAATATTTTTTTTTGAGATAAGGATAAATCATGTTTTTTGTAGTATTTAATATCCTTTTTTATGGGATCTCTACTTATTTCTTTATCATACACTGTAATCAAGCCTTTTTTTTCTATTAATCTTACTGTAGATAAAGTGGTATTCACCTTTCTTGAAAGATCCTTAAACGAAACATCTTTTGTTTCAAAAATATATTCCATTATTTCTCTTTGCTTAGTCGCCCTTGTCCCTATATTATCATATATATCCAGTAGAGAAAGATTAGTGTCTAATATTTTAACCCATTTTTCTGTTCTTTTTTCTACTGTTGTTTTCACATCTATCGTAGTTTCTATAATATCTTTAGATTCTAAATCGTTTAATAACTTATTGATATTATTTATTCTTAAATCTTTTTTACAATCTTCCAAAAGAATCTTTCCTTTATTTCTTAAATAAGAAATAATTTTAGCTTCTTCTTCATCTACATTGTTATCAATTTTTTTATCTACTAATTCAATAAAAGTATTTATTTCCTTAAAGTCTCCAGGAGGTAAAACTGGCTGGAAGGCATCTAAGTAAGATGATAGATAGTATTCCTTCATCCAAATGCTTAATTCGATTAATTCCTTTGATATTAAAGGTTTATCATCTAAAACATCTACTACTTTCTTTAATCTACTTTTGTAAGGAGCATTGTCTAATATTTTGATTACTATGCCCTTTATTAATTTATTTCCCCTTCCAAAGGGTATTATAACTCTCATTCCTTCTTTTACAATATCTTGCAGCTCTCCCTCGACAATATATGTATATGGTCTATCAACTTGAGAAGATTTATTATTTACTATGATCTGTGCATATTTTACATTCAAACTTATCATTCCTTTTATAAGTGAAAATTAAAAGCTAGATAATATCATCTAGCCTTTATCTTGTAATATATATTTTACCTTATCTAATATAATCCTTGCAACTCGTCTTTTATCCATTATAGGATAATCTATTTTTGTGCCTTCCTTATCTATTATAGATATAATATTAGTGTCTACATTAAAACCTGCTCCATCTTTTGTCACATCATTAGCCACTATGAAATCCAAGTTTTTCTTCTTTAATTTTCCCATTGCATACTCATAAACATTATTGGTTTCAGCTGCAAATCCAACTATAATCTGATCTTTCTTTTTGTTTCCAAAGTGAGCTGCTATATCTGGATTTTTTATATATTTTATAATCAATTCATTATCATTGTCTTTTTTCTTTATTTTTTCTTCACTTACTGTCTCTGGTCTATAATCTACTGGTGCTGCAGCTTTAATCAAGACATTACAGGTATCAAAATGATTCTCAATAGCATTTAGCATATCTTCGGTGGTTTTTATATTAATAAGAGTTACTCCTTTAGGTGCCTCAAGAGATGTAGGACCACTTACTAGTATTACTTCTGCACCTCTTTTTACAGCTTCCTCTGCTATGCTATATCCCATTTTACCACTGGAATGATTAGTCATATATCTAACTGGGTCTAAGGGCTCTATAGTTGGTCCAGCAGTTATTACTATTTTTTTTTCTACTAAATCTTTTTCTACAAAGCTACTTAATACATATTCCAGAATATCAGATGGCTCTGCCATTTTCCCTTCTCCATAGTCTCCACAGGCAAGTACTCCTGTTCCTGGAGTAATAAACTCATATCCTAACTCTTTTAATTTATCTATATTTAACTTTACTATTGGGTTACGATACATAAAAGTATTCATAGCTGGTGCAAATATGACCTTAGCCGTTGATGCCATCACAACTGTAGTTAATAAATTGTCTGCTATTCCATTTGCTATTTTCCCTATGGTATTTGCAGTTGCCGGAGCAATTAAAATAATATCTGCTCTCTGTGCCAAGGATATATGCTCTACATCATAACTTGTAATTTCATTAAACATTTTTCTATGAACCACATTTTTTGACATAGTTTGAAAAGTCAGAGGTGTAACAAATTCTTCTGCTCCTTCTGTCATGATTACATCCACATTGGCATTAAGCTTTTTTAATCTGCTGACTAAATCACAAGCTTTATATACTGCAATTCCACCTGTAACTCCTAGAACAATTTTTTTACCTTTAAGCATAATATCCTCCTATTTTATACTACTAATAGATGGTCTAGTATAAGTTATCTTTCCTTCTATCACTTCTCCTAAAGCAATACTAACTGGCTTTTTAGATGTTCCTTCAATTAACGGTTCAGCACCATCAATGATTTGTCTTGCTCTTTTAGCAGTTAGTATAACTAGAGTATATCTGCTATCTCCTCTTTCTGCTAGTTCATTAAAAGATGGGTTTAACATTTTATTTACCTCCCTGTGAAATAATTTTTTCTTTAATATCTGAATGTCTTTTTACTCTTACACTTTCAGCTCTTATTATGGACTCTATATCAGATATGGCATCTTCTATTTTTTCATTTACAACAAAATAATCATATTCCCCTACAAAATCTAATTCTTTAAAAGCATTTTCAAATCTTCTATTTATATCTTCTGGCGTCTCAGTTCCTCTTTTAACTATTCTATTTTTTAACTCCTCCATGGTTGGAGGTAATAAAAATACAAATACTGCCTCAGGATAATTCTTCTTAATTTGTAATGCACCTTGTACATCAATTTCCAATAAAACTATTTCTCCTTTATCGACTTGATCTATAACAAATTCCTTTGGAGTTCCATAGTAGTTAGTGTGTACATATGCGTGCTCTAAAAATTCATTATTATTAATTTTATTTTTAAATTCTTCATCATCTATAAAAAAATAATTGACTCCATCTACTTCGCCAACTCTTGGCTTTCTTGTAGTTGCAGAAATCGAATATACGATATCCTTATTTCTTTCCAATAATTCTTTACATACAGTTCCCTTTCCAGTTCCAGCAGGACCTGAAACAATTAACAAAAAACCTTTTGCCATCTTGTCACCATCTTTCCATATTAGTCTATATTCTCTCCTTTGTCGTGAAACCTATTGGCCACAGTCTCTGGTTGAACGGGAGTTAGTATTACATGTTGACTATCTGTAATTATAACTGCCCTAGTTCTTCTGCCATAAGTAGCATCTATTAAAAGTCCCTTTTCTCTTGCTTCTTGGATAAGTCTTTTAATAGGTGCCGATTCTGAACTTACTACAGAAATTATTCTATTGGCTGAAACAATATTTCCAAAACCAATGTTAATTAGTTTTATTGACATAAAAATCCTCCTTAACTATTCAACATTTTGGACTTGCTCTCTTATTTTTTCTAATTCTGCCTTTGCCTCTACTACTCTCTGAGAAATTAATACATCATTTGCCTTTGAGCCAATGGTATTTATTTCTCTATTCATCTCTTGAATTAAGAAATCCAGCTTTTTACCTATTGAATTATTTTCATTCAATATAGAAATAAATTGTTTTATATGTGATTTAAGCCTTACAACTTCTTCATTAATATTACACTTATCGGCAAATATGACTACCTCCGAAGTAATTCTGTCCTCATCTATATTTATTTCTTTGTCTAGTAGTTCTCTAATTCTTTCTCTTAGCCGATCCTTATACTCTAATACTACTAAAGGGGATCTTTCTTCAATATCTAATATTATGTTTTCAATAGTATGAAGTTTTGATAACATATCTTCTTTTAATTCTTCCCCTTCTAGCTCTTTCATACTCATAATATCTTTCACTGCAATATCTAAAGCCTCTTTTAAACAGGACCATATAATATCTTCATCTAATTCTTTTCTTTCAGTTTTAATAATATCTGATAATCCTAATATATTAAATAGTTTAACACCTTCTGTTAAGTTTAACTCTGTAGATAAATGCTCTAAGGCTGATTTATAAGTTCTTGCTAATGGCACATCTACTTTAATATTTATTGCAGATTCATTTATATAGTCTAGATTAATATATACATCTATTTTCCCTCTATGAATTTCTTTTTTTATAATTTTTTTTATCTTCTCTTCAAGGTAAGAAATATGTCTAGGCATTTTTATTATAATATCATTATATCTATGATTAACACCCTTTATCTCTACCTTTAAATTATATAGCTCATTGCTAAACTCCCCTCGTCCAAAACCAGTCATACTCTTAACCATAATGAGCACCCCTCTTTTTTTATTGTCCTTTGTGCTTGAATAAATTATTATATAGCTTATATTGTTTTAAATCTACTATATATTACAAATTATTAATATTTAATTTAGATTTCCTTTTAGTTTATTATTTTCAAATATAATGGTATACTTTTAATAGTTATATTTTATTGGAGGAATTTATATGTCATTTGATGGTATAGTAACAAAATCAGTTGTTGAAGAGTTAAAAGAAAAATTAATTGGCGGTAGAGTAGATAAGATTTATCAGCAAGAAAATGATGAAATCTTGATTCATATTCATAGTAAGGGAATCAATTATAAATTAATCTTATCTGCCAGCAGCAATAATCCAAGGATATATCTAACTGATTATTCCAAAGCTAATCCTTCTTCTCCGCCGATGTTTTGTATGCTTCTTAGAAAACATCTTATTGGTGGAACAATTCTAAATATTGAACAGTTTAACTTAGATAGAATTATTTTCATAGATATATCTGCCATAGATGAATTAGGGCAGCCTACTGAAAAAAGAATAGTAATTGAAATAATGGGGAAACACAGCAATATTATATTAATAGATAAATCTTCATTTAAAATAATAGACTCTGTTAAAAGAGTTTATGAAGACATGAGTAGGGTAAGACAAATACTTCCTGGTATAGTCTATGAGTATCCCCCTGTTCAAAATAAAGTTAATCCACTAATTGGTACAAGGGAAACCTTTTTTAATCTTATGGATTCATCAGATAAAAATTTACCATGCTTCAAATTTCTTTATCTAAATTATTTAGGGCTAAGTCCCTTAATCAGTAGAGAAGTTTGTTTTGATGCAGTATTAGATATAGATAGAACTATTGGCAGTCTATATGAAGAGGATAAAATTTCTTTATATAATTCATTTAATAAATTAGTTTCAAAAGTAAAAAATAATGAATTTAATCCTGTTTCAATTTTATCTGATGGTTCTTCAGATATTATAGCCTTTCATGCATTGGAACTAAATCAATTTGGTAAAGAAAATAAAGTTTATCTAGATTCAATATCAAAGCTGCTTGATAACTTCTACCATAGAAAAGATATTATGGATAGAATAGGGCAGAAATCACAGTCCATAAAGAAATCTATACAAGTAAAATTAGATAGGACTTTAAATAAACTTGGAAAACAAAAAGAAGAATTAATGGAAAGTCAGGATAGAGAAAAATATAAGGTATATGCTGATTTAATATCTGCAAACCTTCATAATATCCCTAGGGGAGTAGATAATATAGAGTTAGATAATTTTTATGATGAGAATATGAATAAATTAAATATTCCTCTAGACATTAAGTCATCTCCCATAGCCAATGCTCAAAAATATTATAAGAAATATTCAAAACTTAAAAATGCCCATTTATTATTAGAGGAACAAATACCTGAAACTGAAGATGAAATAAGATATTTAGAAAATGTTCTTATGGGTATTGAAAATTCAACTGAAGTTCAAGAATTAGATGAAATCAAGGAAGAACTAATTAGTGAAGGTTATATTAAAGGTTCATTAAAAAAGAAAAAGAAAAAAGATGAAACTATGTCTAAACCACTTCATTATATTTCCCAAGATGGTTTCAATATTTATGTTGGAAAGAATAATAAACAAAATGATTATCTTACTTTACGTTTATCCAATAGGGATGATATATGGCTTCATGTACAGAAAATGCCAGGTAGCCATGTCATCATAGAGAAGAATGGACAAGAGATTCCAGAAACAACACTTGAAGAAGCTGGAATACTAGCTGCATATTTTAGTAAAGGAAAAAACTCTAATCATGTTCCAGTAGATTATACTGAAAGAAAAAATGTTAAGAAACCTAAAAATGCTAAAGCTGGAATGGTAATTTATGAAAACTTCAAAACTTTAATTATCAATCCTTCAAAAAGCTTAGTAGATACTATAAAAAAGGTAGAAAATTAATTTTCTACCTTTTTATTTCTCAATTATAAATACTTTATCTATTTCATCCACTTCTTTAAAATTTACCTTTACATTTTCAGACTTTGATGTGGGAAGATTTTTCCCTACATAGTCTGCCCTAATTGGGAGTTCCCTATGACCTCTATCGATTAATACAGCTAACTGTACCCTAGCAGGTCTTCCCTTTTCCACTAAAGCATTTAAAGCTGATCTAACAGTTCTACCAGTATATATAACATCATCTACTAAAATAACAGTTTTTCCATTAATATCTCCGCTAAATTTTTCATTTACTATGGGATATTCTCTAATTTCAGTTAAATCATCTCTATATAATGTGATATCAAGAGAGAATACTGGAACAGATTCTCCTTCAATTTCTTGGATTTTATGGGACAATCTTTCTGCAAAGGGACATCCTCTAGTTTTAATTCCCACTAAAATAATATCTTTTATTCCCTTGTTTCTTTCAATTATTTCGTTAGCTATTCTTGTTGTAGCTCTTTGTATAGCTTTTTCATCTAAAATTACCGCCTTAATATTCATCTTATCCCTACTTCCTTTTATTATCTAGACTATTTACAATCTCTTTAAAATATTGAGGCAAATCTATTTGAAATTCCATATATTCCTTTGTATTAGGATGAGTAAATCCCAGTTTATAAGCGTGTAACATTTGCTTTTGCAAACCAAATTCATTTTTCCCCTTAGAATATACTGGGTCACCAACAACTGGGTGGTTGATATAAGCCATATGTACTCTTATTTGATGAGTTCTTCCTGTTTCTAAATTTACTTCTAAAAGTGTATAATTATCATACCTATCTAAAACCTTATAATGAGTTATAGCTTCTTTACTATTTTTTTGTGTAACAGTCATTTTCTTTCTATCATTTGCATGTCTTCCTATGGGAGCATTTATAGTCCCCTCATCATGGGACCATATACCATGAACTAAAGTAATATATGTTCTTTTTATATTTCTTTTCTTTAATTCTTCAGACAATACTCTGTGAGCAATATCATTTTTGGCTACAATTAGAATTCCAGATGTATCTTTATCTAGTCTATGTACTATCCCAGGTCTAATAATACCGTTTATAGAAGATAAGTTATCTATATGATATAGTAATGCATTGACTAAAGTCCCCCTATAGTTTCCTGGAGCAGGATGGACTACCATATCCTGAGGCTTATTAACAATAACAATATCTTCATCTTCATATACTATATCTATAGGTATATTTTCAGAAATGATTTCCAATTTTTTAGGTTGAGGAAGATTTACTTTTATCAAATCTCCTTCTTTAACCAAATAGCTAGGCTTCATATGCTTTTCATTAACAGAAACTAGTTTTTCTTTAATTAATTTTTGTATATAGGATCTAGAAACTTCATCTAACTCCTCAGCAAGGTATGCATCAAGCCTTTCATCATCATCTTCGTTAACATAGATTTCAACAGTATTCATTTTTCTCTCCTATACTTCATATTTATCCAATAAAACTAAAATTAAAATAATTATAGTTCCTATAACTATAGATATATCTGCTATATTAAAAACAGGAAATTCATATCTATTAAATAATCTAAAACTTAAAAAATCTACAACATATCCAAATCTAACTCTATCTATAAAATTACCTATGGTGCCCCCTAAAAACATTCCTAAACCTATTCTAGTAAAAAGATTGATTTTATGATAATTTTTTACTAGAAAAACAGAAATAGAACTTATTACTATGAGAGTTATAATAACAAAGAATATTTTTTTGTTCTGTAAAATTCCAAAAGCTGCACCATAGTTTTCAACATAACTTAGCCTAAAAAAATTAGGTATTACAACATGTGAGTAGGTGTCCTTTAGGTATTTAATTGCAGCGTATTTACTTATTTGATCGAGCAAAACAATGATAATAGATAGTACAAATATCAAAACTTATCCCTCCTAATCTTTTAGATATACATTCTATTTTATATTATTGTAATATGAATATCAATAGTTAGACCAACTTAAAAAATTCTCTGGAATTATACACCAGAGAATTTTTACTTTAAAGTCTCATCATAGTATTCTTGAGATATATTTTCTATTTCTTCAACTCCATCTCCACCATCGCCATCTTGCTCATCATCAACCATTAAAAGATCTCCTGTATGAAATGATGGATCATCTGAAACATAATTATAAGAAGCTACTTTTTGATAAGAATCTTCTCTATCAAATTCGACCATATCTTCAGTGGTATCACTAAATGAAGTCGTATTTTCTTCATCTATAGAGACAAATTGTCTATATTCTACTTCTCTATTTGGTGTGATAGTAATATCATTGGAACATTCTATACAATTTTTCAAATAAGGTATAAGATCTAGTCTTTCTTCTTGTATCTTTTTTCCACATGATCTACATATCCCATAATCTCCGTTTTCCATATCTTCAAAGGAGTTTTCCACCTCATGTAAGGTATCCTTTATACTGTTTTTAAATCCATTGTCTTGTTCCATCATAAACAACTCTGTTCCAACATCTGCAGGATGATTATCATAATTAGATAATTCACTATAATATATATCCATTGAGCCATATTCTTCCATATTGTTCATATTATTTAATGTTTTTAGTAATTTTTCTTTTTCTTCCACTAATTTATTTTTTAAATAATGAAGTTTATCTTTATCCATAGTTGCCTCCAGTTTAGTAATATAATTTAGTCTTAAATAATAATATAACCAGTGGAATAATAAACATTCAATATTTAAATTAGAATAAAATTACATTATTAAAAATATATTTTAAATTTATATTAATTCCTTATATAAGTCCTCAAATTCTTTAAAATTAAGAGATTGCATACCATCTGACAAGGCTTTTTCTGGTTCAGGATGTATCTCAACAATTATACCATCTGCATCTAAAGCTTTAGCAGCCTTTGAAGCAGGTAAAACTAATTCTTTTCTTCCTGTACCATGAGACGGATCAACAAATATAGGATAATCAGATATTTCTTTTAATATGGGAACACTCATTAAATCTAAAGTATTCCTTGTATAATCTTCAAAAGTTCTAATTCCTCTTTCACATAGTATTATTTTTTCATTTCCTTCTGCCCTAATATACTCTGCTGCCATTATCCATTCTTTAATCGTTGCACTCATACCTCTCTTTAGCATTACTGGTTTATTAGTCTTTCCAATTTCCTTCAGAAGAGAAAAATTTTGCATATTTCTAGATCCAATCTGAATAATATCAATATAATCATGGGATGAATCTATATCTCTAGGATCCATTATTTCAGAAATTATACTAAACCCGTATTTTTGTTTTATATCATAAAGTATCTCTAGGCCTTCTAACCCTAATCCCTGAAAGGAATTTGGATTAGTTCTAGGTTTAAATGCACCGCCACGTAATATCTTAACTCCCATTTTTTGTAGGAATTCACCTATTTCGTCCATTTGCTTATAATTCTCTACAGCACAGGGACCTGCTATAATATTAAAAGACTTGTCTCCAATGTGTAAATCCCTATTTATTTCAATTCTTCTACTCATCTTTCTTCCTCCAACTACCAATATAATAATCATCCTTTTAAAGAAAAAAGAGGCTACTATGCCCCTAAATCATCTACTCCATTTAAATCTTGACCTTCGTCTATAGTCATTTCTTCTAGTATTAAATCTTTACTCTTGCTTTCATAATCCTCGTGAAATTCTTCTAAAGCAATAAGCTGTGCTTTAATAAAGGTTTCATATCTATTTTTAAAGATAAAGATTTCTTTTTTCAGATGATCATATTCTTTCATTATATTTTTCACTTCATCTCTAGCTGCATTAATTCTATTTTTGGATTGAATTTCAGCATCTTCTATTATTAACTCTGCTTTTTTTCTTGCAGAACTTGTCACTTCATCTGCCGTACTTTGAGCAATAACTAAGGTGCTTTTTAAGGTTTCTTCTAAATTATTATATTGTCTTATTTGATCTGTCAACATTCCTATCTTGTCTTTAAGTTCAATATTCTCTCTATATAATTTTTCATAATCATCATTGATAGCATCTAAATATGCATCAACCTCACGACTATTATATCCACCTAATGCTTTCTTAAATTCTTTACTTTGTATGTCTAATGGTGTAATCATTTTCCTCACTCCATTTAAATTAATATTCTTATAGTAGCCTTTATTTTACCTTTTTTACTTATTCCCTCAACAGAGTGTAGTGCAGAACGCCCATATCCTCTTACAGAAACTATATCCCCAACGGCAATATCTTTAGAGGACTTATTTATAGGTTCCCAGTTAACTTTCACATATTCAGACTTAATTATATCTATACTCTCTTGTCTTGATAAATTATAAGCAGCACTAATATATACATCAAGTCTATATGAAGATAGTATCTTATTAATTTCTTTATATTCAGATTCAACAAAAGATATGGCATCTAAAGACTTCTCTTCTACTGTTACTTTAGTATTCTTAATTCTGTTTAGATTGAATAAAATAAAATCGCTTATTTCTTGCTTTACTATTATATCCGCATAACCTTCATGTACTAAAATATCCCCTATTTTTGTTCTCTTTATACCAAGATTAAGTATTGAACCTAAAAAATCTTTATGTGATAATCCATCTGTATCCACATTTACTCGTAAACAGATAATATCTTTAGGAACATCTATTTTTCTATAATAATCAGGATAAATGTTTATAATCTGTCTTTCAGCTTGTATAATTCCACCATTTTCTAAATAATTTATTTCCATAAATCTATTAAGAATTGACTTGGCTAATAATCTTTCATAAGGATCCATAAAATCTGTAGATTCAAAGGAATGATTAGTAAGCACCACTTCAATTTTGTCTATTATTCTTCGCATTTCAATAATCTTATCATTATCTTTAATATGCGAAATATATTTTTCCCTATCTATTTTCATGTCAATATATACCTATAATAAAATTCTACCAACAAGGTAATATATTATTCTTAAAAATATAATAGCTACTACTGGTGAAAAGTCAAACATTCCAGTTTTTATACCAGTCTTATCAAGTAAATTCCTGGCAGTTCCAAGAACAGGCTCTGTCAATTCATAAACAAATTTAATAACAATATTCTCTCCACGGATATTTAAGAAAGAAAATATTATCCTTACTAGAATTAGTAATTCAATTAAGTTAAGCAATATTGTAATGGACTTATATAAAAGTATCATTAATATAATCTACTCCTTCTTACCAAGAAAATAATCCCCTACTCTTTAGTTCTTCTTTTAATCCATCTATTTCTACATTACTAGGGGCAAAGATAAAGATATCCTTTGTAACCTTTTGAATATTCCCTTCCATTGCATATAATCCACCGCTGATAAAATCAAAGATTTGTCTCTTAATTCCATTATCTAACTGCTCTAAGTTTACTATAACTGTCTTTCTAGATTTTAAATCATCTATGATGCTTGGTGCTTCGTCGTAACTAAGAGGTTCATGTACTACAATCTTCATATTACTATTAGTATGGATATTTACTACTTTATTATTTACCTTTTTTGTTTTTGTTGGTACTACTGTATCATAGTCTTCATCATAATCTATATATTCTTCCTCATATCTCTCTTCTTCCTCTAAATCCTGTACTCCTATAAAATATTTAATCTTATCCATAAAAGTATTCATTGTATCCCTCCTAATAATTTCTTTTTCCAAATATATTAGATCCAACTCTAATCATATTTGAACCTTCCTCTATGGCTAACTCATAATCGTTTGACATTCCCATGGATAAATAATCCATAGATAGTTCTTTATAATTTCTGCTTTTTATGTCTTCTTTTAAATTGTATAAAGTTCTAAAAACCTTTCTTAAAACTTCCTCATCACTTGTATGAGGTGCTATGGTCATTAGTCCTCTAATTCTAATGTTTTCTAAAACTAAAACTTTTTCTAAAAAACTTAGTACTTCATTTACTTCAAGTCCAAATTTAGTTTCTTCTTCAGCTACATTGACTTGTAATAGAACCTCTGTAATTATTCCTTCTTTTTTTGACCTTTTGTCTAGTTCATTAGCTAATGACAGTCTATCTAAAGAATGTACTAACCTTGTTCTATTGATAATGTTTCTTACTTTATTAGTCTGTAGGTGCCCTATCATGTGATAATTTATTTTATTCCCTAATGCTTCATACTTAATGTCTAATTCTTGAACTCTATTTTCTCCTATATTGACAATTCCATAATCAAGGGCTTCTTTTATCCTATCAATATCAATGGTTTTCGTCACAGCTATTAACTCTACTTTTTCTCCATCTCTACCTGATCTCTTTAAGGCTTTTTCAACGTTTTCTTCTATAATCTGTATATTGTCTTGAATAGATATTTTTATCCCCTCCATTTAGTTAAGTATTTGTCCTTCTTTTATACTAGTGGTATTTATAAATATTTCATCAAATAATGTAATGGTTTTTGTAGGCTTTTCTTCACCTTCCAATAAAATATTACCGTTATCACCCATATCAACATACGTATAATCATTATCTTGACCTATGATTTTTACAGGCCTAAACTTCACTATACCACTTTTATCTTTAATATATACCCCTGATAAATTATCTTTATCTATTATCGCTTTAGTAGGTATCCTATAGCCCTCTTTTCTACTTTGTATAACATCAACACTTGTAAATCTAATATCGTAATAATCATGTAGCTTAGTAGTAAATCTTACTATCATAACTCCTTTTTTCCCTGATTCATTAATTGAAACAATTCTTCCCTTTAGATCATAATTGTTTTCATTCATCTGAATCTGAACGCTGTCTCCTACTTCAAAGCCTTTTATTTCTTTTAGATCTTCTATTTTCATAGCAATATACCATTCAAAATTATCTATTATTTTATATATAGGTTGTCCAACATCTACTTCAGTTTTTACCTCATTTTTTTTAGACTTAATTGAATTTAATTTATCATAAGTATAGTTTTCTAATTCTTTAGGTAAATAAGTTTCTTCATAGCCATCTATTATATAAGATACAATCCCACCGTGTGCTGAATAGTACTTTGCATGATTACTCTTGATTTCTTCATTTATGACTTCTCTTTTAGATTTTAAATTTCCTAAACTTTGGCCTGCAAGAGTATTGGAAAAGGAAACATCTTTAATCTTTTCATCATATAATGCTAATTGGTCTTTAAGCAAATATATTTCATCAAAATTTCCCGCAATTATACTTGATTGTAATTCATCTACTAAAGATTCTTTTAGATTTTCTACCTTCTCTTTTTCATTTATTATTAACTTAGTTTCAGCTTCAGATTTTTCTAAAGCTGAAATAGACTCTTCCACTTGTTCCAACTCTTCTTTTAAGGAAGATGTATCTTTCAATGAATTAACAGATACAACCTCAGAACCTGCCGCTAATCTAGTACCTTCAGCAGCCAACATTTCTAATTGTCCCTTAACTTCTGATTTTATTACTGTTTCATGTTTTATCAAAAAACCTTCAGCAGAAAACTTAGTAGTTAAATCTCCTATTTCGGGAAGGATCGTCTTTGCACCATTAGCAAGTAATGATGGAACAGATCTAAACAATAGATATAAAACCACAAAGGATATTATTATAATTCGAACATTTTTTCTTTTTCTTCTGCTCTTTTCTCTTTTATCATAAGACATAAGCTTCACCCTTTGTATATCTTTTAACTGAAAAACTTTCCATAGGTACTCAATATCTTAAATTTCTCAATATTGTCGATTTGGAATACCTTTATTTCATCTTTATGTGTAACCATCAATATAGATTTATCCTTCTTCTTAGCACCTAAAAGGATTCCATTATATTTCTTTTTTTCTTTTGTTATAACTTTAATTTCATCTCCTGCCTTTGCTCTTATACCATCTAATATAAACTCCTTCATATCAGCTTCTTTTAAATGTTCTGGAGTTACTATTTTTTTATCTATAATCACTATATTATTTTTTAAATATAATTTTTCTTTTAAAATTACAAATATATATCCAAATACACTTGTTATGAAAAGTAAAATTAAAATGGTCTGAATATATTCCAACAAGCTAACACCTCCGAATTCAAAATATACTAATAGTATAACATAATCAAATGCCATTTTAAACTACTTTACAAAATCAATTATGATACTAAAGTACTTATTTTAAATTTTTAATATTTATCAATTATGATAATATTTATTTAGATTGTCGTATCTTTCATATAATTGTAGAATTTGTAGATTATTTGCGGTTTAGCTGTTTCTTAAGGGCACTCCAAAAACGGAACAGAGGGCTATTAATAGCCCTCTGTTCCGTTTTTGGGGAATTCTTCTTATATTTTATTAAATCTATATTTTATTTTGCGTATAACTTAATACCTGTTGTATCAAAATATTGTAGCAATTCTGGCAATACATCAACTGATACTTTTTCACCATCTTCAGTGATAAAAGTGTTATTGTTAAGCTTAATATAAACTGGGTTGTTTAAGTTATACCACTCTACTAGCTTAGCTTGTGCTCTTGCGTTATTATTTAGGTAATCTGTATCAAAAGCCTCGTCACCTATAATAACTGCACTAACTGGAAGGTCTTCTATATCTCCTACTAATGTTATCTTTCCTTCTGCTATTTCTGTTAATGTAGTTCCATCTTCACCTGTAAATATTACTTCTATTTGCAAGTCTGACGCTACTACTCCCTCATGTGCTTTGTATGTTGCTTCGTATAATCCTGGCTCAACCTCTGTCATTTCATTTCCAAGTCTATTAGTTGAAGGTCCAAATGGAAGCATTATTCTATAATATGCTCTACCTCCTGCTGGTGCATTAAAGCTTATTTCTAAGGTTTCATTACTTCTAAGCTCCGTATTTTCAGTTGGCTGAAGATTTGTAATTCTTGCTGGTTCTGGATCAACAGGTCCTTCACCTGCTATTATCTTAACTTTTCCTTCTGCCATTTTTGTTATTTCGTAGCCATATTCATTTCTATATACTACCTCAATCAATAAACTTTCTACTTCTATTTCTTCTGGCACTGTCCAAGTTCCAGTATATAATCCATCTTCTTCTGTCATTGGTATTCCTATTTCATTGCTTTGTAACTCAAATGGAACCATTATTCTAAAATATCCTTGCCCTCCTGTAGGTGCATTGAAGCTAACAGTAAGGGTATCTCCTTCTCTAAGACTTATGTCTTCATCTGGTAAAACATTTGTAATAGTTGGTGACTCTAACCCTACTAATACAGTTCTTACAACTGTAGTTACATTTCCTGCTCCATCAGTTGCTTTTACAGTAATAGTATTTTCACCTTGATCTAACATCAATCTTTCATGGAAGTTATTAGATTCATCTACTGATACTTCTTTATCATTTATCTCTAATTTGGTTAAACCTATATTGTCAGTTACAGTACCTCTTACATGAACTGATTCTTCTTTTATCTTAGCATTGTCTAAGGGCTCATCTACTGTTAAAACTGGTGCTAGTTTATCTTTTATTACTACTACTGATGCTGATGGTTCTGTTTCTATTCCATTTAGCTCAGCTGTTACCTTAATTGTATTTGTTTCTTCTGGTATAGGTACTTCTACTGCAAATTCTCTATTCTCAGAATCTATTGAAGTTGTCTTTACATCGTTTACATATACATTTACCTTACCATCTGCTGTAACCTTTCCTTCTACTCTTATGGTATCTTGATTTGTATAGCTCTCTGGAGCTAGATTAGTTATTGCTGGAACGTCCATTGCATATTCCATTCTTGCTCTAATCATCAATCCGCCTTCAATATCCTCAGAGCTTATTAGTTTAAATTCTCCATCAACGTTCATATAGGATCTATCTCCATATGGTGAACTTTGGTCTATACCTGTTCCTGGACACTGAGTACCTGCTTTGTCCTGAATAGTTGAGATATAGAAGTCTTTATCTGTTGAGAATCCAAAGCTTGATAGATCTATATAGTTCCATTCGCCTCTAACTACATCTTGGAATATTGGTTCTCCAACTTTATATGGTTTTCCATTTGCATCTATTCCATATATTGTAAGTCCTATTCTGTTTCCTCCTGGACTTGGCCATGAAGTATCCCAGAAGTAAATATTTGTACCTTTTACTTTACCAAATTGATCTGGCGTAAATTTTACTGCCAATCCACTAGGTGCTGCATTTAATACTAATGCATTTTCAGCAGTTCCATCATCATAGATTATATTGTCTTCATAACCTACAAATCTCTTTAATCCTATATTTACATCTACTGTTTCATTTCCAGCTACATCTACTGTAGTTTCTCCCGGCTCAAATCCATCTGCTACTACCTTAAGTGTATATGTTCCCTCTAGAACATTAGGAATTACGAAATATCCATCTGCATCAGCTGTAACTGGTGCTACTTTTGAATCTTCTACTACTCTTACTACAGCATAAGCTGCCGGAGTCTCATAATATCTATCAAATACTCTACCTGTAATCGTTCCTTGTGGTTTTGGTTCTAATATGAAGTTTGATTTTGCAGTTTGGTCTTCAACTACGTTTACTCTAGCTTCCTTAGAATAATATCCATAAGCTTCTGCTACTAAAGTATATTCACCAATTGGAGATCTCATAAAGAATTTACCTGTAACAGGATCAACTTTAACACTTCTTCCTGTTTCTAATACTGTTACTACAGCATCAGATATTGGGATTCCTGCAAATACCATTGGTATATTTTGAACTTCTATGTCCTCTATTGTTTCAAAGTTATTAGCTCTAAGCATTTCTTCTGCCTTCAAGCTATACTTAGGTGCTGTTGGCTCTACATAATCTACTTTATCAATCTCATCTTTTTTAACTTCTAATTCCCCTAATCTTGTCATACCAGCATCCACATTGCCCATTGATTTCTTCCTTGCTACTGGCCTAATTAAAGGATTATCAGCTGTTGCTTCAGCATTATCGTAGTCCATAATGGATCTAATCATTACAGCTACTTCATAGTCTGCACCTGAATCTGCTAATGGACTTAATTGTCCTCCAACATTCAGATAAGATCTGGTCCAATCTGATGTAGAGTTATCATCTAGACCAGTTCCTGGACTATTATCACCAATTGCATCTTGCATAGTTGATATATAGAAATCGCTACCTGTTGAGAAATTAAAACCAGAAAGATCTATTAGATTCCATCCACCCCTAACTAGATTATTCACATACATAGGTGTTCCTACTTGATTACCATTTGAATCATAAATAACAAATCCTAATCTATTTCCTCCAGGTGTCGGCCAATCATTACTCCATAGATAAATATTAGCAGCTTGAACTTTTCCAAATTGTGATGGAGTAAATCTTACTGCCAACCCATTTCCTGCTGTATTTAATACTAATGCATCTTCTGCTGTTCCATCATCATAAATTAATTCTTCACCTTCAATTGGCTCTGGTTCCACATGATCTATACCCATAACGTATACATCATCTATATACCACCCAGTATATACTCCTGAAGTATCTGAGTGGAAGAAGAATCTTAATTTTATGGTTTCTCCGCTATATCCTGTTAGGACTATTTCCTCATTAGCCCATTCTTGGACTCTTCTTCCATATTTCCCACCTGCTGCCGGAGTTATATTGGTCCAAGTAGCCCCATTATCTTTAGAGATTTGTACTTGACCATAATCCCATAAAGTTGTTGTTCCTTCCATATCAACCCAGTGATTAAATATTAATATACCATCTTTATCTTCTGGTATCACTATGGACGGAGTTTCTATATAGGCATCAGTTCTATGATCATAATTTCCTGCAAGGTTAGTAGCCCATAGTTTTTCACCTGAATATGCTCGATTAGGTCCAGATGTTGGTACTCCCCATTCCCATGGATTAGCAGTTCCAGCTGTAACACCTGTTACAAATCCACCATTATCATTTTCAAAATCTGCACCAAATAGAATCTGTGCTTCCACTGGAACAGCAGATACCTCTTGTGTATAACCACTTATATTACCAGAAAGATCTACTGCATTTAATACATAATAATATGTTGTTCCAACAGTTCCTTCAGTATCTTGATAATTATTGCTGGTAGTTTCTCCTATCTTAACATATCCTTCACCTGATGTTTCTGAGCGATAAATATTATAATGTGATAGATCAGCATCTGGCGAATGGTTCCAGCTTAGCTTAATCCCTGTTAAACCTACTTCTGCAGTTAGATTAGCAGGTATTGCTGGCGCATCATTATCTTGAGCCATTAGTCTTACATTGTCTATATACCATCCTGCTGCCTGTGTTGAAGCATTAGATGTAAATCTAAAGGCTATAAATACTGGATCTTTAGATCCTATATAACTATCAAGGTTTACAAGTGCCTCTTTCCATTCTTCTCTAATACCTGTAATAACTGGTCTTGACTCAGTCCAAGTTTCACCATAGTCATCTGTTATTAGAACATAGCCCTTATCATAACTGTTTTGCATATTATACCACTCATAGAATCTTAGTGAAGCAGTTTCTAAATTTCCATCTCTTAGATCTATTGGAGGAGTAATCATCCAGCTGTCAGCATTATTTGGATAGTTTCCATCTAATGTAGTTGCTGCTAGTTTTTCTCCTTCAAATGGCTTTGGACCAACATTTGATGGTACTCCCCATTCCCATGCTCCATTGAATATCCAGCCATTAGTATTATTCTCAAAGCCTTGAGTATATTCTCCTGGGATTACACCAAATTCTATATCTATTTTATAATCTGATGTAACTACTACATCTCCTGCATAGTCTCTTACTTTTATCTTATATACAATACTATCCCCCATTAACATATCATGGGTTATAGTTCCTTTATACATTCCATTCTTATGATCTCCCGAAATCCTATTCATTGGAGCTACCATCCAATAGGACTTCCCTTGTTGTTTAACTAGAAGCTCTGCTTCTGTTATTGCAACATCATCTGATATTTCTGTAAGGATTTCTATATCTGAACCCATATAGGTTTCAAATATTTCTTGTTCATGAGTTATAGTTGCTTCTGATGTATCTTCTCCAGGAACCAATACTCTACCTGAAATATATCCTGTTCCTGTAGCTATGGATGATACTGCTTCAAATGCATCTACTAGACCATATCCATAACCCATATTTGGTGCTGTTGGATATGTGGAATCAGTTAATGGTATAGCTGTATTTTGTATAATATCTTCCATATCTTCTATTGATAAGGAGGCATTAGCTGATAAAAGAAGCGCTACTGTTCCCGAAATAGCAGGTGCTGACATGGAAGTTCCTGACCAACCACCTTGATATCCTCCTCCTGGTACTGATGAACGTATACTTGCACCTGGTGCCGATATATTTGGTTTAATTAAGGATTCATCATATGGTGATGGTCCAAGTTTTGAGAAAGATGCTCTTATATTATTTCTATCAGTTGCAGCTACTGCAAAGGATTCAGGATAATTCGCTGGGCATGATATAGATCCTGGCCAAGGCAGCGGTTCCCCTGCTCTTTGGTTTCCTGCTGAAAACACTGGAACAATTCCTGCTGCTCTCCATGCTCTAACAGCCTCTCTGTACCAATCATCTATTCCAGCTCCTCCACCCCATGAGTTATTAACCACATCTGGAGCATTGTCTGGATTTCCACCTGGTGCTAACATCCATTGTGCTGCTGATAACAATATAGCATCTGTTGTAGAGCCAGCTGTATTAAATACTCTTGCTGCTATCCATTTTGCCCCTGGTGCCACGCCTATTTTATTAGATCCATCTGGTTCTTGACCAACAATTGTTCCCATTACGTGAGTTCCATGTTCATCGGAATCTGCTGGTAGTGATGCATTGTATACAGGGTCAAACCAGTTTCCACTGGCACTAGTAGTTCCTGTATTTGGGTCATAGCCTCTCCATTTATTCTTAAGTGCTGGATGAGTCCAATCTACTCCTGAGTCTATATTTGCTACTACTATTCCTGTGCCATCATATCCTAGATCCCATACCTCATTAGCTTTTACTCTTTCTATATTCCATTCTAGACTATTATCAGAGGGTTTTATTTCACTATCTAGTTTTACCTCCCCTAATGTATGGATTTTATTTTCATATATTTTTTCTACTTCTGACATATAAGAAAGATTTTCTATTACTTCTTTTGTAGCTTTTACATATACCATATTAACTATATGATAAGGTGTAAATTCTGCTACGTTGCCATTTTCCAGTTCCTTCTCTAGATAATTCAAGACATTTAATTGAGTTAATTCTGCATTATCCTTTAAAGCCTCTATAACACCTTTTCTAACTTGAAGTTTAGTTTGATATGGTGTCATAGCTGATGATAAAGCTGACTCTGTTGCGTAGGCTACCTTCTCTGCATCTACTTGATCTGCCATATAGACCAATACCTCAGCTAAGTCTTCATTATTTAGCTCTTTCATTACTTCAGGTTCTATCTTCATTGAAGCCTCTTTGCGTAAATCTTCTTTTGCTGAACTAAGTTGGTTGTTCTCTGCATAAACAAAAGATGTAAAATACCCCAATACCATAATAAGGCTTATTATTAGGGATAATACTTCTCTTACTTGTTTGTTCTTTGACATTTAACAATTCCCTCCTTTAGTTTTTTGCAAAATTTGAGCTAACCTCATTTTTTAGGATTAGGCCCCTGTGACTAGGGGCCTTCCCTTTACCATCTTATTTCTCGTAATATGTCATATTTCCTCTTATATCAAAGTATGTTATGAAGTCTGGTAATTCATCTATAGCTATTATCTCCCCTTCCTCATTGACCATGGTAGTATCATTAAGCTTGATATACACTTCACCTCCAGTATTGTACCATTCGGTTAACTTTCTCTGTGCACTTGCATCATTATCTAAAAAGTCCATATCAAATGCTTCATCACCTATTATCATTGTATTAGATATTAAATCTTTGATGTTTCCTATTACAGTTACTCTTCCCTCTGCCATTTCTGTTACCTTAACTCCATATTCGCTAACATATACTACTTGAACCTTTAGCCCTGTAGCCACTAATCCTGCTGGTGCTGTGAAAGTTCCAGTATATAATCCGTCTTCTTCTGTCATTGGTATTCCTATTTCATTGCTATCTAATCCAAATGGCATTAACAGCCTGAAATATCCTTCTCCTCCTGTTGGTGCCTCGAAGCTAACAGTAAGGGTATCTCCTTCTCTAAGACTTATGTCTTTATCTGGTAAAATATTTGTAATAGTTGGTGACTCTAACCCTACTAATACAGTTCTTACAACTGTAGTTACATTTCCTGCTCCATCAGTTGCTTTTACAGTAATAGTATTTTCACCTTGATCTAACATCAATCTTTCATGGAAGTTATTAGATTCATCTACTGATACTTCTTTATCATTTATCTCTAATTTGGTTAAACCTATATTGTCAGTTACAGTACCTCTTACATGAACTACTTCTACATTTATCTTAGCATTATCTAAGGGCTCATCTACTGTTAAAACTGGTGCTAGTTTATCTTTTATTACTACTACTGATGTTGATGGTTCTGTTTCTATTTCATTTAGCTCAGCTGTTACCTTAATTGTATTTCTTTCTTCTGGTATAGGTACTTCTACTGCAAATTCTCTATTCTGAGAATCTATTGAAGTCACCTTTACATCGTTTACATATACATTTACCTTACCATCTGCTGTAACCTTTCCTTCTACTCTTACTGAATCTTGATTTGTATAGCTTTCTTGAGCTAGATTAGTTATTGCTGGAACATCCATTGCATATTCCATTCTTGCTCTAATCATCAATCCACCTTGAGTATCCTCAGAGCTTAGTAGTTTAAATTCTCCATCAATATTCATATATGATCTATCTGCATATAGTGAATTCTCATCTATACCTGTTCCTGGACACTGAGTACCTGCTTTGTCTTGGATAGTTGAGATATAGAAGTCTTTATCTGTTGAGAATCCAAGGCTTGATAGGTCTATATAGTTCCATTCGCCTCTAACTACATCTTGGAATATTGGTTCTCCAACTTTATATGGTTTTCCATTTGCATCTATTCCATATATTGTAAATCCTATTCTATTTCCTCCTGGACTTGGCCATGAAGTATCCCAGAAGTAAATATTTGTACCTTTTACTTTACCAAATTGATCTGGTGTAAATCTTACTGCCAATCCATTAGGTGCTGCATTTAGTACTAATGCATTTTCAGCAGTTCCATCATCATAGATTATATTGTCTTCATAACCTACAAATCTCTTTAATCCTATATTTACATCTACTGTTTCATTTCCAGCTACATCTACTGTAGTCTCTCCCGGCTCAAATCCATCTGCTACTACCTTAAGTGTATATGTTCCCTCTAGAACATTAGGAATTACAAAATATCCATCTGCATCAGCTGTAACTGGTGCTACTTTCGGATCTTCTACTACTCTTACTACAGCATAAGCCGCTGGAGTTTCATAATATCTATCAAATACTCTACCTGTAATAGTTCCTTGTGGTTTAGGTTCTAATATGAAGTTTGATTTTGCGGTTTGGTCTTCACCTACGTTTACTCTAGCTTCCTTAGAATAATATCCATAAGCTTCTGCTACTAGAGTATATTCACCAATTGGAGATCTCATAAAGAATTTACCTGTAACAGGATCAACTTTAACACTTCTTCCTGTTTCCAATACTGTTACTACAGCATCAGATATTGGAATTCCGGCAAATACCATTGGTATATTTTGAACTTCTATATCTTCTATTGTTTTAAGATTATTTGTTCCTGTTCTATTCAATTTATAATTAGGTGCTGATGGTTCTATATAATCAGCTTTCTTAGGATCTCTTCTTATCAACTCTGTTTCTTGTACTGGCCCTGGTCTTGATGCTGATTCTGTAGTACCTGCCATAACAAATACATCATCTATATACCAGCCCGTATATGCAACTGAGCCATCTGAATGGAAGAAGAATCTAATCTTTACTGTATTCCCAGCGTAAGCAGCTAAGGATATCTCTTCATTAGTCCACGCTTGAACTCTTCTACCATATTTTCCGCCTTCTACAGGAGTTATATTGGTCCAATTAGCTCCATCATCTGTAGAGATTTGTACTTGCCCATAATCATATAAAGTAGTTGTTCCTTCCATGTCAACCCAATGATTAAATGTCAATACCGAATTGCTTCCTTCTGGAAGTACTATAGCTGGACTAACTATATAGCTATCACTACTCATAGGATAGTTGCCTCCTAAGTTCGTTGCCCATAGTTTTGTTCCTGAAGCAGCTCCATTAGGTCCCGATGTTGGCATTCCCCATGCCCATGGGTTATTAGTTCCGCCAGTAGTAAATCCTCCATCATTATTTTCAAAGTCTGTACCAAATATAGTAGTAAATGCTAAAGCTGTAGCAAATACTTCCTCTGTATTTTCACTGATATTACCTGATAGATCTTCTGCATTTATTACATAGTAATACATTGTGTTAGGATTTGTTTCTGAATCTATAAAGCTATTATTATTGACTTCTCCTATCTTAACATATCCTTCACCTGATGTTTCTGAGCGATAAATATTATAATGTGATAAATCAGCATCTGGCGAATGGTTCCAGTTTAATTTAATTCCTCTCATATTGGCTTCTGCTGTCAGGTTAGTAGGTATTGCTGGTGCATCATTATCTTGAGCCATTAGTCTTACATTGTCTATATACCATCCTGCTCTCTGACCTGATGAATCAGATGTAAATCTAAATGCTACAAATACCGGATCTTTAGACCCTATATAATGTCCAAGGTTCACAAGTGATTCCTTCCAATTCATGGCACTGCCTGTTATGATTCCCCTTGCTTCAGTCCAAGTTTCACCATAATCATTTGTAATTAGTACATATCCTTTGTCATAATTATTTTCCATTTCATACCACTCATAGAATCTTAGTGAGGCAGTTTCTAAATTTCCATCTCTTAAATCTATTGGAGGAGTAATCATCCAGCTGTCAGCATTATTTGGATAGTTTCCATCTAATGTAGTTGCTGCTAGTTTTTCTCCTTCAAATGGCTTTGGACCAACATTTGATGGTACCCCCCATTCCCATGCTCCATTGAATATCCAGCCATTAGTATTATTCTCGAAGCCTTGAGTATATTCTCCTGGGATTACACCAAATTCTATATCTATTTTATAATCTGATGTAACTACTACATCTCCTGCATAGTCTCTTACTTTTATCTTATATACAATACTATCCCCCATTAACATATCATGGGTTATAGTTCCTTTATACATTCCATTCTTATGATCTCCCGAAATCCTATTCATTGGAGCTACCATCCAATAGGACTTCCCTTGTTGTTTAACTAGAAGCTCTGCTTCTGTTATTGCAACATCATCTGATATTTCTGCAAGGATTTCTATATCTGAACCCATATAGGTTTTAAATATTTCTTGTTCATGAGTTATAGTTGCTTCTGATGTATCTTCTCCAGGAACCAATACTCTACCTGAAATATATCCTGTTCCTGTAGCTATAGATGATACTGCTTCAAATGCATCTACTAGACCATATCCATAACCCATATTTGGTGCTGTTGGGTATGTGGAATCAGTTAATGGTGTAGCTGTATCTTGAAGAATTTCTTCAACATCTGCTACTGATAAGGAAGCATTAGCTGATAATACCAATGCAACTACTCCTGCTACTGCTGGAGTTGCCATTGATGTACCTGAATTATTTCCATATCCATTATTAGGTATAGATGATCTTACATTTACACCTGGTGCTGATATATTTGGTTTAATTAAGGATTCATCATATGGTGATGGTCCAAGTTTTGAGAAATATGCTCTTATATCAGTTCTATCAGTTGCAGCTACTGCAAAGGATTCTGGATAGTTAGCTGGGCATGATATAGAGCCTGGCCAAGGCGCCGGTTCCCCTGCTCTTTGATTTCCTGCTGCAAATGCTGGAAATATCTCTGCTGCTCTCCAATTTCTAACGGCCTCTCTATACCAATCATCTATTCCAGCTCCTCCACCCCATGAGTTATTAACCACATCTGGAGCATTGTCTGGATTTCCACCTGGTGCTAACATCCATTGTGCTGCTGATAACAATATAGCATCTGTTGTAGAGCCAGCTGTATTAAATACTCTTGCTGCTATCCATTTTGCCCCTGGTGCCACACCTATTTTATTAGATCCATCTGGCTCTTGCCCAACCATTGTTCCCATTACATGAGTTCCATGGTCATCGGAATCTGCTGGTAGTGATGCATTGTATACAGGATCAAACCAGTTCCCATTAGCATTAGTAGTTCCTGTATTTGGGTCATAGCCTCTCCATTTATTCTTAAGTGCTGGATGAGTCCAATCTACTCCTGAGTCTATATTTGCTACTACTATTCCTGTACCATCGTATCCTAGATCCCATACTTGATCTGCCTTTACCTTTTCAACATTCCACTCTACTCCATTAGCTGTAGGTTCTATTTCATTACTCATCTCTGGATTTTCTAGCGTATGGGTTTTATTTTTGTAGATTTTATCTACTTCTGGCATATAAGAAAGATTTTCTATTACTTCCTTTGTAGCTTTTACATATACCATATTAACTATATGATAAGGTGTAAATTCTACTACATTTCCATTTTCCATCTCTTGTTCTAAATATTTTAGAACATTAGCTTGAGTCATTTCTGCAGTATCTTTTAGAGATTCCACTACGGCACTTCTTACTTCCAGCTTAGTTTGATATGGGGTCATAGCCGATGATACAGCTGATCTTGTAGCATGGGCTACTTTTTCTGTATCCACTTGCTCCCCCATATATATGAGTATTTCCACTAGATGTTCATTGCCTATGTCTTCCTTTACCTCAGCTGAAATCTTATCTGCAGCTAATTCATATAAACCTTCTTTTGCTGAACTAAGTTGGTTGTTCTCTGCATAAACAAAGGATGTAAAATGCCCCAATACCATAATAAGGCTTATTATTAGGGATAATACTTTTCTTACTTGTTTGTTCTTTGACATTTAACAATTCCCTCCTTTAGTTTTTTGCAAAATATTTAATCTCTTTTACACCTCCTTTTTTTATTATGTAAAAGTAAAACTTTAGCAAACTACTGTAATTTCTATATATATGTCATAAGGGGTAATTTATCACACCACTTACTTATTTCATTCATTGTCATGATTTCCTTAATATTCTGAGATATTGTTAATATTTATCAAAGTATGGCAAGTGTTTATAGTTTCTTGCCTTTTTTATATTATTTTCTAATAATTTGTCAATATCTAGTTAAATAAGAAAGTTACCCCTAAAGAGGTTTAGGGGTAACATTTCTATTTACTTTAATATCTCTCAAATATCCTTATGGTTCCAAATACATCTTTATGAATCAATCTATTTGGTAAAATATCTAAATTTACTAGATTCCCATCTTCATCCACTATAGTATCGAATCCAAGCTTGATATAAACTGGCTTTCCAGCATTATACCATTCAGTTAACTTTCTCTGTGCACTTGCATCATTATCTAAAAAGTCCATATCAAAAGCTTCATCACCTAATATAATGGAGTTCGCAGGGATATTCTTCATAGCCCCTTTCACAGTTACTCTTCCTTCTGCTGTTTCAAATATTTCAGTACCATCTTCATCAACATATACTACTTCTATTGCTAAATTTGATGCTATAAATCCATCTGGAGCTGTCCAAGTAGCTGTATATAGTCCTGATGATTCTTCAGACATTGGAGTTCCATAGCTGCTTCTGCTTACTTCAAGTGGAAGCAGCATTCTATAATATGCAGAGCCGCCAGTTGGAGCATTGAAGCTTATATTTAAAGAGCTGCCAGCTTCAAGTTCAACATCTCTTGATGGTTTAATATTTCTAATAGATGGCTCTTGTGGTCCTTCTCCTGATTCTAGATTAACAATTATAGATTTAACTGTACTATGTCCAGCTCCGTCCTTTAAAGTAAATAGGAAATAGTTCTCTCCTTCTACAAGGTTTACGGTGTGGCTTATTGTTTCATTAGCAGGCTCAACTATAACAAGAGGATAGTTATAAACATATATCTGACTGTCACCTAGGAATAACTCTAGATATCCCAAATTGTCCGCCATTGTAATTTCTAGTTCTGCTGTTTTTGATTCTTCATCGATATTTACTATATCTATATTTAATTCTGGGTCAGTAGTATCTACATAAAATCTTCTCACTAAACTACTGGATGTTCCAGTCTTGGATACAGCCTCTATCTTAGCTTCTTGATAACCATCTTCCATGGCTAAAGTTTTTGTAAACTTAAATGCTGGTCCTGAGTAAATACGTGTACTTGGATTATCTGGGTGATCTAAATCCACATGGTCTTTAAACTCAATATCAACTTCAACATTATTCACGAGTACCTTATCTAATGATGAGAAGTTTGCAACATAGCCTTCGAATAATATATTATTCGTAGTATACATTTCAAGTAATTTAGGCTCGTAGATATATATATATGGATGAGTGTTGTCTATATTAAAAGTAAGTTCAGCAAGATTCGTATTATATAATTTATCCACAGATATTACTTCTACATTATATTCTTTTGCATCAGTTATATATGCCTTTATATCCAACTCATATGAAGTCTTTCCTGCTTCTCCAAGAATGACTGCTTCTATTTCCTGTCCATTTATACTAAACATGAATCCTAATACACCTATGCCTTTGTCCACTGAATTCCAAGTAAGTTTATTTGTCTGCGGATTATATGATAAATTGCTTATCTCTGGTCCAGCGGTATCAATAGTTATTGGAATCTTCTTAGATTGTACTTCTGCTCCACCATAATGGATTTTGGCAGCGATTTCATAGAAATAGTTTCCATCTGGAACAACTTCACCATTTACTATTCCATCCCACTGTGCAGCAGTAATCATTCCAACAGGCTGATTTCTGCCTCCATTAATATAATTCTTTCTCTTGTATTGCTGCATCAAGATAGTTCTCAACAGATTACCTTCGCTATCTAATATATTATAATTAACTGATTCTGCATTTCTCATAAATGATAGATACGGCATTATATTACCAGTACCCCTCTCATGTCCAGCTACTGTCCCCGGATTCATGAATATATGTGGTGTAGTATAGAAGTATCCATTATCTTTAGCATCCCAATACAACATACCTGATGCATTGAAATAGGAACTTCCTGCAGGATCAATAAATCTCATACCATCAAGAATAACAGGTTCTCCCCAGTCACCATAAAATCCTACATACGGAACTGAAAGTGTTGGATTTTCATCGGTAGGGTCGACCAAAGTAACAAAACCTTCGACAAACATATTTCTATAAACTGTAGAATCTGTTCCTATATCTACAGTCACTTCAAATACATATTCTCCATTTGCTGGAATAGTCACTGAATCTGGTTTATCAATATCTGCATCGTAGATATAATCAGATCGCAATAGATTTGAACCTAATTCATTAATATAATCTGCTAAAACTGTAACATTTACATTGTAAGTTATATCTGTATTTGAATCATTTATAGCTTTAAATCTCATGGTAAACTCTGTATTTTCAAAATCCTTTAATTCTATCTTTGCTTCATTAGTTTTGGCATCTACTACTCTAACAGGGGTAGATACTGCACCATAAAGGTCCATTATACCTGCACCCTGTCTTCTAGGGGAGTATTCAGTTTCATATTGATCTAATACTGGTATAGCTGTATTCATCAATAACATCTTAGCAAGTCTAGTCTGTTCTGCTAAATCTAATTCTCCATAGATTTCATGTTCCTTAATGTACTCCATAACAAGAGCAGAACCACCTGCTACATGAGGCGCCGCCATTGAAGTACCACTCATTGTTCCATATTTATTATCATTTAATGTAGAATATATCTGTACACCTGGTGCTGTTATTTCAGGCTTAAATTCTAATGAAGGAGTAACTCCCCATGATGTAGAGTCTGCCATTTTTCCTGCATTAATATTAGGTATAGTCATTATTTCATCTGTAAATAATACTTCCTTATTTTCTAATTCTAATAAAGCCATCCCACCATTATACCCTATAAATACTGCTGGTATGGTGTGAGGATCTGGTATAGCCATATTCACTAAGGCTTCTCCCCCAGTTTCATGGTTACGTACTACAATACCCACTGCACCTGCATTCTGAGCATTTTCTATTTTTTGAGTAAAGTTAGATGTTAATCCGCCACGAACCACTAGGGCTATTTTACCAGCTACATTAGTAAGTTCTGATGGATGACCTGAACCACCATCTACAAATTCTTGAGGTCCAGAGAACACTTTTATAGGATTAATATTCCCTGCTATTGCCATTGGAACCTTGTATTCTCCATCATCTTTTATATAAGTTAATCCCTTTATTTTTTGATGAGTATTTTCAATTGATGCTACCTGTATAGTATCCTTATTGAGTCCTGGGGCACCTACTACACCTATGTCAGGATTTTGTTTCCATGGGTTTGCCGTCCATCCGTAGGTCATTGAACCAGAATTTCCTGCCGAAACTGAGCATACTATTCCATTATTCGTAGCATTGGTTATTGCAACATCTTCTGCTGATTTTGGAACATAGAAAGATGCTGTTGAACCTAGACTCATATTTAAAACATCAGCGCCAAGTCTTATGGCCTCATCTATAGCTACTAGATATATATCACTAAATGTAGTTGCATAAATTGGGTCATTGGAAAATACCTTCATAGCAAGTAATTGAGCTTCTGGAGCTACTCCTTTGATTCCGCCATTATCTATATCTCCATTTGCCCCTGCGGTCCCAGCTACATGCATACCATGCATTGATGGGTCTGGACCTAGATCTCTTATTTCATAATTTAAGTCATAATAGTTATATCCATAAGGAACTTTCTCAGTATAATATTCACCAAGTAGATTCTTGCCTTCCAATGTTTCTCTAGTAATCTTTTGATCAATTCCTTCACTAAGTACCATATCCCTATGGCTTGAATCAATACCAGTGTCTATAATAGCAACTACAGTACCTTCACCCTTATATCCTATATCCCAAGTTGGAAGTGTTCCAATCATATCCTTGGATGTATCCATATCAGGTTTTATCTCTGGTCTTTCATATTCATTAGATATATATACTTTGTTGACTTGGGGCAAACTTTCAATAACTTTAATATCTTCAAATTTGACCATACCACTAAATCCATTAAATGTTGTATTGAAGCTATTTATAAACTTCATATCCACTCTGCTGGACTCAATGTTTTTCTTGACCTGTTTTTGTTCCTCATCTATTCTTCTTTCAATCTGTTTGATTGAAGATTCTGATATTTCTTCATATCTTAAATTTCTTTCTGTGGCGTAAACTATTGATGGATCAGATTTTAATTCAACAATAATCCTGACCTCATCATCATCTTCAAAAAACTCTCCCAATTCATCTTCTAGTTTGATCTTTTCAGTGTTTTCATCTGATTTAAATTTTTCTACTACTCTTGTTAATGTTTCCCCTTGAGTCGAATTTTCACTTTCTGCAAAGGCGAACCCTGGTATTATTAGAGTTAGTATAAGTAATAGTGCTAAAATCTTATTCATCCTCTTCAAATCGCTTCCTCCTTTAAATTTTATTTAATCATTCATTTTAAAAATGATTGATCCAAAGTAGTTTTGAATTACTGTGGATGATTATTTTGGAATCCTTGGATTTTCTAATACTACATCTTCAAATGCGTATAATAAATTCTCATCAACATCATAAATTCTGATAGTTACCTTATCTGTTATAGTTCTTGGATTGAAGAAAAATGATTCTGTAGACCATGTCCCTAAATCAAATATAGAAGTATTTCGTTCTTCACCTCCAGATAACTGATATACCACATCATATTTTGCAGCATTGAATATATCTTCAACTTCTACTTTAAGGTGAATTAAGGCTGGGGGCAAAATAGGTGATGCATTACGAACCTCTACTATTACTCTTGGTTCTTCCACCGGATCTACGGGACCTTCTTTCTCTACCAATGCACTTATAGCATCATTTAATTCCCATAATGCTGCAGTCACTTCTTCTTGAGTTACATCTTCATCTTCATTTACCTCTATGGCCCTATCTAAAGCTAATACAAAGTCTCTCCAAGATTCTTCCGTATAATCATCTTCATTCTTTGCCATAGCTTCCGCTATTGCTTCTTCCAATGCTCTTTTATCTACTACTGGATCTGGGTCCTCCATTGTTATATTTATTCTTCCTTTTGCTATTTTTTCTATTTTTTCTCCTTCTTTGCTTACGAAATTTACTTCAACTTCTAGGCCTGTTGCCTTTATTCCTTCTCTTACAACCCAAGTAGCTGAATAAAATCCCGGTTCTATCTCTTCCATATTCTTTTCATATTCACGAGTCTTTTCATTAGCCATTATATTTCTATGCGTATCAGATAGAAGAAGTAATCTGAAGTAAGCTTCACCACCTTCTTCTGCATTAAAGCTGACCTTTAATATGTCACCAGCTTTAAGGGCTATATCTTCGTCTGGTAGGATGTTTGTAATGGATGGTTCTACTGAATTTTCTTTTATTTCTAAGCCTTCTATTGCTGCATTTAAATCTTCTAATGCTCTATCTACCTCACTTTGAGTAGCCTCTAAATCATCTATAACTTCTATAGCAGTTTCTAGTGTTATTTCAAGTTCCTCCCATGTTTCTATTGTATAATCTTCTTTATTCATTCTTTCTGCTCTATCTATTGCATCTATTAATTCTGATTTATTTACTACTGGTTCTGGACTTGATGGTTCTTCTTCTACTAATTCATCCATTTTATCATTTAATTCATATACTGCATCATCAATTTCCCTTTGAGTAGCCTCTGAATTATCTCTTACTATTATTGCTGCTTCTAGAGATTCTATAAATGGTCTCCACGTTTCTGGAGTATAGTCCTCTTCATTTTTTTCTTCTGCTCTATCTATAACAACTATTAATTCTGATTTATCTACCTCTTCAGGCTCAGGATCTGGATTTTCTCCTTCTCTTTTTACCAATCCTTTCATTCTGGCATTTAATTCTGATAATGCTTGATTAATTTCCCTTTGTGTAGCCTCATTATCTTCATTTATCTCTATGGCCATATCTAAAGCTGCTTCAAATGGTTTCCAAGATTCCTCTGTATAATCTTCTTCACTCTTTCTTATAGCTTCAGCTATTGCTTCTGCCAATTTTCTCTTATTTACTTCTGGTTTTACTGGATCATTTGCTTGAATCTTTATTGTATAAGCAGTAGTTCTCCCCCCAATTTTTATGGTCAAAGCTTGTCTTTCTGCTGGCTGCCTACTATCAAATCCTTTTATATTAGATTTTGTTACTCTCTCTGTTTCTCTGCTACCATCACTATATATTCCCTCTATAACTAAACCTGTAATATCCAACTCATCATCTACTGTATAAACCAACTTATCAGGTAATGATTTAACTGAAATCCTGTTTAATGTTACTGGATCTGGTCTTGTAGGTGGCTTTGTGGTGGTTGATTTTTTGGTCGATGCTACAGTTGGATTAGATTCTTCTAACTTCCCATTTACTAACTTATACTCTACATTAGTTTTTAATGTTGATCCGTTAGCCTTAATTTTGGCTCCTGACTTAATTGATTTTATAGTACCTTTCGAATCTACAATCACATCTGCACCGACTATACTAAGGCTATCAATTGATGTATCCTTTGCTGATATAAGACTTGCCTTATCCCTCACTTCAACCTTCTTTATATAACTACCTTTAGTAAGCTCCAATCTTACTTGTTTTACAGTTTTAAGCTCTTCTACTGTTGTATTAGAAAGAACTACATTTACTAACCCTTGTTTTTTATCTATAGATACTGAATTTAATTTAGAATTGTTAATGCTTAAACCATTAGATCCTCCATTAACAATTACTTTACCCTTTACTACTACATTATCAAGAATTGTATTGCCTTCCCCTATACCCTCTGCTAAGTATAAATTGCCTCCGATTATTATATCCTTCAGTATTACATCTTTTGTATTTACTATAAGATTTGTATTTCTATTTTTATTTATAGTCCCAGATGCATTAACTATTTCACCTGAAATGTTATATAACATCTTAACTACTTCAGCTCTTGTAATCTCCGCATTTGCTCTAAAAGTTCCATCTGGATAACCATTTATATATCCATTTTTCTTTAACCCACCGACAATACCTTTAAGTTCTTCAGGTAAAGTTAAATTATCTGTAAATTTAGATGCTTCAAGCTTGTCCTTTTCTACCCCAAAAATAACACCAATTATTCTGGCAACTTCTCCCCTAGTAATGTTCTCATTAGCATTTAATGATGTTCCTGGAAGTATATAATTAGCACTCACTCCCTTTTGTACCTCATCATAATACCAATCTGTAGGACTTACATCATTAAAGTTAACCTCAGATTTTTGAGTAAAACCCATTATACCATTAACAACCTTGTAAAACTCAGATTTATTCATGTTGTTAGTAGGTCTAAATGTTCCATCTGGATAACCTGAAAGAATTCCCTTATTTTTCATGTAGTTGATTTCACTCTTCGCCCAATTGTCTTCATAATCACTCCCTTGCCCCAATGCAACTATGCCTGTAGACATAAGGATGACTAAAGAAAAAATCAGCGATAACAGTCTCTTCATACAAATACCCCCCCTTTAATAGTTATACTTGTCTCATTTATATGATAATACTTAATTTAAAGCAAAGTCTAGGAGCAAGTTATGACATATTTTATTCAGTGTAGATTATTGTCTACACTCCTTCATCCATTCAAAAAAGGAGCTTTAGTGTGCTTACTTTAAATCAACATTAAGCTAAATAATATATAATAACCTTAGTAATTTGTTACTCTATAAATGTATCTGTCATATTTAAGGAGAAATTTTTTAATGAATTACAAAATACCTCTTTATATACTTCTTTCTACTATTTAATAAATATATTTTTATATCCATAGGCAAAGATATATCTATTGAAAGTGTCTTATTCTCTCAATTAGTAGCAAAATAATCTTCTTATATCATTTTCTTTTATTTAAGATTTTATAGTCGTTTTTTGAATATTTTGTAAATTTACGTCTCATTAATGAAGTCATATCAGTTAAAATACCTCTAGGAGATTTTGACCTTCTAGATATTCTTCTTACCTATAATTTTTTTTCCTGATTTATTGATAAGATTGATTACTTCATTATTTTAAGTTATCATTTATGAGTATATTTATTTAGAGTAAACAAAAAATCCCACCAGGGAACTTGGTGAAATTTTGTAATCCTTAATTTTGCCCTGCCAGTTGATTCTTGATAAGTTTTATTTCTAACAGATATTTCTTTTATGTATTGATATGAGTATCCTAGCTCATCAGCAATTTTTTTCAAAGACTTCCCTTATATATATCTCATGTTCCTCCCTCCTAAAAAATAAAAGCCCAAGGATTTTATTTTCCTTGGGTTTCTAAAACCTCTATCTATAATTCAATACTTACGATATCAATAAAATACCGCACAATTCTTTTCTGAATAATACGGTATTTAAAATTATTTTATACATTTAATTATATTTACATATTTTATTATTATAATTCTATAATAATTTACCTGTACGCCTGTAATTTTTTCATAGTTATAATATTACTAATAATAGTTGTTGTTCCAGCAATTAAAGTGCCTAATGCCCATATTTGTTTTTTCATTAATAGTCCAATAATTCCAACTACTATAAGCATAGTTCCAATACCTAATCCCACTAAACAACCCTTATATTTAATTTCAAAGGGTACCTTAGGTATTTCTCCTGTTCTTTCCATTGCTTTTTCTGTTTTAGCTAGTGCTTTTCTTGTTATCTGCAAAAGCTTTTCATTAATATTATTCATTTTTATCCTCCATGATATATGAATGTCTTTTTAAAATTTGTTTAATGAGCTTATCACTTACAATATCAACTCCAAGTTGTTTCATTAACATTTGTAAGAACTTTAGCCTACTTAATGTTTCAGAAATATTACGATTAAATAAAATTGGATTTATCCAAATATTAACAAGTAACATGAATATCTCAGCACATTCATTTGGAAACTCCGTATTAATAGAACCATCCTCTATTCCTTCTTGTATTATTTCACTTAAAATGGGGGCATCACTGTTAATACCTGTTTTAATGCCCAAAACTACAAATTGTGGATTTTTTATTTGACCCATTAGTACATTATCAAGAGAATGCGCTTCTTCATCAGACATAGTAGCTTCTAGTATACGTACAAGTTTTTCTCTGCTGTTATTCGCTTTTGTATTCTTTATTAATTTTTTTAACATCTGATTTGAATAACTAAATTGCTTTTTAGTTATAGCATCTAAAATTTCTTCTTTGGATCTAAAATGATGATAAATTGCGCCTTTCGACATTTGTAGTTCATTAATAATATCCTGTATGCTTGTTTTATCAAATCCTTTTTCAGTAAATAGTCTTTCTGAAACAGATAATATTTTTTCGATTGTTTGTTCTGGATATTTATTTCTCGACATTTAATCACTCCTTACATACCAACCGTTAGTATGTATAGATTATAATATTAATCATTAAATGTCAAGAATATTTTTAATACCGTATTATTCAGTTTTCAATGTTCAATTACACATAAATTATCTTTAGTGATAGAGTGTATTGTAAGTACCAAACTCCCACTAAAACTCACCTCTTTTCTTTTTATACTTTTTTCTGTGTATAGCATGTTAATAACTTTGTTGATAATTCGTCATATAAGAATAATGTCCATATTAACATCATATTAGGAGAATCAGGCGTAATAAAAACAATGCTCATACTGTAATATCCCAAACATACATATCTATTTTCTCTGTTTGTAAGTTTTGCATAATTTCATAATCAGGAACATCATTTACAGTAATAAGCGTCGCTCCTAATTTTTCTATTGTTTTTCTTGAGGCAATATTATCATACCCAGACCCTATAAACAAACGCTTAAATCCATGAGTCAATGCAACTTGTTTAATAAGTTTACATGCTTTCATTGCGTAATTATGCCCGGAATAATGAGGGGAAACACCATAACTAAGATGACCTCTTAAATATTGTCTGCGTGTATTGTCTACTGCAAAATAAATTACGCCAATATCTTCATTATCATTGATATGTATTATAGAAAATCCGTATCTTGGTAAAATTCCTTTTTCATAATCAGGCAAGTCTTGGCTTTTCAAAACTAATTTAATTTCATCATCTTTTAAGTCATTAAATTCCACAAACTGAAACATACATACCTCCACTAAAATTTTTTTTTTGTTACGCCTTATCGCCCAAAACCCCGCTTGGAGACGATTGCGACTTACTTAATACTTTTTAATTTATCCAATTGTTCTCTTAATCTTTTATTTTCATCTCTTAATTCTTCCATGTCAACCAACTGAATAATTAAGTTTTGCTTATCTTCTTTAAGTTTCTTAATTTCCTCATATAGTTGCTTTATCTTATCATCTTTAGCCTTAATTTTATCTTTAGGTGTAGCAATACTATCATTAGGAACACCTTTCTCAATGGCTCTAAGGCTTAATATACGCTCTTTTAGAATATCATTATTATATAGGGTAGCCTTAGATACTCCTCCTTCTTCAGCTACTGTTTTAAAGTTTATCTTCTTTGTTTTAGAACTCTTCAATTTATCTATTGCTTTATTAACCTTTTCAATAGTTTCTTGGTTCTTCTTTTTTGCAAATTCCTTTAATCCTTCTGTATTAACATTTCTCTTCTTCTTCATTCATTTGCTCCTCCAAACTATCTACTAATGGTTTTAAATATTTATATTTAACATATTGCCGTTCCCAGGAACGTTGTTGCCCTAACTCTTTATACCTTGCCATTTCTTTTTCCATAAGGTCTAATTCTTGCTTTAAAATAGGGTAGAACTTAACCTCCGTAACATAGTTAGGACAGTTATAGAAGAAACAACCATCACCATCAGAACAATTACCCCTTCTAAAATCATAAAAGCATACGCCTGTCGGTAACGGATTAAAACTCATAGATTTAGATAAGTTAGATACTATATCATCAATCTGTTGCTCCGTTTTACCTCGAAACTGTTCATCAAGTTTAGACTTAATTTCTTTTGCTCTAAGTCCAGCAATCTTAGAATCTTTACCCAGTATCATATCAGAATATATTTCCTTAACTTCTTCCTCCTTTAAAGTAAGATAATGTGAAGTCATTTCAATTGATACATGAGAAAATTGTTTCATAATATGTGCTATTGAAACTTTTTGTTTAATAAGTTCTCTAACAAATGTTGCTCTAAATTGGTGAGATTTCAATGGATATAGGTTTCCTTTATTATCTCTTATATCCCATCTTTTAATAAAGTTAGGTAATCTACTATTAGTAAACTTATCTACTTTTAAAACATGGATAGGTTACAATTAACTAGACAATAAAATTAAGGTCATGTAAACTAAAAACAATATATTAAAGGAGAATCGTTTATATGGCTAAAAGAGATAGAAGAACCTATACTGAAGAATTCAAAGAACAAATGGTAAAGTTATATGAAAGTGGTAAGCCTAAAGCTGAAATAATGAAGGAATACGATTTAACACCAACTTCTTTTAATACTTGGATCAAAAGAAGTCAAACTACTGGTTCATTTAAGGAGAAAGAAAATCGGTCTCCCGAGGAAAATGAACTAATAAGGCTGAGAAAAGAAAATCAGCAGCTAAAGATGGAGAATGATATTTTAAAGCAAGCAGCGCTGATATTAGGACGAAAATAAATGTAATCAAGAACAATGCTTACAAATATAGTATATCAGCAATGTGCAAAGTCCTACAAGTTAGTAGAAGTACTTATTACTATGAATCAAAAGCTAAAGAATCTACAGATGAAGTCACACCCAAGGTCATAGATATATTTAAAGCAAGTAGAAACAATTATGGTACTAGAAAAATAAAAGTAGAGCTAAAAAAGGCAGGCTATATAGTATCTAGAAGAAAAATCGGTAGAATAATGAGAGAAAATGGCTTAGTATCAAACTATACGGTTTCCCAGTATAAGCCTTATGTGAATAAATGCAATGAATCAAAGATAGATAATGAATTAAACAGAGAATTTAATACAAATCAGCCTTATGCAGCTGTAGTTAGTGATTTAACATATGTTAGAGTCAATAAAAAATGGAATTATGTATGTTTATTAGTCGACCTATTTAATAGAGAAATAATAGGCTATAGTGCAGGTTCTAGCAAAGATGCAAATCTTGTTTATAAGGCATTTACTAGAATTAAAACTAGATTAGATGATATTACTCTATTTCATACAGATCGTGGAAACGAATTTAAAAACAAAATAATAGATGAAGTCCTAGATACCTTTAAAATCAAACGTTCTTTAAGCATGAAGGGGTGTCCCTACGATAATGCTGTAGCTGAAGCTACTTTTAAGATATTCGAAACTGAATTTACTAATAACTATCATTTTGAAAACTTGGAGCAATTAGAGTTCATGCTAGCAGATTATGTTAATTGGTTTAATAATACTAGAATTCATGGGACATTAGATTATTTAAGTCCTAGAGAGTATAAATTACAGAACCTTAAAAAATCTGTCTAGTTTAGTGTTGACAATCCACTTCATATTGTCATCAAGTAAGATTACAATATCTTTATCTTTGTATCTTATTGTGTTCAATTCCACTTTTCTTGTTCCTCCATACTTGTTTTATATGTCTAATAAGTTCATATTACTATTGTACAAGCCTTTTATGACTATTTCCAATGGTAATATATTCTTATTAATATCTATTTCAAGTATGGTACTTACTCTATATTATACACTCCCTATCTATACTCTCTTATCCCTCTATAACACTACTATTCTACATAGTTATATTATTATTTACTATCTATACTATAATCACTAAAGATAACATAAATAATATTTATTCATCATCTGTATTAAACAATTCATAGGTTCCATCTTGAAGTTGTTTTGCTTCTTCTCCTGCAATTCTATCTGATGTACTAAAGTATTCTCCATCTTCTATGCCCTGATAATATGCATCTCTAAAACCTTGAAGTTTTGTATTAGTATTAATAATGTCTTTGAATTTTTTATTATTGTATTCATCTATGACAGCTTGGTCTCTAACTAATACTAATCCCCATTCTTGATTTGCTTCTTTTTGTTTTTTGAAAGCCTTATTTAATCCTTCTATAAATCCTAGGGCATAGTCATTCTCCAAGACTTTTGTTGAATATCCATCTTTTTAATATTCATATCTGAGTTTCTTTACCACGCTATTTATTCAATCAATTGCATATTCTAACACTATAGTACATACAGTAAGCTCTTCATCTCTCCCCATAAAAATTATGGCATGAGTTCTATTAGTTCTAAAAAAAGAATAGCATCGAAAATTTTCTACAATTACATATGCTAATCTACCTTTCATTTGACTTTAGTAAATGTTATATTTGTTTTATTCTCTATTAGATTTATTTTTAAATCATTGCATTATTCGACCTCTCTCAGCGAAAGCTTATGTTTTACTAGCACTTCTTGAGCTTTCACTAAGCGCTAATAATTTTTTTATCCTCAAAATTATAGCGGTATTTATTTTAACCACTCCTTTATTACATATAAATAACACAAGATGTATTAATGCTTAAAGTGCGACATAAAAATACCGTAAAATTCTTTTCTGAATAATATGGTATTTTTACTAAATATTTAATTTTAATAATTATAACATTTAATATAAAAAGCGCAATATACAAACAAATAAATATTATTTAATATATTAGTTTAATAAACCTTTTTTACAACAAGAACTAAATTGTATTCAAAATCTTCACCATTCATCAGATTTCCACTTATTGAAAAATTTAATGACCCCTTTATTAATTCCAAATCATTATCATAAAATAAGTCTTTTGAACTTATTGAGCCAAGATCTGATGAGATATGTAAACCTTTAGTAGCACCTTCCGTTGTTGTAGAACCATTTAAAATAGTAATTTCAACCCCATCTTTGTAAAAAAAGAATTTTTTAAAATAACTTTTAACATCCGATGGTTCTTCAACTTTAAAAGATAAATCTCCTCCAATAAACTTTTCTGAACCATCAGTTACAATAATTAAACCATTACTTATTGTTATATTTTCATTTTCTCCGCTAAAAGAATAAACTTCCATTTTGTCTTGTCGTTTTGTACATGAAGTAATAAAGCATAATGCAATTACAATTAAAATAATCGTTGTAAATTTTATTCTCATTATTTTAACCTCCATTTTGACTATATAAACGATCTTAAGTCGTACTTCTTTGCTATTATGAATTACCTATGTGGATATTATAGCATATATCATATTTTTTTGTATTATATGGTAAATATTTTACTTTCGAATACCGTACTATTCAGTTTTCAATGTTCAAATTTCACTTTTTATAGTTATGTTGCATAAATGGCTTTAGTTACTTAAAACATAATATAAAAATACCGTATAATTCTTTTCTGAATAATACGGTATTTTTACTTTTAATGTATTAATTTAAAAATATATGCTAAATAACGAATCCACCATTAGGACTTATTATCTGTCCAGTAATAAAATCTGAATGAGATGATGCTAAAAAAAGTGCACAACTGGCAATATCACTTGGATCACCTAATCTCATCAAAGGAGTATTGTTTTGAAGATTACTTAGTTCATCCTCAGTATATGAAGAAAGCATATCCGTTTTAATGATACCAGGTGCAATACAATTCACTTGAATATTTGATGGCCCTAACTCCTTTGATAAAGCTTTTGTAAAACCTATTATACCTGCTTTAGAAGCTGAATAATGAACTTCACAAGAAGCTCCAACTATTCCCCATATAGAAGAAATATTAATAATCTTTCCTCTTTTCTTTGGAAGTATATATTTTAATGCTTCTTGGCAACAATAAAAAACACCTTTTAAATTAATATTTATTATGTCATCAAAGTCTTTATCAGTAATATCTATAAATAATTTCTCTTGGCTTATTCCTGCGTTATTAATAAGTACATCAATTGAACCAAATTCTTTAATACAGTACTCCATCATTGAACAAACTTCATCCCTTCTAGAAACATCCGCCTTAAATAATTTTACTGATAGTCCCTCACTTTTTAGTTTGTTATATAAATCAAAAGCTATTCTTTCTGAATTGTTATAGTTAATCAATATGTTATATCCATTATTAGCCAATAACTCTGCAATAGATCTTCCAATTCCTCTAGAAGCACCTGTTATAATAACAGTTTTTAAACTTGTCATTTATAATAATCTCCCTATGTATGATTTTATATTTCTTATTAAATCTATATTACATAGCAATTATATCATATTTTTTATATTATCTAATAAATAATTTGGTTTTTAAATACAGTGTTATTCAGCTTTCAATGTACAATGTTTTCATCTTCATTTTCAATAACTACGTCGCATTTATAATAAACTACGACTCTTTTCACTTGATATATGGCATAAAAGTACCGCATAATTCTTCTCTGAATAATATGGTACATTAAAAAACACTTTATTTTATAGTTATTAAATGTAATGCTTATTTTGTGATGTATATTGATTCCTTTTCCACAAATAAAATGCCAATAATGAAAATATGATGTATCCAACAACCGAAACAATAGATGTTTCTATTCCAAAATCACCACCGGTAATAATTATTGATTTTGATTTGAGAACATATGAGAAAATCGCTTCACTATCATATGTTGGTCCAATGTTTAAAATGCCGCCAATCATGATACAATTCCACACACCATGTATGATTGCACTACACCAAATAGAACCACTCTCATAAGTAATAAGAGAGAACAGGATTCCAACACTGGTGCCAGCTACAAAGAGAAGTAAAATGCTGATGAGGTTCATCTCTGTCCCTATTAAGTGCAACAACCCAAATGCCATAGATGGGATAAGAATAGCAACTACCTTGTTCCATCTACTTTCCAATGAATGCATTATAATACCACGAAAAACCATTTCTTCAACAACCCCAGCACCAATTCCATAATAGAATAATGCTGCCGTGACGATATTCATTCCTTGAGACAAAGAAACAGAATTACTTATCAACTCTCCGGGCATACATAGTAATACCACTGAAACTATTGCTGGAAGCAAACCAGCACTGATTAGCCATACCAATTTTAGCTTTGGCTTTCCCATCCCATAATTCTCTAAAAAGCTTTTCAAAAGTTTAGTGCATAAAATCTTTAATAGAAAATATGTCAATAAAACATAAACAATACCAAATGCAATGTTACCAATCCAATTTGGAATTACAGTAACATATGCAATACTACCTATTAAGTTAGCTGCTGTTTGCGATACAACCAAAGCTAAAATACTTAACATCGAAATCATAACTTCTTTAGTCGAAACTTTATTTTCCATTACAACCTCCTATGTGAAAAGATATAAATAATTCTTATGCTATATAAATATACTAATATAATTTATCTAACGATAAGATTATACCATATTTTGCCACATTCCTGTTATAATAAAATTTTTATTTTCAATACTGTATTATTTAGTTTTCAAGGTTCAAGTTTCACTTTTTATAGTTATGTCACATAAATAGCTTTAGTTACTTTAAACATAATATAAAAATACCGTAAAATTCTTTTCTGAATAATACGGTATTAAAGCTTGTTTTATATTAAAAGATTGTATATTTAAATAGCATTACTTATATACTCAGTAACTAAATCAGTAAAAAGTATCCCATCTAAATGATCTATTTCATGGCAAAAACACTTTACTAAATCTCCTGTAGCCATCAAGATAATTTCGTCACCATTTTCATTTAATACTTGTACTGTTGCTTTCGCAGGTCTTATTAACTTACCCCATGTATTTGGAATACTCAAACACCACTCTATGACCTCTTGGGTTCCTTCCTGATTAATTATCTTTGGATTAACTAGTTTGATAAGACCTTCCCCCATATCTATTACAACCAATCGTATTAATAAACCTATCTGTGGGGCAGCTAACCCTCCTCCGTTTTCTGTATTATACATAGTATCTGTCATATCATTTAGTATTTGCCTTATTTTATCATCTACCACTTCGACTACTTTACTCTTTTTCCTTAATATTTCATCACCAAATAATCTAATTTGTCTTAATGCCATTTAAACTGCACCTCTACTTTGCTGTGATCTTGATTTTCTTTCGCTTTGTCCAAAAAGAAAAATATCCTCTATAGAACAATTAAATGTTTGAGAAATATCATAAGCCAACCATATAGATGGTTCAAACTTTTCTGTCTCAATTGCATTAATAGCTTGCCTCGATACACCAACAAGTTCCGCTAACTGTTCTTGAGTTAATTTAAAGGATTCACGCAACTCCTTTATTCTATTTTTCATTAATTACCACTCCTGTAATGTTGATATTACATTTAAATATAGCATTATTATATTTTTATATCAAGTTAACCTTACATGACATATTCTAAAAAATTATTTTATATTTCAATAAATATATTAACTATAGCCTATAATTTTGATTATACTATTCCCAATACCGTATTATTCAGTTTTCAATGTTCAATCTCATGTAAATGATTAACTATTCTTTTTAGTATCAATTTTATCCTTAATCTTACATCTAGGACACATTATTTCTGCTTTTCCTTCAAGTTCAATGAGTAATTTCCCACACTCTCTACATCTTATTTTCTTCGTTGATTCATGATCCACTTGTCAGCTGAATACGCTATTTTAAGTTCATCTACAATCTCAACATATTCTTCTACTGCAGTTGTTATTTGCTTCTTAGTCGTGTTCTTTCATCTTCTTTAAATTTATTAACTAATAAATTAACACTTTATTACCATCCCTCATATTATATTATGAGAGTAATTAATCTCGACTGAACAGGAGGTGTTTTTATGGGCGGCTTATTCGGCGGCAGAAGAGGGTGTGAAGGAGAATGTGGTATGGATACTTCTTTATTATTCTTCTTTTTACTTTTAGTGGTTCTTTTCTGTAACTGTGATTTATTCTAAGTCAGAATAATTGAATCGGAGCTTGTCTCCGATTCAATTTGCTTATAATTAATTTATAAATTCTAACCTACTAGATCCGTCACTAGATTAGGATATGCTTTATTAAATCTAGTAAAGTTCTCTTCTGCTATATGCCCTGCTAGGCCATTTTCAATAGTGCCAATCTTATCACTTGACTGTTGAGCCAATCTACATTTACATTTCGCTCCAAACTCATATATTTAACTACTTTTCTAGTTGTAGGTGACATGCTTTTTAGTGCTTCCATCTCTTCATAAGACCCATAATTTTTCATTGCATTAACTACTATATTATTAATCAATCTGAAGGTTCAAGAAAAGGTTGCATCTAAAAGATTAGGTCACTTAATATATCAATAAAATTCGATACTTATTCTCATGTATTACGAGATGCATAAAAAGAAGCTCCTGAAAAAATGGATAATTTCCTTAGCTTTACTAGGGAAACAATTCTTATTAAAGTAGTTAGGTTTGCAAATAGTTTGCAGTTTAAAATAATCCTGCTATGATGTTGATTAATAAGAAGTGCAAAACCCTTTGTAATCTTTATATCTACTTGATTGCAAGGGTGACTAAATATTATCGGGATGTGGCGCAGTTTGGTAGCGTACAAGTCTGGGGGGTTCTGCTCTAGACTATTTTTTATTATTATACTATCCTTATGCTTCTAAGAAAATACACATTTTATTAAAATTTGCATATTCAAAATATCATACTTTTTTATACGCTATTATACTTTATGTTACCAGAATGTTTGCAAGGTAGAAGATAATCTTCTGTCTTTTTTCTATCTAAATAACAAAAACCAGAAAATTAATGTTATCGAATAAATATTTCTTCTAAAATAAAAAAGACTAGATCTAATTTTATCAAGAGTAAATTTTAAAAAAACTTTAAAAAACTTAATCTTTACATACTATATATGTGTAGTATCTGATATTGACAAAGTCCAGCAAAGTTATTGCTGGACTTTGATTCGTAATATATTAAATCTATTCCCTAAATTTATAATATGTAAAAATTATTCTTTTAATAGTGACTATAAACTCAACTACAAACTGAAATTTATATATTTTGACTTATCTTCAAACTGAGCACAATAAAAATCAAAACTAATCAAAAAACTTCCCCTTATAAAAATTCTCATTGTCAAGTTTCTTTGCCGTCAGCCTGAACATGACGCAGCCATCCGGGCATACAATGTCCTTGCTATATTTGCCATTGCCGCCAATGTTCTCTAAATCTCCGCCACTTCTGACCGACTCCATGATTGGGAACATAATCATCATGACCTTGGAACAGATACCCTGTCCATCCACATTTATGGGACAGCCATAGGTACAGGTATACTTATCCCCGACTTCCTCGCCGTTTCGGCAGTACCGCTCTGTATGGTCACTGCGAAGAAACCCAGTTACCTCAATTTCAAATTCATACTCCTCATCATACCATTTTTTCATGATTAACCTCCAAATTCTAATTTATGAAGTACAATTTAGTGAAATTGTAACTTAATTTATATATTTAATTGTACCATAATTTTCAACGATTTATAATTGTTTATATATCTCATTGTATCATTGCCCCTTTCATGTTTTTAAGCATAATAAAAACACCTAGAATTAAGTAAATGTTTTGTTTATGGTTCATCATTAATCGAATGACAAATCAAAAGTAATGTCTTCCCCTAATTTATTCCCATCTGAATCAATCGGTCCTGAAATTACATATTTAAAACTAGTTATTTCTTCTGCTTCTGAATCTAATATGAAGAATATATAGCCTTCGCTAATTATTTCTCCTATATATTCTCCGCCTATCATTGACGAAAAAACTTCATGTGCATCCTTTTGTTCTTTTGTATTTGTAACTATCGTTCCTTGTTCTGGATATATTATGTTAGTTTCTGTGCTTTTGTTTTCAGCCTCTACTTCTAACTCTACAATAGTAACAACATCTTTATTGTCGAAGAACGTCCTTTTGTATTTCTCACCAACTTCTAATTCTGAAACTTACATTTTGTTAATTTTCACAGTAAATGGCCCTGATTCTTGAATTGCTTCAACTTTATCATTTTTCTTAAATAATGTCAGTTTCCCTATTTCACTTTCTCCTTCTGGTATAATGCTTTCAATCATATCTTGATTATTGCTTGATTTACTCAGAGTACTACTGCAACCAGATATGAATAATGAAATAATTATTAGTATTACTAGTATCTTTTTCAATGATACCCCTCCCTTGTTAGTATTATATGGTAGTTTAAGGTTACTATTCAAATGAGAGGAGTTCAAGCCTTTTTATGGATTAATATCTACTATGTCAGATTATAAAAACGTACTAGCTGTAAATGTTTCAGCAACATTTTCTCAATACTACTGATTTATCATCTGCATTAATATCTACTGTTACCTGGTGCCAATCTCCTTCAACTACTTTCCATTCACCTAATCCATTGTCAAAATCATCTTCTATTATTTTTTATGCCTTGCCTGGATTAAGTTCAGTTTATGATGTTTTAATAAACTTCTCATATATTTACCCGCCTAAAATATAGTAAAAAAAGACTACCCAAAGGTAATCTTCTATTTTACTAGTTCATAATAATCTATAATATCTTTTAATTGTTTTTTCTGTGTAGAGTTGATTGTATATTCATTATGATAAATTTCACCAGTGAATCTTATTTTAGATTCCTTTGAGTCTATGACCTTTTTTAGGTTTTTGACCATATTTTCATCAATCAATATATCAATCCACTCTCTAATCCCTCTGTATATTACATCTCCTTTTCTATCCTTTAAAACGTCAAAAGGTATATCAAATCTATAATCATCTGCCTTTACTATTATACTTTTAGCAAAGGTCCATTCAGAATCTTCGAATCCTGTTGTCATTCTAAGCCACAATTTATTACCCTTCTCACCCATATAAACATAAAAGAAAAAAACTTCACCATCTTTTACATCATATTCTAAATTGCCATTTGGAGTATACCAGTATATATTATTCATATCATCATATTTTTTAGCAATGTTTTTTAGAAGGTTATCTTTCTGCTCTTGTTTTATCCTGTTATTTTCCTCTTTTTCTTTATTTTGTTCCTCAATACATTTATTTTTTAACTCAATGGCTATTTCGTTATTTTTTATATTCAATGCTGCATTAACAAACTTAATAGCACTGTCTAGGTTTTGATTAGTATAAGCTTCCTCTGCTAATGCAATATTTTTTTCAAATTCTTCATCTGCTAGTTTACTTTCCTGTTCTTCATCTATAACATCCTCTATTTCTTCAACATCTTCTATTGCTGTAGATGTGGGATTGCTACTATTATCTTTCTTAGAGATAAAAAATGCAGATATAAGAATTCCCCATACCATCATAACTAGTGCAAATAAAACTACCATAAGTACAATTAACCCTTTATTAGTTTTTTTCTGATTATCCATTAAACCCCTCCCCTTCCATATTATACAATGGTTAAATGGATAATCAAAGCCTTTCTAGTTTCTTGTTACATCTCGCATAAATTTAGTGACTAAATCATTTTTATTATCTTCAAATATTACTCCTGAAAAATGATTCATTTCATCTTTTACTTGGTTAATTCCTTTTTCTCCATTATCATCAATAGTTAAATACATGCTTATATTTGGAGAATATACAAATCTCTTTAACAAATTATTCTCTGATTTATCTACTTTGCATTGATACTCCGTAAAAATATTTAAATCGCTTGGGATATTAAAATCTCCTACCATCTTACTTACTCCTTCATCAGACTGTATTTCAGTAAAATATTTTATTTTAATAATTCATGAAGTTTAATATAAATGATATTGATTACTTTTATAATTCTCCATAGTATTCAGCAAAATATAGAACACCTTTTTTAGTTACCTTATAATTTCTTAATTGGCCTTTTGTTGCTCTCTCAAATGCTGGTTTTGTAAGGGTATAGCATTTAGCGCTTTGACTTTCAAGAATTTGTTTATCTATCCTATTATGAAATTCATCATCTACTATTCCTGTGGTAAATGCAATAACAGGATAGCCGTTCATAAATAAATGAGTTCTCAATGCTACAGTTGGTGTAATATGCAGTATAATATACAAAGCTATAATGCTACAAATTGTAGTTATAGTAAGAGTCTTTTCCTTTTTCAAAGCTCTACCCCTTAATTTTAATAATTATGATGTTTAATATAAATATTGCGAAGTTAGATAGAGCTACTGATTTTTCGATAATCGCTATCAAGAATACAATAAAAGAGTTGATTTACCCATTTACCTTGCCAGGGTAATTCTTCTCGGAATATTCCTTCTCTGGTCATCCCTAACTTTTCCATTACCTTATATGACGCGATGTTGTGTTCATTACACATAGCAACCACTTTATGTGCATTCCAATCTTCAAAAGCGTATTTCAACACTAATTTTGTAGCTTCTACACAATAACCCTGTCCCCTATATTCGGGAAAGATACAATAACCAATTTCCCAACTTCCACGCTCTTTTACATACCAATGAATATGCAGTACCCCTATAGGTGTTCTCTCTAGGTTATCAAGTTGTATTATGTATTGTTTATACCAATTGCTATCAATTCTTTTACCTACATTCTTGCGAACAGCATCCTTATCAGTTGGAATATCATCTTCATATGGCCATAATGAAGCGTTAATTTTTACATTAACAATGAATTCTATATCTTCCACTGTAGCTAAGGATAATCTTATTTTTTGTTTCATATTCTTTGCATCTCCTCATATGTCTTTAGTTCGTTATAATCTACTATTATGAATTACTTATGTGGATATTATATAATATATAATGAATCTATTTGGGCTATAAAGAAAATAATACTTAATCAAGCTTAGCTTCCAGTATACCAATAGTGAATACGATAAACAATTGAAATTTAACTCTTATTTTAAAGCTGTACTTTTTTTGCCACTACCTCAAAAACATGCCAGTGCTTTAAGTGTTCTACACGCGATGCATCAATGGATGTACCTTCACGTTCTCGCTCATCAAACCATTCAATTTCAAAACCTCCAAAAAGTTTAATAACCTGTTCTTTCGTGTGAAATGTCCTTAATGTATTTCCAGGTGCCCAACTATCTTTATTTCCAAAAAAGGTTCCAGAGAAACGACCGTCTGGTGCTATTGAGTTACTTATTTTCTGCCACACATCATCATAGTCTTTAGGACTTATAAATGGAAGCGAAAAACTGGCATTAAGCCAATTACAAGTATGCAACTTCATATTTTCAAATGTATCTTGTACAATATAAAGATTGTCTTTTTTCTCTGCATCAAGATTCTCATAAACTATATTGATACCAAGCGTATTATGATCAAGAGCAATAACACTCCAATCTTGCTCCAGCATCAATAAGCTATCTGCACCCGCACCGCAACCAATATCAATTGCTAAGCCCTTTCTATTGTCGAATAATTTTAAGGCCATTTTTGCGGCATTAGAAGGTACATTGCGTTTTTTATCTTTCTGAAACGCATTCCAATTACTAGCAGATGTGTTATCATCATCCTGTTTTTTCATCTTCTCACCTCTTCAAATTTTGATTTGTATGACTGCCTATAAATAATTCAAATGTCGCATAATTTAACTGTTATGACTTACTTATATGGAAATTATAGCATATTCATTCTATTTTTCATATATTTTCGAATAATCTGATAAAATTTCTAATACCGTACTATTCAGTTTTCAATGTTAAAATTTCTAATTATTACTTCACATAAATATCTTTAGTTACTTAAATATAAGATAAAAATACCGCAAAATTCATTCCTGAATAATACGGTATTGAAGTAAAATATTCAATTTTAGCTTTAAAGACGTTTAATTTAAATAATGTTCATTAGATAATACATGTTTTGTAATAAATTGATTAGTAAATAAGATATTATTGATTAACTTTTTTTATATAAATTGGATCTTCATTTCTATAACCAGTCTCATGAGTTAATGTATATCCACATTGATTCCAGAAAGCTGCATTATTATCTGAAGTTAAGTATACTTCCTCAACATTTTTATCCTTGAGAGATTGTTCGGCATGAGCTACTAGTAACTTTCCTAAACCTTGCTTCCTTAACTCTTTTTCAATATATATCTCTCGAATAAAACCAAACCCTTCCTTCTGACACCAATCACTTTTTGGAGAATCAATTTGGTATATAATAAATCCTATGGACTTATTATTAACCTTAATTAAATCAAGAAATATAACTTGTTTTTTTACCCTTTCTATTATATCAAAACAAATCTCTTCAATTTTCGAATATTGTAACTTAATTTGGAAGTCATCTAAAAAATAAGAATTAAACATATTTACAAATGATTCATAATCGAATTCTTTAAATGATTTAATTTCTTCGTTAATGCTCTTACAAATATTCCGATTTTTAACTTGATAACTTGAAACGAACCCATTAAAAAAGTCTTCTTTACTAATTTGATAGTCAACAGCACTTCGCCAGTTTCCTAGCTGATCTTGCCATGCATTTTCTTGTATACCAATCTTCCTTGCTCCAATCTTATTCTCATAGACATATTGAGCCCTTTCGTTTTCAAGCGTTGTATCCCAAATAATTTTCTCTATTGGAAACTTGGAATTGATATCTTCATCTGTGAAAATAAATTCTAATAGCATCATAATAATTTTAGGTCCATATCCTTGATTTTGATAGTTAAAGTCACATATTTTCCACCCTGGATATGCAGCCCCATCACCTCTAATGCTATAACTCAGTTCCCCCACTGGTTTACCAATAATTTCTATTATACAAAGCTGACTTAGTTTCCCTTCTCTGCTCCTTATATTAGCTATAGTGTCGTCTAATGATTCCCCTATACCATTAGGAAAACCTGCATGTTCCATAACTCTACCATCATTCCACCATTCATTTAATTGAATAGCATCGTCTATAGTAGCGCTTCTAATTACAATATTATCTTTTTCTATTCTCATACTTTCCTCCATTAAATTTTTAGGAGGGTTATAGGGCGTGAACCCTCCTTGCACGCTTAATTGTCATTTTCATCATATCGACCACTTCCTTTCTTATCATTTCTATGAAAACGCTTAAAGCGATATCACCTCTAGTAAATTAAATTCAAATTTTAGATTTATTATTGAATAACTGATATATCGCTTAATCCTACTATTACGAATTATTTATATTAACATTATATCATATATAATGAATCCATCTGGTATATTGTGGTAAATACTTTTATTTTTAATACCGTATTATTTAGTTTTCAATGTTCAATTTCATATAAATAATTAACTATTCTTTTTAGTATCAAATTTATTTCTTGTCTTACATCTAGGACAATTTATTTCTGCCTTTCCTTTTAATTCAAGAAGTAATTTATCACATCTTTTGCATGTGATTTTCTTCATTGTTTCATACTCCATTTTTCAGCTGAATAGATAGTTTTAACTTTATCCCAAATTTCTATATTTGCTTTTCTTCCTAGGTTTAGGAGACTTTTTGTTTATAAATTCTTGATACTCTTATTCAGACCATATCACAACTAATATCTCAAAATACTACCCACTATATATTCTTTAAGTAATATCCCCTCTAATTAGCTTTTTCTATTTTCTCAATATCTTCATTACTAATCATCTCCCTAGCTGTTCTAATGCATTCGTAATATTTCCACGTTGGATTTTCTCTTAATAATCTTGCTACTTCTGCCGCTATAGTTGTTATTTGTTTCTTAGCCATATTCCTTCACCCTCTTTCAATTTATTAATTAATAAATTAACACTTTATTACTATCCATCATATTCTATTGTAAGAGCACTTAATCTCAACTAGATTGGAGGTGTTTTTATGGATGAATTATTAGGTGGCAGAAGAGGATGCGAAAGAGAATGTGGTATAGATACTTCTTTATTATTTTTCTTTTTACTTTTAGTGGTTATTTTCTGTAACTGTGCTATCTTCTAACTTATAATAATTTAGTCAGGTAATAATTGAGTCGGGGTTTGTCCCCGATTCTTTTTTATCTCTATTACTCCTATAAAACTTGTCTATTTAGCTCATAATTTCATTCACTACCTCTAAAAATAATAATTAACACTTTATCACTATCTTTCATATTCTATTATGAGAGCACTTAATCTCAACTAAATTGGAGGTGTTTTTATGGGTGACTTATTAGGTGGCAGAAGGGGATGTGAAAGAGAATGCGGTATGGATACTTCTTTACTATTCTTCTTTTTACTTTTAGTAGTTATTTTCTGTAACTGTGATATTTTCTAATTCACAATAATTGAGTCGGGGCTTGTCCCCGATTCTTTTTATTTTTGTAAAGCTTTATTCTGCTTTCTAATTTTCTCTAAATACTCTTTTTTCTTCCTTCGTCCCAATTTCATGAAATATATTTGCAATACTATACATCTCCTGATTTTCTTCTTTCATCTGCCCAAAATATTTATATAAATCTCTCATCATTTGCTTTATGAAATCTTTGAAGTAGTTTATTATAATCTTCCTTAGCTTCTTCAATGATAATTTCTTTTTTATTCCCCTCCTAGAAAGGAACCTAAAAGTGAAAGTGGAAATAGAATTATTTCTCTATCAGATCAGCCACTAGCTATATTGAAGAAACAAAAAATTCAACAAATTGAACAGAAGTTAAAACTAGGAAAATGTTATGTAGATAATAATTTAGTATTTTGCGGAGAAGATGGACAACCTATCCACTCTTCTGCTTTTTCAAGATGATTCACAGATTTAATAAGAAGTAGTGACTTATCGGCTGTAAGATTTCATGACCTTAGTCATACTAACGCAACAATGCTTATGAATTTAAATGTTGCAGCTAAAGTAGTTTCTGAACGATTAGGCCATTTCAATATATCAATAACATTGGATACCTACTCTCATGTTCTAAAAAATATGCAAAAAGAAGCGGCTAACAAAATAGATGATTTCCTAGCTTCGAATAAGTAAAATTAAGCAAAAAATAAACTCATGTTAGCTTTTTGATATTCTTTATGCTATAATATTGATTATAATGAAATTATTATCTCGTTCAATCTTGTCATACACTTGATTACACGAGATAGTAAAATATATCGGGATGTGGCGCAGTTTGGTAGCGTACAAGTCTGGGGGACTTGGGGTCGCAGGTTCAAATCCTGTCATCCCGACTTTTTTATATTAGGATAAGAGCTGATAACGTTGAAAAATAGCCATTCTTTATTACACTAAATTGTGTATATTTGGATATAATTTGCTGAATTTGAACTAAATGGCACGCGAATTGGCACGGGGATTAATGATATATTTTATTGGAATAAGGACCTTTTGAGGTTCTTATTTTTTTATTTGGCACGTGAATATCTACAAAATAAAAAAGACCAGAAGAAAGTGATACGCTTCCCTCAGTCTATAACTTCAGTAATTAATTTTTTATTTTTAAAAATAATTAGGTTCAGAGTTTCCCCTGAACCTAACTGTTTCTAATTCATGCCTTGTGGTATCCATTTTCTGGAATGAATTGCTTCACAATTAGTGCAATAGTTAATTATATAAGTCCCTGGATGAGCTGGTTCATATCTAGTGGATATGTTCATATGTGCACAACATACTGGCCCTGCATAAGCAGATAATGTAGACCCAAACACCATGATACATACCATAAGAAGTAGTAAAATCTTTGTTGCTCTTTTCATTGTTTGTCACCCCCTTTTAATTCTACTTATATAATTCTATATTAAACTTAATTTTCCTTCTTATTTTCATAAGCAATTTCATACAAATTCTAACAATAGCGGTGTATTACCAAGTAATGAATTGATTGAAAAGAAGGATTTCAATTTACAAGATCCCGAAATTATTAAAGCTAGTCAAGAACTTAATATCGTTATAACTAAATACAATGATCTAATTGCTGAAAAATTATAATAAAAAAAGACCAGAATTAATTTTCTGGTCTAATAATTCTTAATGCTCTAGGAATGTTTTCTCTTCTCTCAATAAATCCTTTTAATTCTAAATTCTTTAAATACATATGAACAGTACTGCTAGATTTTAATCCCATTATTTTTCCTATTTCTCTCACGCTGGGAGCATATTCATTTTGTTTTATATAATCTACTATTATATTTAGTACTTGTGATTCTCTTTCAGTTAGCATATAAATTCCCCCTTTACTGGATTATATCAGAACATTCGTTCTGTGTAAAGGGTAGTTTGTCAAATTATGTAGAATAGGTGTTAATTATAAAAAAGAAAAATGACTAGAGATTTCTCCCTAGTCTACTTTAATAATTTTTCTAATTCTTTTTCTCCATAAACTTCCTGTACTAGTTCAAGATATTTCTCCTTATCTATTGCAAGAAATAAAGTAGGTAAATATCTTTCAAAAAACTGTGCTTGACTCATCTCAACATGCTCTAGCATTTTATCGGTAATTTCCTTTAGTTCTGGAGTCACTTGGGCTTGTAATCGTGGATTATTAGCTTTAGCCATATCAATATACCTCCTATTTTCTTTTAACTTCTGAATAAGCCTTTAAAGATACTAATAAGGCTATTATACTAATAATTAAAGTGATATATATCATAATAAAACACTCCTTTATTATTTTGTAGTTTATCTTTATTTTGTTATTTTATTTTATTTAGGTTATAATATATATAAAGAGGTTTATATAGGGGAGGTGGTGCTCCCCTATAACCTTACTTCTTTTTCTTTGAACTAGAACTTGTCTTTTTAGATGAGTTCTTTTTATTTTCTTTTACAGTTTGTAGTGCTACTATTGCTGTTACTAACTGTACTATAGAAATTGTTAGTCTTATTAACTCATCTACTTCTATCCTGTCATTCACTCCCTCACCTCCTAATTATATTATACTCAATATATTGAGTATTGTCAATGCTTATTTGCAATTATTCCTAACATTTTATTTAGTATAACCTTTGCAAATACTAGGTTTGTAAAACAGTTTCAAAAAATAAAAAAAGACCCTAGATTTTACGAGGCCACTGAAAAAGTACTAGTAAAATAGAATTAAAGGCATAACAAATACAATAATAGTTGTAGGAGTTATGCTTTTTTTGTTGTAGAATATATATATAAATACATTCTAATTGATGAAGGTGATTCTAATGCTAAAAAAACAAATGGAAATGATTTTAAGTACATATAGTGAAATATACAATTTGATTATTCCAAAAGATAATATCCTTAGAAAGATAAATGAAATGATTGATTTTTCATTTGTTTATGATGAATTAATCACAAAATATTCTCCTGATAATGGAAGAGGTGCAATTGATCCTTTAAGAATGTTCAAATACCTTCTTCTAAAAGTAATTTATGATTTATCAGATATAGATGTCGTAGAACGTTCAAGATATGATATGTCATTTAAGTATTTCCTTAATATGGCACCAGAAGAAGACGTTATTAATCCAAGTTCTTTAACAAAGTTTAGAAAACAAAGATTAAAAGATATTAATTTACTCGATTTACTCATTGGAAAAACTGTAGAAATAGCATTAGAAGAAGGTATAATAAAAAGCAATTCAATCATTGTGGACTCCACTCATACTAAAGCAAGATATAACCAAAAATCGCAAAGAGAAATCCTTCTTGAATACTCTAAGAAATTAAGAAAATCAGTCTATGAAATAGATGACTCAATAAAAAAAGAATTTCCTCCAAAAGTAAATAGCGGTATTCTAGAAGATGAAATACAATATTGTAAAAAACTAATATCTGTTGTTGAAAACAATGAAATAATATCGCAATACCCTAAAGTAAAAGAGAAAATGAATTTATTAAAAGAATTAATTGAAGATGATTTAGAAATGCTAGAATATGCTAATGACAAGGATGCAAAAGTAGGTCATAAAACTGCAGACACTTCTTTTTTTGGATATAAAACTCATTTAGCATTGACAGGAGAAAGAATAATAACTGCAGCCACCATAACATCTGGAGAAAAGCATGATGGTAAACAATTAAAAGATTTAGTAGAAAAATCACGTAAAAATGGTATTGAAGTAAATGAAGTAATAGGAGATACCGCATACTCAGAAAAAGATAATATAAAGTATGCCAAGGAAGAAAAATTTAGATTAATTTCAAAGCTAAATCCTACAGTAGCCCACGGCAATAGAAAAAATGAGGACAAGTTTGAATATAATAAAGATGCTGGAATGTATGTCTGTAAAGCAGGGCATATGGCAATAAGGAAAGCACGCCAAGGTAAAAAAGGGGGAGCAAGAAATCAAGTCAATACATATTATTTTGACATAGAAAAGTGTAAATGTTGTTCGCATAAAGATGGATGCTATAAAGAAGGTGCAAAAACAAAATCATATTCTGTATCTATAAAATCTGTAACTCATCAAGAGCAAATGAATTTTCAAGAAACAGAGTATTTTAAAGAGAGAGTAAAAGAACGGTATAAAATAGAGGCTAAAAATAGCGAATTAAAGCATAGACATGGATATGATATAGCATCATCTTCATGTCTAATTGGCATGGAATTGCAAGGAGCACTCACAATATTTGCAGTAAATTTAAAAAGAATAATTGCATTAATAAAGTAAGTTAAATTTAATATCATAAGCTTTTATTAAAGAAAAACGAACTAGTGATAAAAAATATCCCTAGTTCGTTTTAATTTCATTATCTAGATTAAAAATCGAGAAAAGCAACTAATGTTTTTCAGTGGCCTCGATTTTACTCTAAGGTCTTTCTTACAGTAAACATTTATTTCTCAGAATTTAAGGCGCCTCTTTTTCATCGCAGCCACCGCCACCACCGCCACCACCGCCACCACCGCCACCAGGGACGGTGCCTCCGCCACCTTCTTCCTTATTTGCCGGTACATTAGATGCTGCAAAAACACTTGTCGTTGCAAATTGACTAAGCAAAACAAGACTCAGACAAAGAGCTATTAACATTTTTTTCATTTTAAACATAATACCATCTCCTTTAATTTGATACTATAATAATTCTATATAAAATCTCATTTTCCTTCTTATTTTTATAGGCAAATTCATATAAATTCAGTCATATTCTGCAAAATTAAAAAGACTCTAGATTAATCTAGAGTCCTTAGGATTAGTTCCATCAGTAAGACCTAATTTTTTAGCCCATTCCATAGCCTCTACTGCCCATGGACTACAATCTATTTTAGTTTTCTCAATATATTTCACTCCCAAGTAATTCAATATTCCTTTTGCTACAGCTAAGGCTAATTCTTCTTGCTTATCTTTCAGTATTTTAAAATCATCTATATTAGTAATAAAAGCTAATTCTACTAAAGCTGATGGCATATTACTTTGCCTTAATACTGCAAAATTAGCTGTTTTTATTCCTCTATTTAAAGTATAAATTTTACTTTGTAATATACTATCTTGAATACATTTTGCTAATGCTGTACCTTTCGTGCTATTAGGATAACTAAATGTCTCTACACCTTTAGCATTTACATTTTCAGCAGCATTACAATGTATAGATACAAATATATCTGCATTAGCTTTATTTGCTAGATTGGTACGTTCTGATAGTTCTAAGAATACATCTGTGGTCCTTGAATATATTACTTCTACATTATGTCTTTTAAGTATTTCCCCTACTTTTAATGTTACTGATAACGCTATATCTTTTTCTTGCAATCCATTACCTAATGCTCCTGGATCTTTTCCTCCATGGCCTGCATCTAAAAATACTTTCATTATTCTTTCACCTCTTCTTTCTTCCTTAATATATCAAATGAATCAGATAATATTTTTGGAATAGGTATCCCCATTAAGCCTGCATTTTCAATTATACTCATACCCTCATCTGTCATGAGAGTAATAATCAATCGATATCTTATCTTCTCTTTTCATCCCCTCTGAATATTGCTTAACTTTTCTAAATGTTTTATATGCTAGTCTCTCTTTTAGCCCTAGTAAATTAGTCAATTCTTCTATGCTATAATATTCATTTCCTAACATTCTTTCTAATGTAGCTTTCAATTCTATTTTATAAGTCATATTAACCTTTTTATTTAAGTGTGGTCCATAGCTCCCCTTATATTCTTCTGCTGTTAGATACTTATAATTTAATTCAAAGTCTAGTCCCCCTTGGGCTTCTAGAGCCTCTACTGTTTTATTGAATATAGTATTTGCTGTGTTCAGTTATTATTTTCTTTTCCATATTTGTGTGCCCCTTGATTAACATTTTTTTACTAGTCGCATATTCTAGTATGAGAACTCTTCTCTCAAATAAATAGGAGGTGCTTATTGTGAACGATTTATGTGGTATAGACAGAGACTGTGACTGCCGTAGAGACTGTGATAAAAATAATAATTCAATATTAATATTTTTTATTGTATTAATAGTTATTTTCTGTTTCTGTGGTGATGATTTATTCGGTGGCTTCTTTGGTGGAAAAAGAAGGTGCTAAATCTCACATTAATCGGGGCCTGTCCCCGATTCTATTTTTATAAATCTATTCTCTAACCTTATATTGCCATAGACAACAAACTATTCATCACCTACTTTAAACAATTCGTGAGTTCCATTATATTTGTTTGTGTATATACTACTTAAGAGGTGATATAAATGTCTAATATTTCAAATATATGTCCTAATACTACAGATTTTTATATTTATCATTTAGAATCAGTAGAGAGAAAAATAGCAAATGTATTTGATAATATTATAGGAGAAAGAGGAAGAAAATATAATTAATAATTCAACTGGCTCGCAATAAGATAAGAGCTTATACCGCTGGATATAAGCTCTTTTTCTTTTTTTGAATTTATGTATGTTTAGGTATAACTTGCTGTATTTGTACCGAATGACACGCAAATTGATTCGTGAATATTAATATTTATTAAAAAAGTTGGCGAAAAAAGAACCTATAGTAGGTCCTTTATATATATTAGTATGACATTAACTTTATTAGCAATAGCAATTAATATAATAATTACTGTATGAATTATCTCTATATATTTATGATTATGTCTTTTAGTTCGAGTCTATTTTTCAGGGCTTCTCAATATTTGTAATGCCCTTGGAGATTTTTCTTTTCTTTTAACATAACCTTTATTTTCAAGTTTAGTTAAGTGTTTATGAACTGTGCTTGGTGATTTTAATCCTGCTAATTTACATATTTCCCTAACAGATGGAACATATTGATTTTTTTCAATGTAATCAATTATAATCTCTAATATTTCCTTTTCTCTTTCAGTTAACATACACTCTCCCCCTTTAAATCCATTATACAGAAACGTTAGTTCTATGTAAAGAGGGATTTGTCTGTTTATGTAGAATTAACTCATTGTAAAAGTCCAGGGATTTTTTCTCCCCAAACATTAATAGTCTTTAATTATTTTTAAAATTTTTCTTCAATAAAATTCATTAATTCTTTATTAAACAAATCTTGTTCATCATAAAATGATCCATGACCACTATAACAGAATGGTATAAGTCTAGAATTTTTGATACATTTTTTCTGTATTTCACCTAGTTGAAATGGAACAACTTTATCGTGAATTCCATGAATAATTAATGTTGGAACATTTATTGTCCCTAAATCATTAAATAATTGCTCGTTCTTCCAGGTATTTGCAATGGCAGCAGTGGACCAACCTGCAGCTTGCAATCCTAGTTGTAGAAACCAATAAGAGAATGGTTGCGTTATATATTTAAAGAAAAATATATCCCCAAAATTACTAAGCATTTTAGGTCTATCTGTATATGTTCCTTCAATTATTTGATTTACTACTTCTACATCTACGCCATAAGGAAAGTTAGGAAGTTTTATTAAGCTAGGAGCTGCTGCTGCAAACAAGGCAAGTTTTGATACTCCATAGCCATTATATCTAGACATATATCTAATGGCTATTGCTCCACCTGTTGAGTGTCCTGCTAAGACAAAATTTTGTAATTTAAGTTTCTCAACAACTTCTCTAACATCATCAGCCAATCGGTTGTAATCATATCCTCCCCATGGTCTATCTGATTTGCCAAATCCCCTCTGATCTATTCCTATACATCTATAGCCCCATTTAGGGAGTTGATCAAATTGATATTCAAATAGTTCATGGCTCCCAGGCCATCCATGTAAAAAAACAATTGTTTTGTTACCTACTGGATTAAGATCTTCCACATAAAGTTTTACATCTGATTCTACATTAACATAGTATCCCATCAACTCTCCCCCTATAATTTGAATGATATATTAGAATATTATTCTCTTAACTATATCTTTATGAATTTTCAAACTAATTTCTTAGAAATACTTTCATTAGTACTTTAGAACTATATCAATAGCTTTATCTTTTCTGCTATAATTACTTATATTTGCAATTTTACAAAGGAGGTGTTTTTATGTTTCTCTCTATTGTTCTTGTTATAGCTGGTATATTTGCAATTATTTGTACTATTATGAAACCAAGATTCTACTGGGAAAGCCGTAAAGCCACAAGACTTAGAAGATTAATTGGTGATAATGCTGCTTCCATACTCTATATAATTATAGGTATATTAGCATCGGGCATAGGGATTGCTGATTTATTGGGAATAATCACCTTATAAAGTATCCAGAATTTTTCTTAATAATTTTAATCATCATATTAAAAAAGGTAGAACTTTATTCTACCTTTTCCATGATATAAATATCTTATATAATTATACAGATCAATCCGCCACTGCCATCATTGATTATTCTCTCAAGAGCCCTTCTAAGTTTTTGTCTTGCATCCTCTGGCATTGTACTGAGCTTTCCTTGGAGTTGTTCATTTACTAAATCATATAATGATTTACCAAATAAGTTTAATTGCCAAATATTTGAAGGGTCTCCTTCAACTTCTGATAATAAGTAGTTAATAAGCTCTTCAGATTGCTTTTCTGTACCTATTAGCGGAGATACTTCTGTGGCTATATCTGCCCTTAATACATGAAGTGATGGAGCCTTTGCCTTTAATTTTACCCCATATCTATTTCCTTGACGATAAACTTCCGGTTCCTCTAATTCCATTTCATCTAAGCTAGGACTAACTAATCCATATCCAATTTCCTTAGCTTCAATTAATGCTTTTTCAATCTTATCATATTTTTTCTTAGTATCTGCTAACTTCGAAATTAAGCCTAATAATTGATAGTCTCCTTCTATTGAATATCCTGTCATATCATTTAATACGCTATAAAACAGTCCATCATCAACTACTATTTCAGAATGTACAACTCCTTCTCCTAGCTTAATTTCAGATAGATTTACATTCTTCACTATGTCTAAATCTTTTAAAGGACCTAAGAAACTTGAAACCTCATTTAATTTATGAAGTCCTTCTATAGTTTCTTTTAAAGCATCTAAGATATTTGCTTTTATCCAATGTTTTTTTGGTAATCCCTCTATCCATTTTGGAAGATTTATTGTTACTTCCTTTACTGGAAATTCAAATAATAGTTTTTCAAATATCTTTTCTATATCTTGAGTGTCCATATTTAGACAGTCAACTACTACTACTGATACTTCATATTTCCCCTGTAAACTTTCCTTCAAAGCCATGGTACTATCTAGGTTAGGATGTTTTGAATTTAGTATTATCACAAATGGTTTTCCTAATTCTTTTAGTTCTGATATTACTCTTTCTTCTGCCTTAATATAATTAGATCTGTCTATATCTGTTATGGAACCATCTGTTGTCACTACTAATCCTATACTTGAGTGATCTACTATGACTTTTCTTGTGCCTATTTCTGCTGCATCTTCAAAAGGAATTTCTTTGTCATACCATGGCGTAGTTACCATTCTAGGAGTAAAGTTCTCCTCATGTCCTAGAGCACCACTAATTAAGTATCCTACACAATCTACCATTCTTACTTTAAAACTTACATTTTCGTTTAAAGTAAGCTCTACTGCCTCATTAGGTACAAATTTAGGCTCAGTAGTCATTATTGTTTTCCCTGACCCACTTAAAGGCAATTCATCCTTAGCTCTTTCTTTCTTATGTTTATTGTCGATATTAGGTAAAACCAGCAACTCCATAAACCTCTTTATAAATGTGGATTTACCTGTCCTAACTGGTCCGACGATACCTGCATAAATATCCCCATCTGTTCGTTCTGAAATATCTTTGTATATATCAAATACCTCCACATCGTTCCCCCCTCATAAATATAATTATTAAAATACAATACTTAACATTATATATATACGTGGAGTACTGAGAAATATTACAAGCTAATTAAAAAACCTGCTATTTTATTAGCAGGTTACCATAAATTATTATTTTCTAATACTATATTTTCCATTTCATGCTTCTTATCTCTAATCATTAAATTAGAAACAGAATATTTGACATCCTTACCTTCATATAATACACCATAGATTTCTTCAGTAATAGGCATATCAACATTATATATCTTAGACAGATCAAAGGTAGATTTTGTAGTTTTTATACCTTCCACAACCATTCCAATCTGTTTAATAGCATCGGATGTCTTTATTCCTTGCCCTATTAATATTCCAGCTCTTCTATTTCTGCTAAGCATACTTGTGCAAGTTACTATTAAATCTCCTATTCCTGCTAGCCCTAAAAATGTACTGCCTTGTGCCCCCATTTTCTCCCCTAGCCTTGCCATTTCAAATATACCTCTAGTCATAAGTGCTGCCTTAGTATTATCTCCACATCCTAATCCATCTGAAATCCCTGCACCTAATGCAATTACATTCTTCAATGCTCCACCTAGTTCTACTCCAATAACATCTGGATTTGCATATACCCTAAATTCTGGAGTAATAAATAAATCCTGAACATATTCAGCAACTTCTTTAATTCCAGATGATGATACTACTGTCGTAGGCATATTTTTAGCTACTTCTTCTGCATGGGAAGGTCCTGAAAGTATGGCATATCTACTATTTGGCACTATTTCTTCAACAATCTGTGATATTCTAAGTAAACTTTCATTTTCAATACCCTTAGAAACATTTACTATTATCTGATCTTTTTTAATATAAGATTTGCAATTATTAAGTACTTCTCTAACTCCATGGGTACCTACAGATAATACAATAGCATCCTTATTAAAATTAACTTCTTCCAAATCATTAGTCAACTTTAGATTAGGCGGTAATATAATATCAGGAAGATATTTATTATTTATTCTAGTTCTATTCATATCTATTAGCTGTTCTTCATCCCTTAACCACATATGAACATCATAGCCTTTCTTGGCCAGTAAGATTGCTAAAGCAGTTCCCCAACTTCCACCACCTAAAACACCAATTCTTTCACTCATTAAAAACACCTACCTATATATTATTTCCTAATTTATTTTCTTCACCATTACATAATCTAATTATATTTGCCTTATGTCTCAGTATCAAAAGTCCTGCTAATATCCATATGGTAATAAACAAATACTTATCTACTGGATTTGAAACTAATACTGTAAATAAAGGAGCAAAAACAGCCGCAGTAATTGAACCTAAAGACACATATCTAGTAAATAGAGTTACAAGAACTATTGTCAACAAACATAGTAACCCTACTTTCCAATTAAGTACCAATAGGACTCCAAAAGATGTTGCCACTCCTTTACCGCCTTTAAATCTAAGAAATACTGGAAAATCATGTCCTAGAACAACGAAAAAACTTGCTAAGAGACCTCCATCATATCCAAGTAGAGCTTTCCCTATTAAAACAGCTACTATACCTTTAATTATGTCTAAGGCAAAGGTTAATGCTCCCATTTTCTTCCCTAAAACCCTAAGGGCATTAGTGGCTCCTGCATTGCCACTACCATAATTTCTTATATCAATATTCTTTGACGTTTTACCTAAAAAATATGCAGATGAAAAACATCCTATGAAATAAGGTATCAATATGGATAAAAATATTTTCATTTTTACTCTCCCTTTTCTCTAAATTCAAATTGTATAGGTGTTCCTACAAATCCAAAGTGATTTCTTATTTGATTTTCTAAATATCTAACATAGGAGAAATGCATTAATTCTGCATTCCTTACAAATATTACAAACTTAGGTGGTCTTACAGATACTTGAGTTCCATAGTATATCCTCGTCCTCTTTCCTTTATCACTAGGTGGTTGATTCATTAATACCGCCTCATTGATTATATCATTTAACACACCTGTGCTAATTCTCAAGTTATAATTATTATTTACCACATTTATTAGCTCCAGTAATTTATCTACTCGTTGTCCCGTTAAAGCTGATATAAATATTATAGGTGCATATGCAATAAATCCTAATTCTTTTCTGATTTCCTTTTCAAATTCTAAATGTGTATTAGTATCTTTTTTAACTAAATCCCATTTATTAATAGCAATTATAATAGACTTTCCGTTATCATGGGCATAGCCTGCTATTTTAGTATCTTGTTCTGTAATTCCTTCAGTAGCATCTACAACTAATATACATATATCAGACCTGTCTACTGCAGTTAATGTCCTTATGACAGAATACCTTTCTATATCTTCATATATACTTCTCTTTCTTCTTAGCCCTGCTGTATCAATAAATACATATCTATTTTCTTCATAATCAAAATAAGTATCTATTGCATCTCTAGTTGTTCCTGGTATATTAGTTACAATTACCCTTTCTTCACCCAAAATATTATTAATTAAAGATGATTTACCTACATTTGGTTTACCAATTAAAGAAACTTTTATTAAATCCTCATCATATTCTGTATCTTTGTCTTCTGGAAAGTTTTTTACTATTTCATCTAATAAATCTCCAATACCAAGTCCTTGTTCTCCCGATATAACTATAGTTTCTCCAAGACCTAGCTCATAAAACTCATATATTTCATCTGGAGTTTTCGGAGTATCGATTTTGTTACAAGCTACTACTACTTTTTTTCCTGACTTTCTAAGCATATTTCCTATTTCTCTATCTGTAGAAGTCAGTCCAGCTAATCCATCTACTACAAATAAAATAACATCAGCAGTATCTACTGCAATCTCTGCCTGTCTTTTTATATTGGTCATTATTATTTCTTCATTTTCAGGTTCAAGTCCACCAGTATCTATTACTGTAAAATATTTTCCTAACCATTCTCCTTCTGCATATATTCTATCTCTAGTTACTCCAGGAGTATCTTCTGTTATTGCAATTCTTCTACCAACTATTTTATTAAATAAAGTTGATTTTCCTACATTTGGCCTTCCTACTATACAAACAATAGCTCTATTCATCTGTTCATCCCTCAATTCTTTATTATATCTATTAAACTCTTTCCTTCTACTTTAGAAGGAATAACAGGAATATCCAATTTTTCTGACACTTCTACAAGGGTTAAATTATCTAAGAATATTTCCTCGTCTCTTTTCAACATAGAATTTGGAATAATAATTCCATCAATATCTTTATAATTCTTTAGCTGAGCAACTAAATCTTCACCTGTTACAAGTCCAGATACAGTTATAGTTTCTCCAAAAAATCTATTTACTATTGGCACAACTACTATTTCCAACTCACTAAATTTCTTAATTATTTTGTCCTTAATACTTTCTATAAATTTAAATGCTAAAGTTCCTGTAGCTATTATATATTTCTTCTTGTTATTTATAGGTACCTTTATCTTATCAAGTTCTTTAACTATTTCATCTTCAAAGGATTTCATAAGTCCTACTCCATTTTCTAACTGAGGAAATCCTTCATATTTATCATAACTAGGTAATTCTTTATCTGTAGTTGCAAAGAATTCATCTGAAGCAAATACGAATCTGGTTCCTATTTCTTCTAAAAACTCTGATTGCTTATTAGATACAAATTCCAACAACTCTTTAGAGTCTTCTTTAGTAAATGGTTTTACATCATAAAGTCCATCTCTATACTTAGTTATACCCACAGGCACTACTGCTATACTTTCAACAGTTGGATATAAATTCTTTAAATCAGACAATGTTCTATTTAATTCTTCTCCATCATTTACTCCTGGAACTAAAACTATTTGACAATTCACTTCAAGATTAGCATCTTTAAATCTCTTCAGTATATCATATATCCTGCCTGCATTCTTATTATTCAGCATCTTTATTCTAAGTTCAGGATTTGTAGTATGGACACTTACATTTATGGGACTTAGTCTGTACCGTATTATTCTGTCTATTTCATCATCACTCATATTAGTTAGAGTTATAAAATTACCTTGTAAAAATGATAGTCTTGAATCATCATCTTTAAAATATAAGGTTTGTCTCATATTTGGCGGTAATTGATCTACAAAACAAAACATACATTTATTTCTACAGGATTTAGCCTTATCTATTAAAGGATTAGTAAATATTAGACCTAAGTCCTCATCAAAATCTTTTTCAATTTCTAATTCCCATATCTCACCATCTTTTTTTTCTATGGCAACTATAAGATAATCATCCGAAACTAAATATTTATAATCAATAATATCTTTTACAGGTATATCATTAATAGTTAATAATATATCCCCTGGTTCAATTTCTAATTCTTCAGCTATACTACCCTCGGTAATTTCTTCTATAATATTCCTATCTTCCGAATAGTTATTTAATTCGTAGTTATTTGATTCCACTTTTTACACCTCAATTATTTTTAAATCTATGCCTATTCTAATATAGTATAACAAATATGTAAAGAAAAGCCTACAGAATTATCTGTAGGCCTTATAATTAATATAATTTATGTTTATCACATAATCTTTCTACTCTAGCTTTTATTTCATCTCTATCTTTAGTTTCATCTAGTGCTAAAGTCATTATCTCAGCAATTTCTAACATGTCTTCTTCTTTCATTCCACGAGTTGTCATTGCTGGAGTACCTATTCTTATTCCACTTGTTATAAATGGTGATTCTGGGTCAAATGGAATAGTGTTTTTATTAGTTGCTATACCAATTTCATCTAAAAGTGCTTCTGCTTTTTTTCCTGTTAAACCTTTTGTTCTAACATCTATTAAAATTAAGTGATTATCTGTACCACCAGATACTAGTCTAAATCCATTTTTCATTAGCCCTTCAGCCAATGTCTTAGCATTATTTATAGTTTGTTGTTGATAAGTTTTAAAGTCATCCTGTAATGCTTCACCAAAGGCAACTGCTTTAGCTGCAATAATATGCATTAACGGACCACCTTGTATTCCAGGGAATATTGCCTTATCAATAGCCTTAGCATACTCTTCTTTACAAAGAATTGCCCCGCCTCTTGGACCTCTTAGAGTCTTATGAGTAGTAGTAGTTACAAAATCTGCATAAGGAACTGGATTTGGATGTAGGCCTGCGGCAACAAGTCCAGCTATATGAGCCATGTCTACCATTAAGTATGCTCCTACTTCGTCTGCAATTTCTCTAAACTTTTTGAAATCAATTTGTCTAGGATATGCACTGGCACCAGCTACAATCATTTTTGGTTTTTCTCTTAAAGCTATTTCTCTTACTTCATCATAGTCTATTACTTCAGTTTCTTTATTTACTCCATAATCTATAAAGTTAAAATAGGTTCCTGAAATATTAACTGGGCTACCATGAGTTAGGTGACCACCTTGTGATAAATTCATACCTAATACTTTGTCTCCAGGCTTTAATACAGCAAAATATACACCTAGATTAGCATTAGATCCAGAGTGCGGCTGTACATTGGCATGATCTGCACCAAAAATTTCTTTTAATCTGTTTCTAGCAAGATCTTCAACCATGTCTACTACTTCACATCCACCATAGTATCTCTTAGCTGGATATCCTTCGGCATATTTGTTAGTCAAATAACTACCTGCTGCTTCCATTACCTGTGGAGTTACAAAATTCTCTGAAGCTATAAGCTCGATATGTTTTTTTTGTCTATTTAGTTCCATTTCAATAATATTCATTACTTCGGGATCATATTTAGCTAAATTTGTAAAATCCATATCCTTATATCTCTCCTTATTTTTTATTTTTGTAATTGATTAATTATAAAACCATATTATGTTATAATATATATTAATCAATTACAATTTGTAAAAATACAACCATTTATATTATATGTATTTTAGGTAAATTTTACAAGGATATTAATTAAAGAGGTGATAATATGGATGACAAAGAAGAAGTTAAAAAGTTATTGCTCCTAGCAACAATGGCAGGTAGGGTAATGCTCAAGGCCGGAGCAGAGACCTATAGAGCAGAAGATACAATAGTAAGAATTTGTAAGTCAAGAAAGGATATAAAGTATGTAGATGCCTATGTAGTTCCTACTGGAATCTTCATATCTCTAGAGTATAAAGGAGAACTATTCTCCTATATAAAAAGAAATAAAACTATTTCCATAGACTTAAATAAAATTGATATGGTCAATGAGTTTTCCCGTGCTTTTGTTAATTCCAAGATGTCTATAGATGATGGAATTAAAGAATTAAAAAAAATTAATAAGACGAATACCTATGAACCAAAAACAAAATCTCTATTTGGTTCCTTAGGGGCAGCATTATTCTGTGTTTTATTTGGTGGTACATTTTTAGATTTTATATCAAGCTTTATTGTAAGTTTAACTGTTTTAACTTTTATAAATAAAATTTCAAAACTTGAACTTACATTCTTTATAAATAATTTATTTGGTTCTATTTTAGCCAGTGGTCTATCCTATATTACAGTTATAATTGGTTTAGGTCAAAATCTTGATAAAGTTATAATCGGTTCTATAATGTGCCTAGTTCCTGGTGTAGCCATCACAAATGCCATTCGTGATACTATGTCTGGAGAGTTTTTATCTGGTTTATCTAGAGGTATGGAAGCCGTATTCTCTGCTATTGCTATAGCCCTTGGAGTCGGAATCATTCTTAATTTTTATGCGAAGGGAGTTTTTTAATTGGTGATTATAAAACAATTAATTTTATCGTTTATTTCAACAATTGGTTTTTCTATATTATTTAGTTCTCCTAAGAAAACTTTAGGATATAATGGTCTTACTGGTGCCATTGGTTGGACAATATATTTTATAACTGCAAATTTTTTTCATAGTAATATTGCTGCTACCTTCCTAGGTGCTTTAACAGTTGGACTGTTAGGAGAACTATTGGCAAGGATATGTAAAAAGCCAGCAACCATATTTATTACCTCTGGAATAATTCCATTAGTTCCTGGTGCTGGCATGTATTATACTATGTTTGCAATAATAGAAAATGACTTTACTATGGCTGCCACTAAAGGGGTAGAAACCTTTTTCGTAGCCACAGCTATAGCTGTAGGAGTAATAATTTCGTCAGCCTTCTCTAGGTCAATAAAAAGAGTAAAACTAAAAGATTAAGTTTTTATTTGGAGTATCTAACCATTATATCAACTAATTTATCTAAAGCTTCTTCTTCACTTACTCCCTCTAGATACCCTTTCAAGCAATCTTTCATATAGTTTTCTAATATTAATCCACCTACACTATTTAAAGCTGCTCTAGCTGCAGCTACTTGGATTAATATATCACCACAAAACTTTTCTTCATTCACCATTTTTTGTATGCCTTTTATTTGACCTTCAACCCTTCTTAACCTTTTGATGATAGCATCCTTATCTCCCAACAATTACACTCCTTTAATTAAATAATTCTTGTCATTTTTATAATATTTTCTTCTTTTTTTCCAACTTTTTTATCTATAAATTTAACTACTAAATAACCAAAAGCTAAAAATATTAAACCTATTAAAAAACTTAATGGTTCATAACTAGATATAGACATATTCTTTAAGAACTTCATACCTAATGATATTCCCATAATAAGAAATACAAACGGAACCATATATATAATCATAGTATATTTTAATATATTCTTTGTTTCTCCTTTTATCTCTACAAAATCTCCTACCTTAGCATTTATATCATTCGATAAAACAACAACATGACTAGGAACATTACATCCACCGCCACAGCCTTTACAATTTTCTCCACAGCCTGAAATCCTTCTTACTTCTACTTCGGCTTCTCCATTTGATACTTTTCTTACTAATCCAACCTGATCCATATCTACACCTCCCATATGCTATATATTATAGCATAATAATATAGTGAAATGTTATATATTCTAATTCTTGGTAAGTTGAATATGAACTTCTTGTAACTGCTTTTCAGAAACATCAGTAGGTGCATTAGTCATTAAACAAGTAGCTGATTGAGTCTTAGGAAATGCTATAACATCACGAATATTTGATGTGTTTGATAAAAGCATAATAAGTCTATCAAAACCATAGGCAATACCTCCATGTGGCGGAGTTCCATATTTAAATGCCTCTAATAAGAATCCAAACTTATCCCAAGCTTCTTCTTCGGTAAATCCTAATGCACTAAACATCCTTTTTTGCAGATCAGAATTATTAATTCTAATACTTCCACCACCCATTTCATCTCCGTTAATGACTATGTCATAAGCCTTAGCTCTTACCTTTTCAGGGTGAGATTCTAAAAGCTCTATATCTTCTTCCATTGGATGAGTAAATGGATGATGTTTAGCTACAAATCTATTTTCTTCTTCGTCAAATTCAAACAATGGAAACTCTGTAACCCAGACTAATTTCATATCATTAGGGTCAATTATATTTAACTTCCTTGCTACTTCATTTCTCAAGTTACCTAAACTATCAAATACAACTGATTTTTTATCTGCTACAAAAAGAATTAAGTCTCCTTTTTCTCCTTCCATTCTTTCCAGTATACTAGCAAATTCTTCTTCACTAAAGAATTTTGCAATAGGTGAAGTTATTCCTTCTTCTGTTATTTTAGCCCATGCCAATCCCTTTGCACCATAAGTTTTTGCATAGTCTTCTAAGGCAGTTATATCCTTTCTTGTAAAACTATCTCCATAACCTTTTACATTAATTCCTCTTACAGCCCCATTGTTTTCAATGGCTCCACTAAATACTTTAAAACCACAGTTTTTTACTAAATCGGAAATATCCTTTAACTCAAATCCAAATCTTAAATCTGGCTTATCAACTCCATATCTTTCCATGGCTTCTTCATATGTTATTCTCTTAATAGGAAGATCTATCTCTATACCCTTTAATTCTTTGAATAATTTATATAATAATTTTTCATTTATGGAAATAATATCTTCCACATCTACAAAGGACATTTCAATATCTATTTGAGTAAACTCTGGTTGTCTATTAGCTCTTAAATCTTCATCTCTAAAACATTTAACTATTTGGTAATATCTATCCATTCCTGATACCATTAGAAGTTGTTTCATTAATTGTGGTGACTGAGGTAATGCATAAAATTCTCCAGGATTTACCCTGCTAGGAACTAAATAGTCTCTTGCTCCTTCAGGTGTTGGCTTTGTAAGCATAGGTGTTTCTACTTCAATAAAATTGTTTTCATCTAAGAAATCTCTTACTACCTTTGCTGTTTTGGCTCTTAGTTTTAGCTTTTCCTGCATAGATGGCTTTCTTAAATCTAAATATCTATACTTTAATCTCATGGTTTCAGATACATTATCATCATCTTTAATATATATAGGCGTAGTTTCAGCCTCATCTAATATCTTAAGCTCATCTACTAATACTTCTACTTCCCCGGTAGGTATTTCTTTGTTAATACTTTGTCTAATTCTTACTTTTCCTTTAACAGCCAATACGAATTCTGATCTAATTTTTTCTGCCTTATTAAATATTTCACTAGATATAGTATTATCAAATACGATTTGAGCAATTCCTGTAGTATCTCTTAAATCCATAAATATAATTGAACCTAAATTTCTTTCTCTTTGAACCCATCCCATTAATACAACTTCTTCACCGTTATGTTCCGGTCTTAATTCTCCACACATAATGGTTCTTCTTAAATTACCCATCTTTTCTCCCATATCAAAACCTCCTCAAAAAAATATAAACCCCTCATCTCTGATATTCAGGGACGAGAGGTTATCTCGCGGTACCACCCTAATTAGGTTTTCCTCACTCAAAATTTTAACGCATTTCTGCGAATTAATCCTTACAGATTATTTACTCAAAGGTGTCTTCATTAAATATTAGCATCGGTTTTCACCTTCCACCGACTCTCTATAGCTAAATAGTTTAACTACTCTTCCTTATCTTTGCATATTATTTATATTGATTTTTATTAATTATAGACTAAAAAATAATGAGTGTCAAGGACTATTATACTATTTAATCTAAAATAGAAATAAATTTTTTATCATCACCGGATATATGATTTGCCAGCCACTCTATGATTAAAACTTTTAATTCATTTAAGTTGTCTTCAGAATTCTCCTCTTTTATATTTTGATAAATTCTATAGATTTCTTCTATGAAGTAATTATGCTTTCTCCTATGGTTAATAAAGTCTTCATATGAATTTTCTATCATTAAGACTTCTTCTTCGAAAAAATGATTATTTGCATAATTCATTAAAAATATAAATATTTTTTCAATATCTTCTGCTTTAGATTGGCTTCCTAAATCAAAAATTTCATTGGCCTTATTAAATATACTTCTATGTTGTATATCTATTGTATCTATTCCTGTTCTTAATTCTTCAGTCCACCATAACATTAAATTTTCCCCCTTATCCTAATACCTTTCTTTTATTTTGAATTAATTCATCAGTTCTTTCTAGATATTCCTTTAAGTCTTTAAAGTTTGGAACTCTCTCTATCCTATTTTCCTCTGGAAAATAAATCTTAGATACTGATCCTACTCCTGCTGCCATTATAGTTTCTTTTTCTTCCATCATTGCAATATTATATATACAATCCATTCCTGGTTTACAATATCCTATGTTTTCAAAATTCCCCAATATTTGCTTCTGCCTATAGAGATAATATGGAGCTAGTCCCATTTTATTTGAAACCTCCATAGTTTCATTTAACATCTCACTTAAAGTAGATTGAGTTTGCATTGAATATTTATCCATAGTATCCTTAAACTTAGAACCTCTCTTTACTGAAAGAGTATGTATAGTAAGATTTTCTGGATTTAACTCTTTAATTTTTTCCAATGTTTGCTTAATCTCTTTGACTCCTTCCCCTGGAAGCCCTATGATTAAATCCATGTTTATTACATTAAATCCAATTTCCTTAGCTAAATGAAAAGTCTTTACAATATCAGATGAGTTATGATGTCTTCCTATAAGTTTTAATGTACTATCGTTCATAGTTTGTGGATTAATACTTATTCTACCAATATTATTTTTATTTAACATTTCTAAGTATTCCCTATTTATAGTATCAGGCCTACCAGCTTCCACAGTAATTTCCCTTATATTATTCTCTCCAAATTCATTATATATAGATTGAATAATTCTTTCAAGTTCTATAGGAGGAATGGCAGTTGGTGTACCACCACCTATATATACTGTATTTATCCTTCTACCTCCCATCATATTTCTTATACTCTTAATTTCATCTATTACTTTTAAAGTATATTCTTTGACATAGCCCCTATACCTATCTATGGGCAATGATGGGAAAGAGCAATATAAACATGTAGTAGGGCAAAAAGGTATACTAACATAAAGACTATATCTATCTTTATCTAAAGGATAGATATAGTTCCTTTGTCTTTTTCCAATATCTAATGTCAATCTAGCCTTTTTAATATCTAATTTATATTCCTTAGTCAATACTTCTATTATTATATCTTCATCTATATTTTTATCTAATAATTCATGGATTATTTTTACTGGTCTTATTCCAGTTAAAATACCCCAAGGAATTATATTCTCTGATATATCTATTAAAGTATTATATATGGATTTTTTAATCCCTATCCTTATATATTTATCTAAAGAATCCCTATATATCTCTATGAGATTAATATTTTCAACTGATTGATTGATTAAGATATCATCTATATATAGTTTTGTTACGGCTTTTTTCTCTCCATTTTCTTCCCATAGTTCATTGACTATAAGACTACCCTCACCTAAATATTTCTCTTTATCTTCAATATATATAATTTGTTCTTTAGGAAAAAATACTTTAATTAACTCAGTTAATTCATGTTTAAACTCATGACCGATTAATAATACCTGTATCATTTGATCACCTTTATTAGAATATATTAACGTAAAAAAGGATTAGATACTCTTTCTCGCCCTATTGTGGAAGGAGTTCCATGTCCTGGAAATACTTGAACTTCATCAGGATAAATCATTAATTTTTCTTTTATTGATTTGATTATGGAATCATAATCTCCACCAAATAAATCTGTTCTTCCAATAGAACCCGCGAATAAAGTATCACCTGTTATTATATTCTCTCCTATTTTTATACAAATACCTCCCTTTGTATGCCCAGGAGTATGGATTATTTCAACCTTTAAGTCTCCAATTTCTATAATATCTCCATCTTTAAGCAATACATCTGGCTCTACTTCTACTTTACCCATTGCCATTGATGTAGAAAGATTTTTCTCACCATCCATTAACATATCCTTATCTTCTTCGTGAATCATAACTGTAGCACCAAGGGACGCCTTTAATCCTATTACTCCCCCTATATGATCTCCATGACCATGGGTAAGGATAATATGTTTTATATTTAAGTCATTTCTTTTTATATATGATGATAAATCATCTGCATCTCCTCCTGGATCTACTATTATGCCATCTTTAGTAGTTTTAGAGTATATAATATAACAATTGGCAGCATATACTCCTGCTGGTACTCTAATTATTTCCAAATTAATCACTCCTAAAATGTTTTTTTACTATCTAATAAAATAGTTACAGGTCCATCATTTATAAGGCTTACCTTCATATCTGCTCCAAAGATACCTTTCTCAGTTTTTATCCCTTTATCTATAGCTTTCTGGATAAATTCTAAATAATATTTTTCTGCTATATCTGGATGAGCTGAATCTGTAAAGCTAGGTCTTTTTCCTTTTCTTACATCACCATAAAGAGTAAATTGAGAAACTACCAATAACTCCCCTTCTATATCTAATAATGATAGATTCATCTTATTATTTTCATCTTCAAATATACGAAGACCCAATACCTTATCTACCATATAATCTAAATCCTTAGGATCATCTCCATCTCCTACTCCCAGTAATACAAGCAATCCTTTACCTATTTTTCCTACGATTTGACCATCTACTTTAACTGATGCTTCTAAAACTCTTTGTACTACTACTCTCATGTATCTCCCTCTTTCTAAGCTGTAACTCTATATACATCTATTACATTTCTTATTTTCTTTATCTTCTTCATTAAGCTCCTTAATTCTTCTATGTCTCTAATTTCAAGAGTTAAGTTTATAAATACTATTTTATCCTTTGATGTTCTCGCGTTTAAAGATATAACTCCTAAATCAGAATCTGTTATCTTCTGGGTAACTTCAGCTAAAAGTCCTGACCTATCTGAAGCCTTTATCTGAATTTCTGCTGGATAAGATGCTTTCTTTTGGAAATCCCACTCAACTTCAATAAATCTTTCAGTATCATCTGATGTTGTTATATTTGGACAGTCAGTCCTGTGAATGGAAACGCCCCTGCCTCTAGTTATATATCCTACAACTTCATCTCCTGGTACTGGGTTACAGCATTTGGAAAATCTTACTTTAATATTATCTAATCCTTTTACTCTAATGCCTTGAGTGTATTTACCAGCCTTCTTTTGAGCAGGTTGTTGAATCTTACTTTCTACAAATGCTTTTTCATCTTCTACTTTATAGTATTCATTATATTGGACTCTCAGTTTTGAAATGACTTGATTTAAAGTTATACTACCATATCCAATGGCAGCATATAAATCATCTATGGAATTTATGCTAGCTTTAGATGCAATATTTTTTAGCCACTCATCTTTTAAGATTTCTGATGATTTATAACCTAATTTTTTAACCTCTTTTTCTAAAGCTTCTTTTCCTTTTACAATATTAAAGTCTTTTTCTTTAGCCTTAAACCATTGTCTAATCCTAGCTTTTGCTTGAGTACTCTTTACTATTTTGATCCAATCTCTACTAGGTCCATTACTATTGACCGATGTAATTATTTCTACTATATTTCCATTCTTTAATCTATAATTTAAAGGAACGATTCTTCCATCTACCTTTGCTCCTACGCATTTATTTCCTACTTCAGTATGGACCCTATATGCAAAATCTATAGGAGTGGATCCATCTGGAAGATTTATTACATCTCCTTTTGGAGTGAATACAAATACTTCATCTGTAAAGAAATCTATTTTTAATGTTTCCATAAAGTCTGTAGGATCATTTAAATCAGATTGCCACTCTAGTAATTGTCTTAACCATGTTAGTTTATCATCAAAGTTATCCGATTTATTTGTTCCTTCCTTATATTTCCAATGGGCTGCTATACCGTATTCTGCCGTTCTATGCATTTCCCAAGTACGAATTTGTACTTCAAATATTTCCCCCTTAAGACCAATTACTGTAGTATGAATTGATTGATACATATTTGGCTTAGGCATGGCAATATAGTCTTTAAACCTTCCTGGAAGTGGCTTCCATAAGCTGTGTACTATACCTAGAACCTCATAGCAATCTTTTATATCTTCTACTATGATTCTTATGGCTGTTAAGTCAAATATCTGTTCAAAAGCCTTACCCTGATGAACCATCTTTTTATATATACTATAAAAATTCTTTGGTCTTCCGCTAATATCATATTTTATTTCAACTTCGTCTAACTTTTTACTTAAAGTATCTATAATTATTTTTACATAGGCTTCTCTTTCCTGTCTTCGTTTTGAAACCTTCTCAACTAAATCGTAATAATTTTCAGGATCAAGATATCTAAGAGATAAATCCTCTAATTCCCATTTTATTTTTGAAATTCCTAGCCTATGAGCCAATGGGGCATAGATTTCTAATGTTTCTAATGCCTTTTCTTTTCTCTTTTCATCTCTCATATATTCTAATGTTCGCATATTATGAAGTCTATCTGCTAATTTAACTATAATAACTCGTATATCCTTTGCCATAGCTAATACCATTTTTCTTAAATTCTCAGCCTGACTTTCTTGCTTAGTCTTATAGTTTAACTTTTTTAATTTTGTAACTCCTTCTACTAGATCAGCTATTTCTATATTAAACTCTTCAGCTACTCTTTCATAAGTTATATCAGTATCTTCTATAACGTCATGGAGGAGACCTGCTATTATAGTATCTGTATCCATATTTAAATCTGCCAATATTACTGCCACATTAAAGGGATGAATAAAAAACTTTTCACCAGAATTTCTAACTTGCCCCTCATGGGCAGACTGTGCAAAATTATATGCCTTAACTATAAGGCTTAAATCAGCCTGAGGATTATATTGTTCAATTTTTAAGAGTAAATTTTCTAACATTAGATTCACCTTCTTTACTTAAAATACATTTATATGACTATATTAAAATTTAATTATTTATAATTACCCAGTTTTTAAGAATTATATTTATTTAATCATTATTTCGCCATAAATAAATTATTAGCCAATTCTATAACTTTGAATTGTAATCTGTATATTAGTTTTTCCATTATATTCATTGATGGAAGGATAATATAGAATATCTATATTTATATCATTATCTATACCCCTATATATCTTTTCAAGTTCATTTGCTCCATAGTTTGTAATTATTAATTTTTCAAAACTGTCTATGTCTCCAAAATAAATAGATTCCATAACAGATTTAGTTTTACTCTCTAATATTAATTTTAGAACGTTTCTATTTGCACCTAATCTAAATCCTCTATTTATTTTTAGACTTTTTTCACCAAATATAGGTTTATTATTGCCCTTTCCAAAGGGTTCTAAAAGCTTTAGTTCATCAATTAATTTAAAGTTAATATATTCCAGTGGAAGATGCATATCAATATATACCCTTGGTATTAAATCTTCATCTGTTAATTTTATATTATAATTTAATTTTTCTCTAAGAATATGAATGTTTTCATACTCTAGGGATAATCCTGCTGCCATAGGATGTCCACCAAATCTCAATAATATATCTTTACATTCCGATAACTCCTCAAACATATTATATCCTTCTATGGACCTTCCGGATCCTTTTATTCCTTCTTTTCCATTGGTTAATACTATTGTAGGTTTATTAAATCTATCTTTAATTCTTCCTGCAATTATACCAGCTATACTTTCATGGACTTCTGGTTCATAAATAACCAATACCTTGTCATTCTTTATATCAGAATGTTCAATTGTATTAATTATCTTTTCTACACCTTCTACGGTCATTTGCTTTCTTTCTTCATTTAGTTCTCGAAGTTCTTTAGCCAGTATAGTAGCCAATTCTTCATCTTCACATAAAAGTAATTCTAAAGATTTTAGAGCTGAATCTAATCTTCCTGATGCATTGATACTAGGCCCTATTACAAATCCTATATGATAGATTCCAATTTCTTTGTTTCCTATTCCTGTCTCTCTTATTAAAGCCTTTAAACCAATGTTTTGACTTCGATTTATGAGCTCCAAGCCTTTTTTTACTATAATCCTATTCTCATCAACTAAGTCGACCACATCGCAAATTGTTGCTATTGCAGTATATTCTAACAAGTCATATGTGGCTTCTATGGGAATATTAAATAAAGAATATAATTCTTGTATTAGTTTAAATACAACTGCAGCACCGCAAAGTCTTTCAAAGGCATAGGAACAATCCTGTTGTTTTGGATTTATTACTGCATCAGCATCTAAAGATAAGTATACTCTTTCTCCTGATTCATCCACTATGAAGGGTAAATCGTGATGGTCTGTCACAATCACAGTTAAACCCAATTCCTTAGCCAATTTCACCTGCTCTATAGCCGCTATACCATTGTCACAAGTTATTATAGTGTCTATTCCTTGTTCCTTTGCTTGCCTCACAATTTCATTATTTATACCATATCCATCATCAACTCTATTTGGAATAACATAATCTACATCTCCGCCACATTGTTTTATTGCAGTATATAATAAGTAAATGGAGATTACTCCATCTACATCATAATCTCCTACTATTCTAATGGTATTTTTATTTATTATTTTATCTTTAAGAATATTAGCACCCTTAGATAAATCCTTCATTGTCTTAGGATTATGTAATTTATCTAAGTTTGATGATATAAAACTATCTATTAATCTATAATCATTTATATCTCTATTAACTAATAGTTTAGCTAAAAACTCAGATATTTTAAAATGAGCTGCAATCTTTTTATAATCAGCTGACTTATTTCGTATAAACCATTTTTCCAACTATTTCACTCCAGTAAACAAATTTAAAATATTTTTAATTATTATATAAATTCTATCATTTTATCTAGGTTAATTCTAGACATTATTATCTATTTCTTCATTTTTCGATAAAATCTATTATTATAAAATAAAAACTGCTTATTTAGCAGTTTTTATTTTTCTATTTTTAAGTTCATACCATATGGGCGATGCAATAAATAATGAAGAATAAGTTCCCGTTATAATACCAATCATTAAAGGTAATGCAAGAACTTTAATATCCTCGACTCCCAGTATATATATTACAACAACAGCTATTAAAGTAGTAATAGAAGTATTTATTGTTCTTGTTAAAGATTTCTTTATACTATTATTTACTAAATTGCCTACAGATTCCTTTGGATATAATTTCGATTCTTCTCTTATTCTATCAAATATTACTATGGTATCGTTTATTGAATATCCCAGTATTGTTAATATTGCAGCTATAAATGAACTATTTACTGGAATTCTAAAAATTGAATAAACAGCAACCATAATTAATACATCATGTACCAACGCAATAATAGCAGCTAAACCAAAGTTGAATTCAAATCTCCATGATATATATATTAACATAAGTATAGTAGCTATTAGTATAGATAATAAAGCTTTATTCCTTATTTCCTTACCCATAAATGGTCCAAATTTTTCTGATTGAAAACTACTTCTATCTATGTTATATTTTTCTGCAAATTTATTGACTATCTCTGTTACTGTGTTATTTGAAAGGTCTAATGTACTTTTAATTATTAGTTCACTTTTATTCTCTCCGCCATGTAGGATACTTGCATTTTTATCGTATTCATCTGTAATCTCTCTTACTTCATCTACTGGTATATATTTTCCTGCGTTTATTTCTATTAATGTTCCACCTGTAAAATCTATTCCATAGTTGAACCCTTTAATAAAGAACATTAAAAGTCCTATAACTATTATGGCTAATGAACATATTGCAAAAATCTTTCTATTCTTTATAATATTCATCTTTCCACCTCTCTATTAACCCCATAAAGCTTAGGATTTTTTCCACCTGTAAGGGATACAATTAGCTTTAGTAAATATTTAGAAATAATAACTGCCGTTATCATAGAAGCAACTATACCTATTATTAAAGTTACACCAAATCCTTTAATAGGTCCTATACCAAAGTAATATAATACGACTCCAGCTATTAATGTAGTTATATTTGAATCCATTACTGAAGTAAGTGCCCTTTTAAATCCTGCATCTACTGCCGTTCTTATACTTTTCCCCATTCTTATTTCTTCTTTTATTCTTTCAAATATTATAACATTTGCATCTACTGCCATACCAATTGATAAAATTAAACCTGCTATTCCAGGAAGAGTTAATTTTACTCCTAATGAAGACATTGCAAGTACTGTTATTAATGTATATACTATTAATCCAATTGAAGCAACAAAACCAGGCAATCTATACATAACTATCATGAATATCATAATTATGAGTAGTGCAATACCTACAGCTTTTACACTTTTTTCATAGGCTTCTAACCCTAAGGTTGGCCCTATAATGGATGTTTGTAACTCTTTCATCTCTACTGGTAATGCACCTGCTCTGATTAAAGCAGATAATTCACTAGCTTCCTCTAAAGTAAAACCACCTGATATAACAGCCTTACCATCTGTAATAGCTGTTCCCCCTTCTTCAGCACTTTGTACTGCTGGGTATGATATTATTTGATCATCTAATATTATATAAATAATTCTATCTTCTCTATTTTTCTCCAATGTAAGTCTTCCTGTAGCTTCAGCGAAATTCTTAGTACCTTCTTTATCCAATTCTAGACCTACAACAATTTCTTGTTGTCCTAATTCAGTGTTATGATATTGAACTTCTGAACCCACTACATTTTTACCTGTTAAAACTATATTCTTATCTGGATCCACAAACTGTAATTGTGCAGTCTTACCAATTAGTTCTATAGCTTTTTGTGGATCATCTATACCTGCCAATTCAACCCTTATTCTGTTATTACCTTCAATTGCAATATTAGGCTCTGATACTCCTAAAGCATTTACCCTTTCGTTGATAATTGTCTTAGTTTGTTCCATGATTTTTTGAAGTTCTGCTCCCTTTGCGTCAGTTTGAGCTTCTAAAACCACGTAAACTCCACCTGCCAAGTCTAAACCTAAATCTATGGCATCTTTAGCCTTAACTACTTCATATTTTCCAACTTTAATACCATTTAGCGCTAAAAATGTACTTCCTGCTACTATTGAAAGTATAAGCAGCAATAGTATAGTATTTTTAACCTTCATATTTTTCCTCCTAATTATCTAAATTTGCCAATATAGAGATAGCACATTCTATTCTTTTCTTTTCCATTTCACATCCTAAGCTATAGCTCCTTTTTAAATCATTATGGGCATGATATGAATTCGCATGACATCCACCGCTACAGTAAAATCTAGCCCAACACTTTCTACATTCCTCTTTGTTATATACATTGGCATTTTTAAACTTGTCTCTTAAATCGGTATTCTCTACTCCATCAAAAACATTTCCCATTTTAAACTCATTTTCACCTACAAATTGATGACAAGGATATAAATCACCCTCTGGGGTAACAGCCATATATTCAGATCCTGCACCGCAGCCTACAGCTCTTTTAACAATACAAGGTCCCTGGTTTAAATCTATCATAAAGTGGAAGAAATAAAAATCTTTATCATTTCTTTTTATATTAATATATTCTTTAGACAACTCTTCATATTCATTTAAAACAGCATCTAAATGTTCTTCCCTCAGGGCATAATCCATTTCCTCTGGCGTTACAACAGGCTCTATTGATATCTTTTTAAATCCATTATTATAAAAGTCTAAGGCATCCTTAGAAAAATCAATATTATTGCTAGTGAAAGTCCCTCTAATGTAGTAGTCCTTATCTCCTCTTTTTTCAACCATCTTTTTAAACTTTGGAAGGATAATATCATAGCTGCCTTCGCCATTAATTGTCTTTCTCATATTATCATTAACATCTTTTCTACCATCTAAACTAAGAACTACATTATCCATGTTTTCATTAATAAAATCAATTTTATCTTCATCTAATAATATTCCGTTTGTTGTAATAGTAAATCTAAAGTTTTTATTATATTCTTTTTCTAAGGTTCTTCCATAATCTACCAAATCCTTAACTAGTTCAAAGTTCATTAAAGGCTCTCCACCAAAGAAATCTACCTCTAAGTTTCTTCTTGCACCTGAATTTTTAGCAAGATACTCTAGTGATTTTTTTCCTACTTCTAAGGACATCATAGATTTTTCACCTTTGAAGTTTCCCTGTGATGCAAAGCAATAATTACATTTTAAATTACAATCGTGGGCTACGTGTAAACACATTGCCTTAACAATATTTGACTCATTATATTTGAAGTTGGAAATATCTATATCATCAGACAATAATAGTCCTTCTTTAACTAGTTCTTCTATTTCTTTATATACATCTTCTACTGCTTTAGCTCCATAAACGCTTTTGAACATCCCTATTATTTCATCTTTAGTTTTTTCACCATAAAAATCTAAAATTTCGTATACAATTTTATCAACTACATGCACTGCACCTGTGTTTACATCTAATACTAGATATTTATTGTTCAAAAAGAATTTATGCATCTTTGATGATTTATCCATTAAACTTCCTCCCATTTGTTATTGTACAAAATAAAAAGTAGTGGATAAACCACCACCTTTTATTTGCTTATTTGTTTTCGCATTTTTGATTTCCTACAGTACAGGATGTTTTACAAGCTGACTGACAAGATGTTTGGCATTCTCCACATCCACCTTTAGCTATAGTATTTTTTAGATTGCTACCTGATATAGTCTTTATGTATTTCATCTTAATCCCTCCCTGTGTAATTTTCTGCTACTTATTATATCATATTAATTTTTTTATTTAAAGTTATTTTTATTTTTTATGACAAGTTTATTCCGATAATTCCACCTATTACTCCTATGACAGAAGATAATATTATTTTCGAAGCTGAAAATATATCAAATACTAGTGGCCTTAGAAATATCATATTTAGTGCAATTAATATAATATAGTAAGCTATACCTACTATTCCTCCGCTTATCCAACCTTTTTCTTTTACTTTTGCTGCTGTATAGATACTACCAACTGTTATACTTATTAACATTGTTATAGTATTTAATAAGGGCATTTTCATTTCACTAAGACTTGAATAAGTTAATAATACTGAGGAAAACAATATTAGAATACAGGTAATGATATAAGATAACACCAACCCCTTTAATAGATAAATACCTTTGTTCCAATTTTTAACTTTCATACTATCCCTCCTTATCTTTAGTTTAATCTATTTTAGTAAAGAGGAATTTATTACATAAAAAAAGCTTCCTTAGAAATTTAGGAAGCCTTTTTACTACTCTTTATCATCTTCAGTTTTTACTTCTTCATCTTTATTATCTTTTAACTCATTCTTACTAACTACTGAACCAATAGACCACTTAGTCATTTCCAGTTTAGTCTTAGCTGATCCTACTTCAATAGTTATAACATCTTCTTTAACTTTAAGAATTTTACCATAAATTCCACCAATGGTAACTACTTGATCTCCTACCCTTAAAGCATCTCTCATTTCCCTTATTTGTTGTTCTTTTTTCTTCTGTGGTCTAATCATCATAAAATAAAGTAAGACAAAAAAACCTATGGGTAGTATTAACCCTTGTAATTGTTGTGGCATCTAATAAATCCCTCCCTTTCTATATCTATTATACAATAAAAAACAGATATTTCATCTAATTTTTATCATAATAACCATATTTTTTATAAAATTCATCTTTATATTCCAATAATCTATCCTCTTTTATGGCTTCTCTTATATTTTCCATAAGCTTTATTAAAAAATATAAATTATGAATAGTAGTAAGTCTAGAACCTAAAATCTCATCAACATTAAATAGATGTCGAATATATGCTCTAGAGTAATTTGTGCAAGCATAGCAATCACATTCTGGATCTAATTTAGTAAAGTCTCTAGAATATTTTGCATTTCTAATAACTAACTTTCCCTGAGATGTAAGTACTGTACCATTCCTAGCAATTCTTGTGGGTAATACACAGTCTGCCATATCTATTCCCCTTATTACTGACTCAAATAAGTAGTCTGGAGTACCAACTCCCATATTATATCTAGGTTTATCTTTAGGTAATAATGGTGTAGTAAAATCTAGTATTTCACACATTAACTCCTTCGGTTCTCCAACACTTAGTCCACCTATTGCATATCCTGGAAAATCTAATTCTACTAATTCCTTAGCACTTTGTTCCCTTAAGTCCTTATACATTCCACCTTGCACTATACCAAATAAACCTTGCTTATCCCAATCTTTATGATAATCCTTACATCTTTTAGCCCATCTAGTGGTTCGTTCCATTGAATGTTTAGCATATTCATAAGTTGCTGGATAAGGAGTACACTCATCAAAGCACATCATAATATCTGAACCCAGTGAGTTTTGAATTTCTATTGATTTTTCTGGACTTATGAAATGTTTCGATCCATCTATATGAGATCTAAATTCTACTCCTTCTTCTTTAATCTTTCTTAAATCTCCTAGACTAAAAACTTGAAATCCACCACTATCTGTTAAAATTGGTCCATTCCAGTTCATAAATTTATGAAGTCCACCTGCTTCTTCTATTAACTTATGCCCTGGTTTTAAATATAGATGATATGTATTACTTAAAATTATTTGAGCTCCTAAACCCTTTACTTCCTCTGGTGTCATAGCTTTAACAGTGGCACGAGTTCCCACTGGCATAAATATTGGAGTTTCTATAACTCCATGGGGTGTATATAATTTCCCGAGTCTTGCTTTTGAATCCTTTGCTTCTTTTATTAGTTCAAACTTTATAGCCATTATTGCCCTCCTATTACTTTATAAACATTGCATCTCCAAAACTAAAAAATCTATATCTTTCTTCTACAGCTATTTTATATGCATTTAGTATATTTTCTTGAGTGGATAATGCACTAACTAACATAAGTAGTGTTGATTCTGGTAAATGAAAATTGGTAATCAATCTATCTACGACTTTAAACTTATATCCTGGATAAATGAATATATCTGTCCACCCTGAAGTTGGGAAAACCATTCCATCTTCATTTCCTACTGTCTCTAGTGTTCTTGTAGAAGTAGTACCTACAGATATAATTTTTCCACCACTTGATTTAGTATTATTAATTATTGCAGCATCTTCCTCAGATATTTGAAAGTATTCAGAATGCATATGATGTTCTAAAATATTATCTACTTTAACCGGTCTAAATGTTCCAAGACCAACGTGTAAAGTTATATAAGCTATATTAACTCCTTTGTTTCTAATATCCTCTAATAATTCATTAGTGAAATGCAATCCAGCAGTAGGAGCAGCTGCAGAACCTTTGTTTTTTGAATATACAGTCTGATATCTTTCTTTATCATCTAAAACTTCTGTTATATATGGAGGTAAAGGCATTTCTCCTAGTTTATCTAAGATTTCCTCAAATATTCCTGTATATTCAAATTCTATAAGTCTAGTTCCATCTTCTTCTATTGATAAAACTGTGCCCTTTAGAATTCCTTCTCCAAATTCTATTATATGACCTGGTCTAGCTTTTTTTCCTGGCTTGACCAATACTTCCCAAATATTATTGTTTATTCTTTTAAGAAGCAATATCTCTATACTTTCTTCTTTTCCTATTCTATGACCATATAGTCTAGCTGGTATAACCCTTGTATCATTTAAGACTAAACAATCACCTTTATTTAAATAATTAATAATATCTTTAAAAAGTTTATGCTCTATGGCACCAGTTTCTTTATCTAAGATTAACAACCTAGACTCTTCTCTGTTTTCTAAAGGGTGTTGGGCTATTAATTCTTCTGGCAAAATAAAATTAAAATCTTCTCGCTTCATTTAATCATCCTTCTTTATTATAATTATGGTCATATTTACATAATATCTATTCCTGTATAATAATATTTAAGAATTTCTTCAAAAGTATATCCTAGCTCTGCCATTTTTTTTGCTCCAAACTGGCTCATACCTACTCCATGTCCAAAGCCTTTTCCTTCTATTATTAATTCTGTAGTTGATGTAGTCTGACCTCTGCCCATATCTTCTATTCTATCTTTACTTATGGCTCTATTTACTCTTCCTCTAGTTACTGTCTTTTGATTTTTATCATCTAAAGTATAGACATTATTAATATCTACATTTTTTACACCATTCATGCTGCCGTCTATTACATAAACTTTTTTATTTCCTACATTATTCCCACCATTTATAGTAAACCAAGCACTTTTGAAATTACCTGCACCTATTATATTTCTAAACTCTGTTCCTGATATAATCTTTTCTCCTATAGTTCCTGTAATCTTTACTTTGTCTACTTTTCCAGTAGAAGTAGCATCTATTACTTCAACTCCTTGAAAATCACCTATATTTACTCCAGATGATTTTAAGTTGTTGTTTAGCTCATTAAGACCAATGCTAAATGTCCAATTGCTATAAGGTGATTCTGATGAAAAGCTATCCTCCACCGGTTTAAGGTATGGAACATCTCCACCCCAAACATTTACACTATCTTCCGTAAATCCACTACTAGTAGAATGATATATAGCCTCTATTACTTTCCCTTTATAGTAAGCTAGAATACCTTTTGTTACATCTACTGCAGAGTTTGTAACAGGTCTTTCATACTCAACACCTGAATATACTTGACAGTGAGTTGTGTCACATAGATTAAACCCTTCTCCAATATGTTTATTTAGATTTGAAAGGGTAAAGGATCTAGCTGCTACAGCTTGAGCTTTTAATGCTTCTATATGGAAGCTAGCTGGCATTTCTGCTGGGACTACTCCATATAGATAATTCTCAAGTTGTACATGATTTATAACAAATATTTCATTATTTCTACTTATTAGTTTAATATAATCTCTATAGCGGTCTTTTTCAACAGTTATTATGGATTCATTAAATGTATTAGACTTAATTAGAATACTACCATCTTTAGGTAAATCAATTATAATATTATCCCTAGAGTCCATTAAATAAATACTATCATTATTTAATGTAGCAATTATATTAGTTTCCTGTATATCCATTATATAATCTTTATTTACAGAATCCACTAATAAAAAACCAGTATTACTGCTAAAATTAATAACATCTTTTCGATTTAAGGGTTTGCTAAGTTTAATATCTATATACTGTTCTGTAGCAGAACTAGCATAAGAAGTATTAATGGATAATATAGCCAATAAAAAAACTACAAATGTTGATAATATTTTTCTCATATAGTTATCCCTCGCTTCTTATAGTTTATTAATCTTCCTTATATGGAAGATGGAAGTGATCGTATGCTTTTTTAGTTACTATTCTACCTCTAGGTGTTCTATTTAAAAAACCTATTTGCAAAAGATAAGGCTCGTATACATCTTCTATTGTGGTTCTTTCCTCACCTGTGGCAGCTGATAATGTATCTACTCCTACAGGTCCACCATCGAAGTTTTCTATTAAAGTAAGTATAAGCTTTCTGTCTACACTATCTAATCCTAGGGGATCTATTTCAAGAATTTCTAATCCCTTCTTTGCCACTTCTAAAGTAATTATACCTTTTTCTACTACTTGTGCATAGTCTCTTACTCTCCTTAATAATCTATTGGCTATTCTAGGAGTCCCTCTAGATCTTCTAGCTATTTCCAAAGCCCCTTCTTCCTCAATCCCTATATTTAATATATTTGCTGATCTGATTATAATCTGTTTTAAACTTTCCTCATCATATAATTCTAGATTTAACATTACTCCAAATCTATCTCTAAGGGGAGAAGTTAAAAGTCCAGCCCTAGTGGTAGCACCTATAAGGGTAAATTTAGACAAATCTAATCTTACAGATCTGGCTGAAGGACCTTTCCCTATGATTATATCCAAGGCGAAGTCTTCCATTGCAGGATATAATATTTCCTCCACAGTTCTATTTATTCTATGTATCTCATCAATAAACAAAACATCGTCTTCTGAAAGATTAGTTAAAATACTTGCTAAATCTCCAGGTCTCTCAATTGCTGGTCCTGATGTGATTCTAATATTTACCCCCATTTCATTTGCAATAATATTTGCCAATGTGGTTTTTCCAAGACCTGGTGGCCCATATAATAATACATGGTCTAGAGGCTCATTTCTTCCTTTAGCTGCTTGAATAAAAATATTTAACTTTTCTTTAGCCTTATCTTGTCCTATGTATTCTGTAATCCATTTAGGACGTAAGTTTTGCTCGTTTTCTAAATCTTCACTTCTTAAATTTCCAGCCATTATTCTATCATTATCATCTACCATTTATTTCACCTTCTCACTGTTTTGATAGTTTTTTTAACGCTTCTCTAATTATATCTTCTATACTCATATTGGACGTATCAATGGTTCTAGTAATCTTTTCTACTTCCATCCTTGTATATCCTAATGACATTAATCCATTTATAGCCTCATTATAATCATTAAGATTTAGATTATTAGTATCTTCCTCCTCTATATCAATGTCTTTATCTATTCTGTCTTTTAATTCTAAGATTAGTCTTTCGGCTGTCTTTTTTCCTATTCCCGGTGCCTTACATAATGTATCTAAATCCTTCTTCATGATGGCAACTTTAATCTGATTTGTTGTAAGATTTGATAATATTCCTAATGCTATTTTAGGACCAATCTTTGAAACCATCTGTAATAATTTAAACATATTCATTTCTTCTTCAGATACAAATCCATATAAAAATACACCATCGTCTCTTACATTAAGATCTGTATAAATCATTGAATTTTTCATTCCTAATTCTAGTTTAACCATTGAGTTAATAGAAGTAAATATCTTATATCCTATTCCGTTGTTTTGTAATACTATGTAATCTTCATTTATGGCAACTATGTCACCTATAATAAATTCAAACAATTTATTCACCCTTTATAAATATTATTTCATCCTAAAAGATTCCTTAAATTTAAGAGAACTTCCATGACATATGGCTACAGCTAAGGCATCGGCCACATCATCAGGTTTTGGCTTTTCTTTTAAATTTAGTAGTACTTTAACCATTTCTTGTACCTGTGATTTCTCTGCTCTACCATATCCTACTACTGCTTGCTTTATTTGCAGTGGAGTATACTCATATATATTCAATCCTTTATTGACTGCTGCCAGTACCTCGACTCCTCTAGCTTGTCCTACCTTTATGGCTGTTTTTACATTTTTATTAAAAAATAATTCCTCTACAGCTAGGTCTTCTGGATTATATTTATCTATGATTTCTATTAATCTATCATAAATTATCTTTATTCTATCGGGAAATAAAGTATCTGCATCTGTTCTTATGGCACCATAATCTATTGCCTTAAATTTATTTCCATTACATTCTATAATACTATAACCTACTATGGCTATTCCAGGGTCAATTCCAAGTATTATCATTCTTAGCCACCTTTCTCCATTAATTACACTTACTATTGTACCATATTTACAAGAAAAAACTAAGTTAGATTTCTAACTTAGTTAACTAATGAAATTCTCTAAAACTTCAGATAGTTCGTCTTCACTGTCTACAACAATTCCCTCTATTAATTTTTGTTGATCTACCTCCATTAATATAGATATAGGATGATCTATTAGTACATTTTCTAATACTCTTTGACCATTTTCATTTACTTTAAATATGGCTATTAAATCGTCTTTTTCTCCTACTATATAATGGTTCTCACATAAGTGATTTTTCGTAATCCCTAAAGTTATTTTACTAGATGAAAATGATATAAGTTTTTTATTAGGGTAATTCTCTTCTAGGTAATCTACAATTTCATCTTTATTCATATTTACAAATTCCTCTGTAGCTGCATTAACTTTAGTAATCACATGGTCACAAGCAGTATGATGAATTCTTTCTTCTATAAAGGTGTTGGGAGAAATTCTAATATCCTCTTTTAAAATCTGTAAATCAGAGTAATCCTGAGTATCCTCTTTTTCCTGATTTATTCGACTAATTTGAGGTTCTAGTTTATTCCCCATCAATTGATAGCCAATTACAAAACTTATTAAAAATAAAGCTAAAGAAAAGAAGAAAACAGGTATCATTTTATCTTTTTTCATAAATATCCCTCCAGAATACTATCTAGAGGGATATTCTATCCATTTTATGAAATTTTATACATTTTACACTATTTATCAACTTCACCAATTCTAAATCCTGCTGATTGAATCTTTTCAACTAATCTTTCTACATCTTCAGCATCTACTCTAAGAACAACTTGAATTAAATCCAATACCTCTGGATCCATAATAGCAAAGTTTATTATATTTATATTCTCTTTTCTTATTACATCAGTAAGTTTAGCCAATTGTCCCGGTAGGTCAAACATATTTACTACAATTCTAGTTCCTTTATTAATACCAAATATTTCTGAGAACGCTTTAAATATTGCAGCATGAGTTAATATACCTACAAATTTATTATTAGAATCAAAAACAGGTAAAAATGGCGTTCTTAACTGTTTCAATAGATGTGAAGCTGTTTCAATTCTTTCATCTGATGAAATCCTTTCATAATCATCACTATATATATCTTTAACTTTAGTATTATTTAGATATTCATCTTTATTACAGGTATTGGATTCTAAGTAATTTCTATAGATGGCTTCCTTCATAATTATACCTTTAAATTCTGCACCATCAATTACTGGTAGAGATAAAAAATTTCCCTCATTTATTTTATTAAGTGCTTCCCCTATACTCTCCTCTAAGTCAACAATAGTTAAATCTGATTTTGACAACATATAATTTTTTATAAACATTTGACTCCCCCTTTAAATATTACTTGTATCTTCTTAATACCCTATCATTTAGTCCATACCAGTATGCTTCCTTATATAGTTTATATCCATCTTTAAACATTACTTTTATGATTTCTTCATATATTTTTTTTAATTCATCCTTGGTTAATAAACTATAATCCTCCTTAATCCTATAGTAGTCTGAATTATATTCTATGGTTAATTGTTTGTCTAAGTATTTATTTAAACTAAATATCTTTTCTTTTATTACCCTTGAGCAATAATCCCTTATACAATTGGATAGGTATTTATCTTGTTTTTCTTTTTCCTTAATTTCCTTATTAATTAGACTTTTAATATCAAGTATTTTTTTAGTCTTATTATCAAAATGATATAAATATTGACTTTGATATAACTTTTCTATAGATATATCTTTAACTATTGTTTTCTCTAAAATATTTACCCAATAATTGTCAAAATAACCATGTTTATATCCCTCAAGATAAATAAATAATTCTAATCTGTTAATGTCTTCATGGATTAGTTGTCCAAGATTTAAAGCGATTAAATTATTTCCCTTTTTTTTTCTTAGAAACTTACTAATATGCTTTTTTAAATGATAAACAGAAATATATTTGGGGCGAATATTGGTAATGTTTTCTTCCAAATCATATAGATTAAGCAGGATATGTATGCAATTAATATCATTTTTGTAAAGAAATCTATTTATTAGTCCTTCATAGATACTTAGTAAGTCATTATTTTCCATTGCCATACCCAAACCTCCTTTTTACCAATTATTCACAGTTATCTATTTTTTAAACCTATTTATTAGAATATAAATAAACAATAAAACCATTATACTACAAAGAAGGATATATTTGTTTATAAGTTAATAATAGATTTCTAACAAAAACTTAATATATTATATTTTCTTATTCATTTTTTCTAGTTAGTATATCTATAATCGTACTATAGCTTGTATTAGTTTTTATATTATAAGTCCCAACTATAAACTTTGTACTCATTTTTTTATCCCTTGCCAATTGAACAAATTCTTCTTCTTCTTCAATTAATCCTAAACTAAATAACTTTCTCCCAATCTGTTTTAAGTTTTCGCCGCTTTTAATTATTACTTCGATTTCTTGCTCCTCTGGAATTTCCTCTGGTGGTTCTTCTTGCATTGCGGAGGTCACTTCTTTTTCTTTCTTTTTATTTAACTCATCTATACTTTCTTTTAAGCTAACCATACCTAGTTCTCTTGATCTTTTAATTATCATATCATCACTTAAATCATTATACTTTACAACTGGATAAAATGAATATAAAGTATTGGTGAGAATAATCCCCATTCCTAATCCTAAAATTAAGTATATTATTTTGCTTTTCTTGTCCATTGTTTAATCTCCTTTAAATTATTTCTTATAATCAAATTGAAGTTCCATTATGCCATATTCCTCATCTATAGAATATGTATATCTATCTAATGGTCTCGATTTATAGTTATCATATACTATTTTTTCAACTAATTTATTTATAGATATTTTATCACTACTATAATCTATTATTTTAACTAATAAATATGATTCTCCTCTAAGAAGTATGCTCTTTATTTTTTCTGCTAATTCTTCTTCATCCTTCACTACTAAATTGTTATATTTAAAATAATTAAACTTCTCCCCTTTAGCTTCAGGATAATTTTCTTTTTTCCAATTATGGGTTCTTGAAATCTCACTATCATTTAAATTTAAAAAATTATATCTTAATACATCTGAACCATCCTTCGTAACCGGATCATCCCAAGTAGAATCAATATGATAATATTCACCTTCTATTTCTACTAAATTCCATGCATGACTTTGCCCCTTTGACTCACCTACTACTATGGTAGATTTAACTCCCACACCATCTAATAAGTATTTCATAGCCTTAGCATATCCTTCGCATACCCCAACACCTAAAGATAATATTCCATAGCTAGTATAGGATTCTGGGGGCACTGTTCCTGTTGTTAATAATCTGTTATCGTATCTACTATTGGTAATTATATAATCATGTATAGTTAATGCTTTTTCATAATCAGACATTCCCGGTAGTATATAATTAGATATAAAATTATTTCTTATCTTTCTTATCTCTTCAATATGATCTTTTATTTCTTCTTTTCCCCTTGAATACATAAGTCTTAAGCTTCCAAATCTATGTTCAGCCCCTTTATAATACATTATTTCAGGATTATCATTTGATATTTCTTCCAATATATTAAATATTTCGCTTGAATCTTTAAATAACAATTTATTTCTAAGCTGTATTTCCTCTTCTCCCTCTAGTAACTTTTTCTCAAATGCTGTATATATTTCTTGATTTTCATTTAGTTCACTGTTTTCATTGATTATTAAATTATTTAATATGGGAATATTATATTTATTATATTTAGAGAAAAGATATAATAAAATTAGTAAAACAATTAGAAACTCAATTATAAAAATCTTAACAAATCTTTTTAGCATATTCTTTTCATCAACCCCTTCCTCTATAGTATATATTAATTTTTTTATTCTTCCAACTATAATGGTATTTTGAAATAAAAAGGGGAGCAATTTCCTATTCATTATAATAAAAAAATAAGCTCTATTTATTTGAAATAGAGCTTATCTCCTATAAACTATTAAAATTCTAAAGCAAAATGCCCATCTAATTCTTCAGAATATGAAGCAATGGTGTCTAGTATAAAATATGATATTTTTAAATTTAGTGACAGTGCAAAGTTCAAATCATTTTTGAAATCTGTTTTTAAAGAGTATTCTTCAACTACTTCGTTTATATAATCTTTAATTTTTTTCTTTAACTCTGTTACATGTATATCATATATATCTAAGTCTTTAACGTTAATAACATTCTTTTTAAAGTCATGGGTTACTGCAAAATTATCTAATTGTGACTCATATTTTATATGCTTTACCATACTATTGACAAATGTCCATCTCTTTGCATGAGGAAGACAAACATAATCACATAAATAATGAGATATTATACCTATCTTTTTACTTAATATTTTCATTGTTAAAGGATCGTGAATTTTATTAAACTCTAAATATCTACTAACAAAAATAAGCTTCATGATTTCTCTAGCAATAAAGTTCAAACTTTCATCTTTATAATGTCTAACTAGCTTAAATTGTGGTAATATATCAGGACATACAGCCCCCCATAATAATTTATCTTTATCTAGTTTAACACCATATATATCAGATACATTATCATATATCTTTAATGCAATAATCTTATGAGAATCTGCAAATATTTTAAACACCCCTTTGTTTAAAGTTCAGTTCTATTTTGATAGTATAATAATTAAAACCTAAAGTCAATAACAAGTATATATCAAATTTGTAATATTTTCTCTTTTAAGTAGTTATTATATAATATAAAATCTGTCTCTTTAAACAAGACAAATATCATATCTAATGGTTTATCCTCTTGTTCTATAAAGTCAATAACAGCTGATACAGCCACTTTCATAGCCTTTTCTATTGGATAGCCATAGGCTCCAGTTGATATAGATGGAAAAGCTATAGAATTTATATTATGTTCCTTTCCAAGTAATAGTGAATTATAATAAGCCTCATATAGTAATTTTTCTTCTTTTGAATCCCCTTCTTTATATATAGGCCCTACGGTATGTATTACATAATTGCTAGGAAGATTGCCTGCCGTGGTTATTCTGGCTTCTCCCGTTGGACATCCACCTATCTTTTTACACTGCTCTAAAATCCTTTTTCCACCAACTTTGTGTATAGCTCCATCAACACCTCCACCGCCTAATAAAGTATTATTAGCGGCATTTACTATTGCATCTACCTTTAATTCTGTTATATCTCCTAAAAAAACATTAATCTCTGTACCTCTATATTTAAACATTGAATCACTCCTATTTATTAATCAAAATCCTTTTATATATTGTTGTTCTAGTTTAAAGCTCTATCTAAGCTACTCCATATATTAACAGTTTCAAATCCTTTCCTCCAAGATGCTATTCCTGCTAAATCATATTTATGAACTAATGATACCTTAGCATCTAATGATTCCGATTCTTCCAGCCAAATCCTATATAATCCATTGTCTTTTTCTACTTCACCATAGTATTGTAAAGCTCTATTATCCCAAGTCAATTCTATATTATTTTCTTCTATAAATTTATTGGCCGCTTCCATTGAAAGTGCTTGAGAAGATACTTTGCCATCCTTCTCTAGCCAAAGTCTAGTGTAAAATGGTACTGCCAATACTAGCTTATCATTTGGAATATATTCTGATACTCCTAATATACTTTTTTCTACCCATGAATATTCTGCAACAGATCCAGCTATGGGACTACTGCCCCAATGTTGATCATATGCCATTAAAATCATATAGTCTACGGCTTTAGAAAGCCTTTCTCTATCATAGCTTAAAGACCAGTTTTCAGAAGTTGACATTCCAGTTACATCCATGGAAACATTTAGACCAGCTTCTTTAAATACAGGATATAATTCTCTTACGAATTGAGTCAATAAATCCTTTGTCTTCAAATGCACATTTTCAAAATCAATGTTAATTCCTTGAAATCCATAATCTTTATAAATCTTTAATATATCAGTTATTAGTTTTTCTCTTGTACTGCTTTTATATAAAATTTCATGAGTTAAATCAGGATCAAATCCATTATCGATAAGCGGCCATACTTCATAGCCTAAGTCAATATATTTTCTTACATAATCAATATTGCCTTTATCTTGTATATTTCCATCTGTATCAGTAATAGAAAACCATGTAGGAGATATTATATTTACTCCTGGAATTAATCCTATATTATCTGTATTTTGAACTGTCCTATAAGTATAGTCCCAAGTTAAGCTAAGCTTCTCCTTATTATAGTCTCCAAGAATTTCCTCTTTAGGTATTTCTACTTTAAACATATCTCTAATATAGTTTATTTTTAGAAATTTCTTTTCAATAAATCCTGGTATTCCATTTATGGTTCTTACCTTATACCAGTTTTCATACTCGCCATAGACATTTACTATAGTTCCTGCTAAGAGATTGTTAGATACTATAGGTGATTTAATGTCTAAATCCGTTCTTAAAACTGCATCATCACCTATTATTTCACCCTTTAAATAGTCAATATTTTTATAGTCCAATACAACTGCTTTTGTTTCTTCAAAGTAGTTAATATCCACATCATAATTCTTTAAAACTATATCTACTGGAATATATACTTTATTATTAAATTCTTTTATAGGATTAGATACTAAAAACTCTTTATTATTTATACTTCCCTTATCAGAGTCTAATTTGTATCTAATAACTTTACTCTCATCTGTAATTATCAAAGTATGCTCTGCATCATCATAAAATATATCTTTATCCACAAAGAATTCAATAGAGGGAAGTGAAAGGTATAATGTATCTTCAAAGAATAATACTGATTCATCATCTGCCTCCTGTTCCTCAACTATTAGATATAAATCATCTGAATAAGCCATTACTTTTTTGCTTGGTGATTTCAGTATTTCATAACAAACAAATCCACCTAGGCCTATTGCTGCAATTAATATTAAAACTATGAATATATTTGTTTTTTTCATATTATCTCCTCCGGTTTAATAAATACATAACATGTCCTGTTAAATATTATAATTGAAAGATATTGTTTTTACAAATCTAATTAATTTTAATATTAAAATAAGTAGCCAATATTATAAATCAGCTACTTATCTACTATATTCATAGTATATTATCTATACTACTATAATAGAAATATGTTATTTTTTCTGCAATCTTCTAATATTTCATCTGTCCAAACGGATGCCTGAACTTCCCCTATATGTTTCTTTTCTAAGAAAAACATACAAATTCTAGATTGTCCAATTCCACCACCTATAGTGTAAGGTAATTCTTCATTTAGCAATTTCTTGTGATAATCTAATTTTCTTCTTTCTTCAGCCCCTGATACTTTTAACTGCTTCTCCAGTGCCTCTTTATCTACCCTTATTCCCATACTGGATAACTCCAAAACACCTTCCGTTGCTGGATTCCAAAATATAATATCACCGTTTAAATCCCAGTCGTCGTAATCTGGTGACCTAGTTCCATGGGAAATTCCAGAAGTTAAAACTCCACCAATTTTAGATATAAATACTGCCCCATACTCCTTTACTATTGAATATTCTCTTTCTTCAGGGGTTTCACTAGGATATAAATCCTCTAATTCTTGACTAGTGATAAATTTTATATTGTCTGGTAATTTTTTTGTAAATTTTTCTGGATATAACCCATTGATATAGTTTTCAGTTTCTTTAAATACATCATATATATCCTTTACAATGTGAACTAAATAATCTGTAGTTCTATCTGATTTTTTTATTATTTTCTCCCAATCCCATTGATCCACATAGATAGAATGTATACTATCTAGGGTTTCGTCTGGTCTTATGGCATTCATATCTGCATAAAGTCCCTCATATATATTAAATTCATACCATTTTAAGGCCATTCTTTTCCATTTAGCTAGAGATTGAACTATCTCTATTCTCTCATTGTATTTTCTCATCTCAAAAGATACAGCTTTTTCTACTCCAGTCAAGTTATCATTTAATCCACTATGAGGTGTTACAAATAATGGGGCTGATACTCTAATTAGATTTAGTTTTTCAGCTAATTTTCTTTCAAAATAATCTTTTATTTGTTTTATTGCCACTTGAGTTTCTCTTTGATTTAATTCTGTCATATTTTTTCCTCCTAGTTCAAAATTCATAATAATAAATAAATGATACGTTTGACCTACCATCGATTTGCAAAAAACGCAAATCAAGTTAGATCATAAAAAAACCTTTCATCCATATAAAGGACGAAAGGTTAAATTCCGTGGTACCACCTTAGTTAGCAATAGGCTCACTTAAATAAGTACAGATTATATTACAATCGATACTTTATAGTCGATATCAGGCTATTCCCGTCTAAGTCTACTTTTTTACAATTTCGGTTAGATGCTCAAGAATGTTCTTCATTTATTAACTCGTATCGGAATTCCACCATCGCCGACTCTCTATAACTCTATCAATAAATTACTCTTTCTCTCAAAGCATTATTTTTAAATTATAAATAGTATAGCGTGGTATTTGATTAAAGTCAAGAGGAAATTTTTAAAAAATAAATTTATTTATTTAAACTAATTAAAATACTAAAGATATAACTTTTCCCAATTCTACTACCTGTCATTAAATCTTCATCCAAATTCAGCCGCAGATGTTACTATTCCAAAACTCCTGACAGTATTCTTTATACCAATTCATAAAAGATAGATTCCTATGAATCAACTATAAAAAAAATAGACACTCTGACTACCGAAAAAACATCGAATAATCAGTGTATCTATTTCTGTTGAGAATGGTCTAAAATAGCCGTTTGGCGTACCCTGAGGGAGTCGAACCCCCGACCTTCTGGTTCGTAGCCAGACACTCTATCCAGCTGAGCTAAGGGTACCTATAAATATAAATGGAGCGGGTGAAGGGAATCGAACCCTCGCAACCAGCTTGGAAGGCTGGGGCTCTACCACTGAGCTACACCCGCATGACAAAAAAGTATTGGAGCGGAAGACGAGATTCGAACTCGCGACCCTCGCCTTGGCAAGGCGATGCTCTACCACTGAGCCACTTCCGCATAATTGTTTTTATAATGGTGGAGGAGACTGGATTCGAACCAGTGAAAGCTTAGCTAACGGATTTACAGTCCGTCCCCTTTAGCCACTTGGGTACTCCTCCTAATTGTAACAGTGCCCTAGGGACTACCATATTTAGAAAGTATTTACTATAAAATAAAATATTTTCTTGGAGCTGGCGAGAGGAATTGAACCCCCAACCTACTGATTACAAGTCAGTTGCTCTGCCGATTGAGCTACGCCAGCAAACATATCATTTCGCAGTCTCGCAACTCAAATCTATTTACTCGTTACACTCCTATAGATTTGGTGCTCGTTGCGTTTGACCTACATCAATTCGCTACGCTTATTGTGTTAGATCATAATGGCGACCTGGAAGGGACTCGAACCCTCGACCTCCAGCGTGACAGGCTGGCATTCTAACCAACTGAACTACCAGGCCATTATTGTTTTGTTTTTTCTTCGCAGTTTCGCAACTCAAATCTATTTACTCATTACACTCCTATAGATTTGGTGCTTATTGCGTTTGACCTACCTACAACTCACTATCGTTCGTTGGGTTAGATCATAATGGTGGGCACAACAGGGCTCGAACCTGTGACCCCCTGCTTGTAAGGCAGGTGCTCTCCCAACTGAGCTATGCGCCCATATTATCTTTGACCTATATTAGATTATAATGGTGACCCCACCGGGATTCGAACCCGGGTTACCGCCGTGAAAGGGCGATGTCTTAACCGCTTGACCATGGGGCCTTACTTGAATTATGGTTGATTCTCACGAACACTACCACTACTGAATTATGTACTCTGAACTAAATTAATGGTTGCGGGAGCCGGATTTGAACCGACGACCTCCGGGTTATGAGCCCGACGAGCTGCCAAACTGCTCCATCCCGCGGCATTTTTATTTAATTCTATTCTTATCGTTGCACCCAACCTATTGAGTTAGGTCATAATGGTGCCGGAGACCGGAATCGAACCGGTACGATCGGTGAGGATCGCAGGATTTTAAGTCCTGTGCGTCTGCCTGTTCCGCCACTCCGGCGTTTTATGTTTCTAATGGCTCTTGGGGTGGGACTCGAACCCACAACCTACCGGTTAACAGCCGGTTGCTCCGCCATTGAGCTACCCAAGATCAGCCCGGCAACTTCCTACTCTCCCAGGTCGTTTCCAACCAAGTACCATCGGCGTTAAGATGCTTAACTTCTGTGTTCGGTATGGGTACAGGTGTGTCCATCTTGCTATCGTCACCAGACGAAAACTATCAATTGCAATATTTTTAGGTCAAGTCCTCGACTTATTAGTATCTCTTAGCTTAAAGTATTACTACTCTTACACCTGAGACCTATCTACCAAGTGGTCTTCTTGGAGTCTTAACTTTTAAAGTGGGAAATCTTATCTTGAGGGGGGCTTCGTGCTTAGATGCCTTCAGCACTTATCCCTTCCAGACATAGCTACTCAGCCGTGCCATTGGCATGACAACTGATACACCAGCGGTCTGTCCATCCCGGTCCTCTCGTACTAAGGACAGCTCCTCTCAAATTTCCTACGCCCACGACGGATAGGGACCGAACTGTCTCACGACGTTCTGAACCCAGCTCGCGTGCCTCTTTAATGGGCGAACAGCCCAACCCTTGGGACCTACTCCAGCCCCAGGATGAGACGAGCCGACATCGAGGTGCCAAACCTCCCCGTCGATGTGGACTCTTGGGGAGATAAGCCTGTTATCCCCGGGGTAGCTTTTATCCGTTGAGCGATGGCCCTTCCACTCGGAACCACCGGATCACTAAGTCCAACTTTCGTTTCTGCTCCACTTGTTGGTGTCGCAGTTAAGCTCCCTTTTGCCTTTACACTCTTCGCACGATTTCCGACCGTGCTGAGGGAACCTTTGAGCGCCTCCGTTACTCTTTAGGAGGCGACCGCCCCAGTCAAACTGCCCAACTGACAGTGTCCCTATACCAGTTTCATGGTATCAGGTTAGAATTTCAGCATTACAAGAGTGGTATCCCAAGGTTGACTCCACCAAAGCTGGCGCCCTGGCTTCAAAGTCTCCCACCTATCCTGTACATGCAATGCCGAAATCCAATGTCAGCCTGCAGTAAAGCTCCACGGGGTCTTTCCGTCCTGTCGCGGGTAATACGCATCTTCACGTATACTACAATTTCACCGGATCCATTGTTGAGACAGTGCCCAAATCGTTACACCTTTCGTGCGGGTCGGAACTTACCCGACAAGGAATTTCGCTACCTTAGGACCGTTATAGTTACGGCCGCCGTTTACTGGGGCTTAAGTTCTAGCCTTCGCTTACGCTAAGCCTTCCCCTTAACCTTCCAGCACCGGGCAGGTGTCAGCACCTATACTTCGTCTTTCGACTTAGCAGATACTTGTGTTTTTGGTAAACAGTCGCTTGGGCCTATTCACTGCGGCCAGGTTTCCCTGGCACCCCTTCTCCCTAAGTTACGGGGCTATTTTGCCGAGTTCCTTAACAATGGTTCTTCCGCTCGTCTTAGGATTCTCTCCTCGCCTACCTGTGTCGGTTTGCGGTACGGGTAGTTACTTGCTCGATAGAAGCTTTTCTTGGCAGTGTGGAGTCAGCTACTTCTCTACTTGTTTTTCGATCCCCATCACATTTCAGAATTATGAGTACGGATTTGCCTATACTCACTTCCTTTATGCTTAGACGTGCTCAACCAACGGCACGCTTAGCCTATCCTCCTGCGTCACTCCATTTCTCAAACGCTTATAACTAGTACAGGAATTTCAACCTGTTGTCCATCGCCTACGCTTTTCAGCCTTGGCTTAGGTCCCGACTTACCCTGAGTGGACGAACCTTCCTCAGGAAACCTTAGGCTTTCGACGGGTGAGATTCTCACTCACCTTTCGCTACTTATGCCAGCATTCTCTCTTGTGTGCAGTCCAGCACTCCTTACGGTATACCTTCTACCCACACACAATGCTCCTCTACCGATTCTTACGAATCCCACAGCTTCGGTACCAGATTTAAGCCCCGGAAATCTTCGGCGCAAGGTCTCTCGACCAGTGAGCTATTACGCACTCTTTAAATGTATGGCTGCTTCTAAGCCAACATCCTGGTTGTCTGTGAAACCTCACATCCTTTACCACTTAATCTGGATTTAGGGACCTTAGCTGGTGATCTGGGCTCTTTCCCTTTCGACTATGAAGCTTATCCCACATAGTCTGACTCCCAAGGTTATGAGTATGGCATTCGGAGTTTGATAGGTTTTGGTAACGCTATGCGCCCCTAGACCATTCAGTGCTCTACCTCCATATCACTTTTCCTTGAGGCTAGCCCTAAAGCTATTTCGAGGAGAACCAGCTATCTCCGAGTTCGATTGGCTTTTCACCCCTATCCACAGGTCATCCCATAGCTTTTAAACGCTAACGGGTTCGAGCCTCCATTGAATTTTACTTCAACTTCACTCTGCCCATGGATAGGTCACCCGGTTTCGGGTCTATGGCAGGGAACTTAGTCGCCCTATTAAGACTTGGTTTCCCTACGGCTCCTGACCTTAAGTCATTAACCTTGCTCACTACCATAACTCGCTGGCCCGTTCTACAAAAAGTACGTGGTTACACGAATAATGTGCTTCCACTGCTTGTAGGCGTAGGGTTTCAGATTCTATTTCACTCCCCTTCCGGGGTTCTTTTCACCTTTCCCTCACGGTACTATTTCTCTATCGGTCACCAAGGAGTATTTAGCCTTGGGAGGTGGTCCTCCCTACTTCCCACAGGATTTCACGTGTCCCGTGGTACTCTGGATACCAGCTGGTAAATTCTTCTTTCATATACCGGACTATCACCGTCTATGGTGGGATTTTCCAATCCTCTTCTATTAGATTTATTATTCCATTATGCTGGTCCTTAACCCCAGATAAATCTGGTTTGGGCTCTTTCCCGTTCGCTCGCCGCTACTTAGGAAATCGATTTTTCTTTCTTCTCCTCAGGGTACTTAGATGTTTCAGTTCCCCTGGTCTTCCTTCATACACCTATGTATTCAGTGTATGATACTTGAGGGTTGCTCAAGTAGGTTTCCCCATTCGGAAATCTCCGGATCACAGTCTATTTGCGACTCCCCGAAGCATATCGGTGCTTATCCCGTCCTTCATCGGCTCTTGGTGCCAAGGCATTCGCCCTACGCCCTTAATAACTTGACCTAAATTACTTATTTATATTGCAATTTGTAGTTTTCAATGTTCAGTGTGAACTAGATTAAACAAGTGTGAGTCCTTTTGAACTCCTTAGAAAGGAGGTGATCCAGCCGCACCTTCCGATACGGCTACCTTGTTACGACTTCACCCTAGTTATTGACCCTACCTTCGACAGCTGCCTCCTTACGGTTAGCTCACTGGCTTCGGGTATTGCCAACTCCCATGGTGTGACGGGCGGTGTGTACAAGACCCGGGAACGCATTCACCGCGACATTCTGATTCACGATTACTAGCAACTCCGACTTCATGCAGGCGAGTTGCAGCCTGCAATCCGAACTGGGATCGGCTTTAAGAGATTTGCATCTTATCGCTAAGTAGCTGCTCGTTGTACCGACCATTGTAGCACGTGTGTAGCCCAGGACATAAAGGGCATGATGATTTGACGTCATCCCCACCTTCCTCCGATTTGTCATCGGCAGTCCCTCTAGAGTGCTCAACTTAATGGTAGCAACTAAAGGCAAGGGTTGCGCTCGTTGCGGGACTTAACCCAACATCTCACGACACGAGCTGACGACAACCATGCACCACCTGTGTCCCCTGTACCCGAAGGTAAAGGTCTATCTCTAGACCGGTCAGGGGCATGTCAAGCCCTGGTAAGGTTCTTCGCGTTGCTTCGAATTAAACCACATGCTCCGCTGCTTGTGCGGGTCCCCGTCAATTCCTTTGAGTTTCATACTTGCGTACGTACTCCCCAGGCGGAGTGCTTAATGCGTTAGCTGCGGCACCGAGGTTTGACCCCCAACACCTAGCACTCATCGTTTACGGCGTGGACTACCAGGGTATCTAATCCTGTTCGCTCCCCACGCTTTCGTGCATCAGCGTCAGTATAAGTCCAGAAAGTCGCCTTCGCCACTGGTATTCCTCCTAATATCTACGCATTTCACCGCTACACTAGGAATTCCACTTTCCTCTCCTTAACTCAAGCCTTCCAGTTTCAAATGCTTACCACGGTTGAGCCGTGATCTTTCACATCTGACTTAAAAGGCCGCCTACGCACCCTTTACGCCCAATAAATCCGGACAACGCTTGCCCCCTACGTATTACCGCGGCTGCTGGCACGTAGTTAGCCGGGGCTTCCTCCTTGGGTACCGTCATTATCGTCCCCAAGGACAGAACTTTACGACCCGAAGGCCTTCATCGTTCACGCGGCGTCGCTGCATCAGAGTTTCCTCCATTGTGCAATATTCCCCACTGCTGCCTCCCGTAGGAGTCTGGACCGTGTCTCAGTTCCAGTGTGGCCGTTCACCCTCTCAGGCCGGCTACCCATCGTGGTCTTGGTGAGCCATTACCTCACCAACTAACTAATGGGACGCGAGACCATCTTTCACCGCTTTACGCTTTGACTATTCCTTCATGTGAAGATTTAGTATCATAAGGTATTAATCCCAGTTTCCCGAGGCTATCCCTTTGTGAAAGGCAGGTTTCTCACGCGTTACTCACCCGTCCGCCGCTAAGATAATCAAAGTTTCATTCCGAAGAAATCGACTTTGAAAACTTCGCTCGACTTGCATGTGTTAGGCACGCCGCCAGCGTTCGTCCTGAGCCAGGATCAAACTCTCATTTAAAAGTTTGATTCAGCTCAATTTGCTGACTGTTGTTTCATGTGTTACTTTTTTATAATTCAAAGTTTCTCACACTGTTTAGTTTTCTAGGTTCTTGTCGTCTCTCTCGAGGCGACTTACTTAGTATAGCAAATTTTTCGTTTGCTGTCAACTGTTTTTCAAAACTTTTTATTTTTACCAAAACTGGAAATTTTAAAGAGTTTCGCTGCTGACAATATATAACTATACACGCTTTGTATTGTTTTGTCAACGGTTATTTTATTTTTTCTTTATTTTTTCTTTTTTTATATAAAAAAGTCTGGTATTTACTAGGTTAGCCACATTAGTTTAATGATTAATGTTTAGATTGTAGTTCTTTCATATTTCTAATAAAATAATGGTGGATTTATATCTATTATTTGCTACAATATAGTTAGAATAATAATATATAAGGGGTGATTAAGTGGATTTTAGACAATTAGAAACCTTCGTAGAAGTTGCAAGATTAAAAAGCTTTTCAAAAGCAGCTGAAAAGCTTTATATTACACAACCTACTGTAACCAACCACATTCAAAATTTAGAAAAAGAGCTTGGAACACTGCTAATAAATAGATTTGGAAAGAAGTTAACTCTTACAGATGCAGGTAATTTATTATACAAGTATGCAATAAATATATTAAACTCCTGTGAAATGGCAAAATTTGATTTGGCCTCTTATCAAGGTAAAATACAGGGACATCTTCATATATATTCTAGTTCTGTTCCTAGAAAGTATTTGCTTCCTACTATAATTAAAAACTTTTTAAATTCTTATCCTGATGTTTCCTTTACTATAGGAGACAAAGACTCCCAAGAAGTAGTAAAAGGAATATTAGATGGTGAAACTGACTTTGGGATTTTAGGGGCTATGCACTCCTCAAACAATCTAAGATATATCGATTTAATGGAAGATAGATTAGTTGTAATCACTCCTAACTCTTCTAAATTTCCAGAGGATAACTTTTCTTCTATTAAAAAGGATATTTTATTTAATGAAAATATAATTCTAAGAGAAGAAGGATCTGGTACTAGAAAATTAGTTGAAAATGCACTTCAAAAATCTAAAGTTTCTCTAAACAAGTTAAATGTAGTTGCATATGTAGAGGATACCGAAGCCGTTATAGAATTAGTATCTCTTGGTGTAGGAATTAGTTTTTTATCAGAAAAAGCCATACAATCTAGTTTAAGCCTCAATAAGTATAAAGCTTTCTATATTGATGATTTAGATTTCACTCGAAAATTTTATTTTGCTTTTCATAAAAACAGACAATTATCACCACTGAGCGAAGCTTTCAAAAACTATATCTTAGACTTTGCAAAAGACCAGACTAATTAGTCTGGTCTTTTATAGTTTCTTTATATTATTTTTATATGCAAATATTGCTGCCTGGACCCTATCATTTATATCAAGCTTTTTAAAAATATTAGATATGTGGTTCTTCACTGTTTTTTCACTAATATATAAGTTTTCGGCAATATCTTTATTATTTAATCCCTCTGCTATTAATATAAGAACCTCATATTCCCTTTTTGTTAATGATTTGATCTTATTAATATTAGCATCAGAGTACTCTTCATAGTTAGAAAATTCTTTGACCAAATTAGCTACACTGGGTTGAATGTATTTTTGCCCTTTGGCTACATTTTGAATCCCTTTAATTAGACTATCTGCACTTAAGTCCTTTAGCATATACCCATCTGCCCCTAACTTCAAGGTCTTTAATATATACTCCCTATCCTCATGAATTGTAAGAATAATTATCTTCGTTTTTATTCCCATGTCCTTAATTCTCTTTAAGGTTTCTATTCCATTTAACTTAGGCATATTTATATCTAACAATATTATATCTGGCTCTAATTCTTCAGCCATAGAAAAAGCCTCTTCCCCATTACAAGCTTGTCCAACTACAACTATATTATCTTCTAATTCTAGTATTTGTCTTATCCCTTCTCTTATTAATTGGTGATCATCTGCAATTACTACCCTAATAACTTTATCCTTCATTAATTATTCCTCCTCATCTACTAAAGGCATAGATAGACTTATTTTAGTACCTACATTCGAAGAGGATGTTATATTGAATTTACCATTCAGTAATTCAACTCTTTCTCTTATACTCATTAATCCAAATCCACTAGATATTGAATTACATCCTTTTTTGTAGTCATCTGGATTAAATCCTACACCATTATCTATAATCAATAAATTAATTTTATTCAATGTTTTCTCAATTATAATAGTTGCGGACTGTGCCTGTGAGTGTTTTTGAATATTACTTAAAGCCTCTTGAATTATTCTAAAAATAGCTACTTGAACAGCAGAATCTAAATCATCAAATTTACCATAAGGTTTAAAAGCAACCTTAATTTCCGTTTCTTCTTGAAAAATAGATATATATCTCTCTAATGTAGGAATAAGTCCTAGGTCATCTAAGGACATAGGTCTTAAATCATATATTATTCTTCTAACTTCTTTTAAAGTTAATCTAATAATCCCCTTTAAATTGTTAAGTTCATCTTTTGCCCTTTCTTGATTCATATCTAATAGCTTTTCACATAGTTCTGCCTTCACTATGACATTTGCTAAAGATTGGGCTGGTCCGTCATGAATGTCCCTAGCTACTTTCTGCCTTTCTTCTTCCTGTGCTTCAATAATTTTTATTCCTAAATAATGTTTTTTACTTAACTCATCTACAGTGTCTGAAATATTATTTGCATTCCCCATTAGATATTCTGTAGCAACAGCTATTTGCTTATTAACATTTTCAGCCTTCTTATATACTTTATAAGAGTTTTTTAGACGAAGTTCTAAATCTATTCTTTTTTCTACTAAATTCTTTTCTTCTTCTCTTTTTAGCAGAAGATCCACTCTAATAGCATTAGCTAAATCATAAGCTTCTCTGATTTCATCTTCATTAAACAGGTTAAAGTTTTTACTTTTATTTAGTAAATTTCTTCTACTCCTTTTATCTAAATCCTCTAACTTTTCTACTTGCTCAATGATTTCTATCATTTTTGTCTGAACACTTTTAAGCTCATCTTCTAGTTTTCTACATTCTGTCCTAGCATAATCTACAATCTCAAATATTTCATCTTTACTTCCCTGTATAGAATTAATTGTAGTTTCAAGTATTTCATTTAACCTTTTAATGCCTATTGAGTCTGATTTCATAATTGTTAAACCTCTAGACTTTGTATCTCTTCAATCTCATCTTCAGTTAAAATTTTCTTAAGATCAATTAAAATTAATAGTCTCTTTTCATCTAATTTTCCTACTCCTGTAATATATTTCTTATCAATACCACTGATAAATGCTGGCGCAGGATCTATTTGTTCTTCATCTAATCGTAAAGTTTGAGATGCTTCATCTACTATAAAACCAATTTCCCTATCATCTAAGTTAATTACAATAATTCTAGTATCCTTTGTTACTTCGAATTCTCCTAATAATAATCTCTTTTTCAAATTAACAATAGGTATAACATTTCCCCTATAGTTTACAACCCCTTCAATGAAAGATGGTGTATTAGGAAGAGAAATAGATTCTTCATAGACAATGATTTCCTTTACATTCATTATATCAATTCCAAACTCTCCCTTTCCTAATTTAAAAACCACGTATTGATTTTCAGCCATTATATTTACCTCCTTAGTTTTTAAGTTATTACCTCTATTTAAATATAAAATATTACTTATGTAGCTTTGTATAAACTTTCTTTTCTAGTAATACTGCATATTTCTTATTTAATAATTTAGCCTCTTCGAAATAAAGATTGATATTAGATTTCGAACTTATAATTTGTCCAAAGATAATCACTTCTAATGAATTCCTAACTTTATTTACCACAAAACTTTCATCTGTATTCCAGCCATTATTTATAGAATCCACTATGATAATACTTAAGGCCTCTAAAACCTTATTATTATCGTATTCCTTCTTTATCAGAGAGTCCATATTAATATAAGTATCAGAATAATAATTTCCATATTCCCTTGCCTCTTTAAGTATAAACCTAGTATACCCTATTAAGCAGTGAGAGCCAATACATTTTCCACACTTGCCTTCTCCTAAACATACACTGTCTAGAGTTTCTTTAAGAGCCTGTGTTTGATTGTATAATTTAGAGGCCGCCTCAACCATAGGAGATTTTTCCTTTTTCTTTCTATTATTGATTAGCTTTTTCATTAAACTTACTTCAATTATTGATATTATTAATAAGTATAATACAATATTAAGAATATTTATATAGTCTTTTGGGATTGTATTTAATAATTTTAAGCTTCCAAAAAAAATAAATACTATAGATGAAGTAACTTTAATGGCAACTTCAGGTATCTTTTCTCCAATTTTAGACCCTATAAATATTCCAAATCCAGAAGTGGCAACCATTCCTAAAGTTGTGCCTATTAATATAAATATAGGATAACTAGCTTCTGTAGATAAAGTCATAGCTGTTAATTGTGTTTTATCGCCTAACTCTCCCACAAAAAAAGCTATCGCTACTGTTATAATAGGACTAAAAGCTTTCTTATTATTTGTTTCGTCCAGTTCTTCATCTTTTAAAGCCATTATACCAAAAATAACAAACATAATTCCAGCAATCATTTGAATTAAATTCATTGGGACAACTGTAGAAATAAATCTACCCAATAATATTGCAATCCCATGATTAAGAACAACTCCTAATATTACTCCTAATATTACCTCTTTTACTTTATATTGAGTTGCAAAGGTCATAGCTATTATTTGAGTCTTATCTCCCATTTCAGCTGCAAAAATTAATAGAAAAGCCCTAATAAGTTCTTTAAGCATTTAGTTTTCTTCCTTTCATAATGAAAAAACTTTTAGCTTGATAGCACTTCTAACAAGCTAAAAGTTAATTTATTTAATTTAAATATGATTTAAACTTTTACTTTTCTTTACTATATACTATTTCACCTTTTTTAATTACTTTCTCCACATGGTTTATACCAAAATGATATAAAATATATTCTAGATTTGGAGAATCAAATATTACTAAATCACCTTGCTTGCCTAGGTCCAAACTTCCTATTTTTTCCTCTAACCCCAATGAAGCTGCCCCATTTATCGTTACTGCTGTAATTATTTCTTCTGGAGTCAGTTTCATAATTAAAGCTCCAAAACTCATAATTAGTTGTATATTTTCCGTCGGACAACTTCCTGGATTGTAGTCAGTAGATAATGATACAGGGACACCTTCTTCTATCATTTTCCTTGCTGGAGCAAAGTTTCCAGTTTGTAAGTTAAAACTAGTTCCTGGTAATAAGTTAGCTATTACACCTTTTCTAGCCATTTTCTTAATTCCATTATCACTGGCAGCTATTAAATGATCTGCAGAAATACATCCTATTTCAGCTGCCAATTCAGCTCCCCCTAATGGTTTTATCTCATCAGCATGAAGTTTAAGCCCCATTCCATATTCTCTAGCTGCAAGTAAAATTTTCCTAGATTGATCTATGGTAAATACTCCTTCTTCACAGAACACATCACAAAATCTTGCCAAATCCATTTCAGCTATCCTAGGAATCATGTCATTTATAATAATATCTACAAATTCATCGGAATTTTCTTTATAAGAACTAGGAATAGCATGGGCACCCATAAATGTAGATATAATATCTACTGGATGATCTTCATTTAGTTTTTTTGCTACTTCTAGCTGTTTTATTTCAGTTTCAAAATCCTCTATACCGTATCCACTTTTTGCCTCAACTGTAGTTACTCCAAAGGATAACATAGTATTTAAACTTTTCTTAGCCTGATTATATAATTCTTCAAAACTTGCTTTTCTAGTTGCCTTAACTGTAGAATGAATTCCTCCACCTGATTCCAATATATCTAAATAAGGTACTCCCTTTAACTTCATGGCCAATTCATTTTCCCTAGAACCACCATGTACTAAGTGAGTATGAGAATCTACTAATCCTGGAGTTACAGTTTTTCCAGTTCCATCTAAAACAATCGTGTTCTCATCTATATTAATATTAGATGGCAGTTCTCCTTCTCCTACATAAAGTATTGTATCATTATCTAAGGCTATTATACCATTTTTAATAACTCCAATATCTTTTAATTCTTCTTTAGATCTAGGTTTATTTTCACCTTTTAATGTTATTAAATTGTCTATATTTTTTATAACTAAAGTGGCTTTCATTTTATCACCTATTCCATCATTCTTTTTTCTAAGATTTGACTATGATCAAAGTTTTCTACTCTCAAATAGTAGTCTGCTACATCAACCATTGCTGCCATAGGAACTAATCCTATTATTTCACTACCTATGACATTTACCCCATATCTTTTAGCTTCTCTTTCTATAACATCAAAGACCCTAAATAATGGAGTTCTCGTATAATCTACCATATTCATAGTTACTTGAACTATGTTTCTCTCCTTAATCTCTATCCCTAAGGCCTTACAATACTTAAACCCACCACCACTTGATCTAATAGATTTAGCAATATTCTTAGCTATATTAACATCGTTTGTACCTAAGTTTACATTAAATGCCACTAAAGGCATTCTAGCTCCAACTGCTGTAACACCAGACTTCTCATTTAGTTCAATAGGTCCAAAATCAGGATGCCAATTGTCTTCTTTTAATTTAGATGCCATACCTTCGTATTGTCCACGTCTTACATCAGCTAAGTTTTCCCTATCTGTAGTATTTGCAGATTTTTCATATAAATATACTGAAATATTAAGTTCTTCTCCTATTCTTTTACCTAATACTTTTGATAATTCAATTGCTTCCTCCATAGTTACATCTGATATTGGAATCAACGGTATAACATCAGTTGCACCCATTCTTGGATGCTCTCCCGTATGCTCTTTCATATCTATTAATTCTGATGCTACTTTACAAGCATTAAAAGCAGCTTCTATTACCTTCTCTGGTTCTCCTATAAAAGTAACTACTGTACGATTATGGTCTTTATCCATGGAATAATCTAGTAACTTTACTTCTTCTACAATTCTTATTTCTTCTACTATTTTTTCAATAATTTCTTTATTTCTTCCTTCACTAAAGTTTGGTACACATTGAATTATTCTAGCCATTTATATACCCCCTGTTATTATTTATTCAATTTATTCTGAACCAGTTCCTTAACTAATTTATCATCTGCCACATATGGTATTGTTATATGATCTGTATCGTTGAATTTATTATTATATTCTATACAAGTTGATATGGAGTTTTCATTTCTAGCCCAAGCCCTTCTTGCTACTCCACCCATTACATCCCAAGGCATTGAAGTTTTAAGGATATTATCTACTCTTTCTGAACCATCTAATACCATTCCAAATCCACCATTTATAGATTTTCCTATTCCTACTCCACCACCATTGTGAAGTGCTATAAGACTCATTCCTCTTGCTGCATTTCCTGCAAAACATTGAGTAGCCATATCTGCCATAATATTACTTCCATCTTTAATATTAGCAGTTTCTCTAAATGGAGAGTCTGTACCTCCTGTATCATGATGGTCTCTACCTAACATTATAGGTCCTACTTCTTTATTTCTAACCATTTCATTAAATTTCAATGCAATTTCCGTTCTTCCTAGTGCATCTTGATATAAAATCCTAGCTTGAGTACCTACTACAAGTCCATTGGCTTCTGCATCTCTTATCCATATATAATTATCTCTGTCTTGACCTCTTCTATCAGGATCTATTATATCCATAGCAGCTTTATCTGTTTTAATTAAATCTTCATGTTTTCCACTTAGACAAACCCATCTAAAAGGCCCATATCCATAATCAAATAACATAGGACCCATTATATCCTCTACATAGGAAGGAAATATAAATCCTTCTGATTCATCTATTCCATTTTTAGAAATGTCCTTTGCACCAGCATCATAAATAGCCTTCATGAAACTATTACCATAGTCAAAGAAATAAGTTCCTTTTTCCACTAGTTTTTTAATTAATTCAAAATGATAGATTAAAGATTCATTTACTAATTTTATAAATTCTTTTTTATCTCTTTCTAACATCTCTGTTCTTTCTTCAAAAGTAATACCCTTTGGACAATATCCTCCATCATAAGGTGCATGGCATGAAGTTTGATCTGATAATAATTCTATATGAACATTATTGTTCACTGCATATTCTAATAAATCTATAATATTACCATGGTATGCAATTGCCACTGGTTCTTTTTTCTCCATGAATTCATGAGCATATGCAAATAATTCTTTTAAATCATCAAAGGATTTATCTATCCAACCCTGATCTAATCTAGTCTTTATTCTTGAATAATCTACTTCCGCTATAATTCCCACACCTTTAGCAATTTTAGTAGCTTTACCCTGTGCTCCACTCATTCCACCTAAACCAGAACTTACAAATAAATGACCTGCTAAATCGCCGTCTTCTTTAACTCCTAGTTTCATTCTACCTGCATTTAAAATTGTATTATATGTTCCATGAACAATACCTTGAGGTCCTATATACATCCAGCCACCTGCTGTCATTTGTCCATAGTTGGCAACTCCCATTGCTTGAGCCTTTATCCAGTGTTCTTGATCATCGAAAGCACCTATCATAAGTGCATTTGTTATAATTACCCTAGGACTTGTAATAGATGATTTAAATAGACCTACTGGGTGTCCTGAAGCAATTACTAAAGTTTGCTCATTAGTTAATTCTTCTAAATATTTCTTAATTAAACTATATTGCATCCAGTTTTGGCATACTTGACCTGTTTCTCCATAAGTAACTAATTCATAAGGATATAATGCTACATCAAAATCAAGATTATTATCTATCATTACTTGAAACGCTTTACCTTCTATACATTTTCCCTTATACTCATCTATTGATTTTCCTTTAATATTTCCTTCTGGTCTATATCTATATCCATATATTCTTCCATGGGTTAATAATTCATCTAAAAACTCTGGAGCTAATTTTTCATGTAATTCCTCTGGTACATATCTTAAAGCATTTTTAAGAGCAATTTCTATTTCTCTTTGAGTTAAATTTAATTCTCTTTTCGGAGCCCTTCTTATTTTATCTTCAAACTTTGGTTCTGCCGGCAAATCATTTCCTAACTTAATAGTCATGGCTTGAGAAATCTCTAAATTATTAATCATCAACTATCCCTCCTATAATAATTTTCCAACTTCTTTTTCAACTGCATTAACTATCTCTTCACTTTTGATTATATCCTCTGATTTATTTATATCACAAGACATAACCCTATCATCTTCCATAAAAGGAATATTCTCTCTTACTATATTATAAACTATATTGGTTCCTTTTCCTAATCCTTTATTTTCTCTTAAATCTATTCCTTGACAAGCAGCTAATATTTCCATTGCTAGGACTTTCCTTACATTTCCTAATATCTCTCTAGCCTTTCTTGCTGCAATAGTTCCCATAGATACATGGTCTTCTTGATTAGCAGAAGATGGTATTGAATCTACACTGGCTGGATGAGCCAATACTTTATTTTCTGATACTAAAGATGCTGCTGAATATTGCACTATCATAAACCCTGAATTAAGTCCACCTTTTTCAACTAAAAATGCAGGTAATCCATTACTCAAAGCTGGATTTACTAATCTTTCCAATCTTCTTTCAGATATGTTTGCAAGTTCAGATAAACCTATTCCTAAGAAATCGAAACTTAGAGCCATTGGCTGACCATGGAAGTTTCCACCTGAAATTATTTCTTCTTCCTCTACAAATATTAAAGGATTATCTGTTGCTGAATTCATTTCTATTTCTATTTTTTCCTTTACATATTTAAAGCAATCCTTACTTCCACCATGAATTTGAGGTAAACATCTTAAAGAATAAGCATCTTGTACCCTAACTTCTCCTTGTCTTGTAGTCATATCACTATTTTCTAATAGTGTTAATAGGTTTTTAGCTGTATTAATTTGTCCTTCATGAGCTCTCACTTTATGAACTCTAGGATCAAAAGCATCAGTTATACCATTTAAAGCCTCTATTGTTAATGAAGCTGCAATATCAGCTGTTTTACTTAAAACTATAGAATCGTGTATTGTCAATGCTCCAATTGATGTCATTACTTGGGTTCCATTAATTAATGCTAACCCTTCTTTTGATGTTAATTCAACAGTTTGTATATTTGCTTTTTCCATTGCCTCTTTACCAGACATTCTTTTTCCTTCATATATAGCCTCACCTTCACCTATCATAACTAGTACCATATGGGAAAGTGGCGCTAAATCCCCACTGGCTCCAAGGGAACCTTTTTCTGGAATAATAGGATGAACCTTTTTATTTAACATTTCTACTAATGTATTTAATGTAGATAATCTTATACCAGAAAAACCTTTAGATAAAGCATTGGCTCTAAGTAACATAATTCCCCTAACTACTTCCTCATCTAAGGGATTGCCTACTCCACAAGCATGACTTATAATCAGATTTCTTTGTAATGTTTTTGTTTCCTCTCCAGTGATTACAACATCACTGAACTTTCCAAATCCAGTAGTTATACCGTATACTACTTTATTTTCATCTACAAGCTTATCTACTAAAGCTCTGGCTTTTTCTACTTTTGCAATAGCCTCCTGTGATAATTCTACTTCTTTTCCCATTCTTGCAACCTCTACAAATTCCTCTAGAGTTAGATTATTACCGTCTATAAATATTTTCTCCATGTTACAACCTCCCATTTAAATTTATTGTTATATTTCATTAGTTAGGTAAAGTGTATAAAAAAACCACAGACAATTGTCTGTGGTCTTATTTTGATTCAATTTTCTTAAAATAATCGGTCTATTAATCATAATATCCCCTACTTTAAAATATTAGAAATTTAAAAGCTTAAGCTAATTATAACACAATATAATAGAAAATAGTAAACATATTTTATATTATGGCAGAAAATATATTACCGAAGTTTTTAGATAAATTAAAGTTATCAAAATCAAACTCTTTATTTTTAATAGAAGTAGAAATATATAAAATTCCCTTCACATTACCATTGTTTATCAGCGGCAGAACTATGATAGATTTCCAGTTTGGCAGCCCTGATAATACATCAATATTTTCAATATTATCCCAGTCTATTAAGAACTCACCTTTTCTAGTCTCTATTATTCTATTAATAATTTTATAGTTTATATCTACATCTTCTATCCAATCATCATTAAACCTGGCTCTGCTAAGAGTTCTTTTTATCTCTTTATTGTCGATAAACATTACCGTTGCCCATTCTGCATCTAGAGTCTCTATTATTCTACCTAAAAATATAAATGTCTTTTCTTCAATAGTTTGATTTTCTTTTATTAATTCGAGAATATTGATAATAGCTAACATATTTCGATTATCCTCTTCAGTATTTCCTGTTAATATACCAGCTAATTTATCAACTCTATTTATTGTATTGTCCATCTGTGTATTCCATATAACAGATTTATTTCTGCCAGTTTCTTTTGCATAATATAGAGCTTGATCTGCCTTCTCAATTAATTCTTCTTTAAATTGACTATGTTGTGGATAAAGAGATATTCCTATACTTACAGTAACTAAATGATCAATTCCTTGAATTCTCAACTTTTCAACATTTTCACGTATTTTTTCTGAAATGTTTTTGGCTTCAGATTCTTTAGTATTCTTAAGCAATACAACAAACTCTTCTCCTCCATATCTCGCTACTATATCAGAGCTTCTCACCGTTGATTTCAACGTTTCCCCTATTAAGGCAAGAATTTCGTCTCCCTTTCTATGTCCATAGACATCATTTATATTCTTAAACTTATCAATATCTAACATTAAAAGAGAAAAACTTCCACCTATGGATTTAGTGTAGTTAATAAGCTCTGTTAGTTTTCCTTCATAATACTTTCTAGTAAATACACCTGTAAGCTTATCTTGAATAGCCATTAGTTTTAACTTATTATTCTCCAGATTAATAAATGCTAAATTAGATAGATTTTTAACCAGTTCAAGCCTTTGAATGTCGAATCTATTAAGGACTTTATCGGTTTCTAAATAAATATAGCCTTGACCACGATTTTCTTCGTATATAATTTTTCTTCTCTCTGTTTTTCTATTAATTTCTTCATTAGATTTGAATATTGGTACACATATTATTCCCTTTATATCATTAGATAAAAAATCCCTATATTTCTGATTATATATAGTTTGGAAATTATTATTTATTAAAATGCCCATTTTATGTTTATCTGTTAGAGCTAAAACTTCTTTATTAATTTTATAATCCAATTTATCATCTAAGGATGAAAAGATTATATAATCTTTCTCTTTTTCATCATAGCCTATAATAAAACCTTTTTTAGCAAAAGTTTCTTTTCCTAAATAATTTAATATTATATCTAAATTGTATTTAAAATCATCGGTAAATCTAGATATTAATTGATCTGTATTATTAATATCTAGAACCTTATCCCAATAATCTAATTTAATTATCTCTACTAATTCTTTGCTTCCTATTACATCTATTATAGAAGTAATATTAAAAAAGCAGTTTAAATCCTTTTCATCTATTTCTTCTAATGAAGTATAATCTATTTCATGGTTATATTCATTTTTTACAGCTGTTACAAGTTTTTCTTTTATTAAGTTCCCTTTTTTACTTTTAATGTAACTAAATTTCAATTCTGGATCTGGTATTTCTAAACTTAATCTATAAAGTCGGTCTAAGGAATCTAATAAATATTTAATAGATTCTTTATATTTGTTTTTAGAGTAAAGTATAAATCCTATTATTATATTGAGATATAAATTCATAGAAAATATTTTGTCTTTACGAAGACCTTCCTCCATAAAAATCAAATTTTCAATGGAAGTCTCTGAAAAATCTAAAGAATATAATATTATTTCTCTTATTTTATCTAGAAAATCTATCTTTGCTGAATTTGCTAAATCTGCATCTTCTTCAATTAGTTCTAAGGCATAACTTTTATTTTCATTTAGAAGACAAATAATTGATATATATAAAAGAGATTTTCTTCTATCTTGTATAAATTCTGTATTTCTATATAGATTTCTTAGTTCTTCTATTTCCTCTTTATTTAAGATAGATTTATTAAAAAATTCAAACCAAAGGATCATTAGCTTACTATTTAGATAATCACGTATATTACAATCCTTTGAAAAATCTTGAACAATATTATATGCCTCTATGGCTTTCTCCCATTGTCCAAAGCATCCATAAAACTCTCCTAAAAACTCATGATATTGTAGGTTAATTTCCAAGTCAGTTATATTTTTGGATTCAAACACTTCTTTTAAATATAAATAGCATCCATATGCCTTTGTATATTCTGATGTTGCAATATATATAATGCCTAAGTTAATATGAGCTAAAACAGTGATTTTAAAGTCTTGAAGTTCTAAACTCCCCTGTCTTGCTTCTTCTATATAGTTTAGAGCATCATCAAATTCATAATTCATCATATATGATTCTGCTATATTATTTAAAAATACTATTTCCACCTCTTGAAAACCGTTTTTCTTAGCAATGGCTAAGCCTTTCTTATAATATTCCATAGATTTTTGACTATTAGCATAATGCTCTGCGTATATAATTCCAATATTATTTATAGGCCTAGTAATTTCCATGAAATCCCCTACAGATTCATGGTAGAAAATGCTCTTTTTATAGTTTTCTATTGCTTTATTTGTGTTTCCACTTAAAGTTTTTATTAATCCCAGTCTATTGTAAAGAGTTCCTAGATAAGTTATAATTTCATTGTTTTTAGATAATTTTATTCCTTTATTTAGATATTCTTCAGCCTCTTTTAATTCTCCACTGACTATTTCAAATTTCGCCTTTAGAGCTAAGGCCTTTATTTGACCTTCAATAATATCATGCTCTTTAGAAATTTTTTCTATGGATTCTATCTCTTTTAGAGCCTCTTCCTTTTCACCTTTTCTAAAATAAATATCCGCAATCACAGATTTACTCTTAATTATATGGTTAAAATTCTTTAATAAATTTGCACTTTTTTGATATTCTTCTAAATATGATTTTCCCCTATCTGTTTCATCTTTTAAATAGTAAATATTTACTAAATTTTCTAATATTTCAAGTTTTACATTTCCATCATGATCTTTTACTATATCGTAGGCCTGTTCCCATAAAAACTTAGCCTGACTTCCATATTTGTTTTCAATCTTTTTTATCTCTTCAAAGATAATGTCTAAAGCTTTACTACCTTGATTAGATTTAATTAAATGATATAGTAATTCTTCTAATATGAAGCTTGTACTCTCATCATCAAAATTCTGAATAACTTTAGCTGCTTTTGTATGTAAGATTATCTTTTCTTCTTCAGGTATTTGACTATATATTAACTTCTTTAACTCACTACTATTTATATTGTAACTATATCCCCAGTCTGCTACCTTTTCATCAATTAATTTTAAAGATATTAATTCGTTTAATATCTTTTCTATATTCTTCTGCTCTATTTCCAACATTCCAAGTAATATTCTTTTATGTGGTTTATCACCAAATATTGACATTACTTTAAATATATCAAAATATTTTTCTTTAATTATATTCAATTGTTTTGAAAAATCATCATCTATACTTAACTGAATATATAAGTCCTCATAACTATCAACCTTTAGTCTCCATCTTCCTAAAGGACTCATATATAACTCTCCTATACTAAATAGATGTTTAATTATGTATTCAATTCGTCTTGGATTTCCCTGGCTTTCCTTAAATAAAACAGATGCCAAATTATAAGGTACATAGGATATACCTAGTATACTTTGAACTAATTCTCCGATTTCTTCTAAATTTAATTTATGTGATTCCATAGATAATATATAGTCTTCATTTTTCCATTGATTTATTTTTTCTTCTACTAGGGGATTTATATTTTCATAGTTTTTATCATAGGAAAAAATAAAAAACAAGTTATTGCTTATTGTATTTTGAATTAAGTAGTCTAAAATCATTATAAAGGTAGTGTTACATTTTTGAATATCATCGATAATAATATAAATAATCTTGTCTTTAGATAATTCTATAAAATAATTTGAAATTCTATTATATAGTCTAAATCTTTCTATCTTCTGATTTAAATCTGTGTCTACTTCTTCATCTATATTCAGTCTTAGTTCAGGTAATATTTTAGAAAGTTCACTTCTATACTTTTCTATGAGTTCTGATGGTGTATCTTTTATTGATTGTTTCAAAATGTTGGACATATCTAATAGATGATTGCCTTTATCATTATATATCTCAATGAAATATACATCTCTACCTTTCATCTTAAGTTTATAGGATATTTCACTGAGAAACCTCGTTTTTCCTACTCCCAAATCTGCATTATAAATCAGGCCCCTCAAAGTATTTGCACCCCGCAAGATATTGTCGTCTATGGATAAAATTTTTTCAACTTCTTTTTTTCTTCCTATTATCCTATCCTTAAAATATAAGACATTTCTTGCCGTTACTAAATCATAAGAATAGCTAAAATTAAAAACAGTTGCTATTTTATCTACAATCTCTATTAAGTTTAAGTCTTTATTTATGAAATCTCGCTTGGTAAGTTGTTTTATTATGCTATTTAATATGTCTTTTTGCTCTTCAGTTATTGAGCCCATATCCTTATATCTAAAAGCGTCTATATCGTCGGTAGTAAAATCTTCTAATAATAAGTATTTTATCAATGTTCCTATTGAATAATAGTCTGTTTTTTTATCATTTCGTTCCTTATTAATCAATGCTTCCGGCAATATAAAACATCTTGATAAATCATCGTAATGAGAATTATGTCTTTTTTCAATATTGGTAGGTAAGTCCATGAGCTTAATGTTTCTATCTTCTGTTATAAATATTTCTGAAGGGCTTAATAATTTATATGTAAATCCTCTAAAATGTAAAAAATCAATTACTATCATAGTATCAAGAATGATCTTTAGCCTTTCATGAAAATCTAGCTTATCTTTTATATGGCTTAGTCTAGACCCTTCAACATATTCAACTATTGAATAGTATAGTAACATATTTGTTTTTTTAGTATCTATTGTCTTTACTAAATTAAATGATTCAGAGGATAATAAATACTTATGACGAATATTTGATAGATGAATGAAGTTGTCCGTAAAATAATCAATAATTTGATTTTGGATATTATGATTATAAAGTTTCATCAACTGTGTTTTATCACCTTCCCATAAATCACATACTTTATACTGTTCATAATAAAAAGTATCATCTAAGCTATTTTCAATTTTGTATCTATTATCTATAATTCTCATTATATCCCCTCTTTTTTATGCCTAATCTAATCTTGAGATTCATTTTTCATAGCCTCATATAAAGCCTTTAATCCCAAGTCTAGTCTTTCTTTATCCCCATCTTTAAAGTCACTTAGTTTCCCCGATAAAAATTCAATTCGTTTATTTAATACCTTTTCTAAAATATCATATCCCTTAGGCAATACCTCTACTCTAACCACTCTCTTATCCTTGTCATCTTTTTTTCTAGCTACTAAATCCGCCTTCTCCATTCTATCTATAAGGTCTGTAATAGTACTACAAGCTAGAGCCATATTCTGGCTTAATTCCCCTATAGTCATATTTCCCTTATTGATTAATATTTGTAGAGCTGAAAATTGAGGTACAGTAATATTAAAATCAGCTAATATCACTCTACCTTTTTTCCTTATAATATAATCTACTTTTCTTAAATATCTTTCTATATTAGCTACACTTTCATAGCCTGTATTTTGGTTCATCTAAATCCTCTCCTTCATCTTAACCTTTAGCTTATTATATAATAATTCTAAAGGCATTCGGTACTATTTCAAAGGTAGCTGGCAGCGTTCCTCCATATTCGCCATCTAAATCAATGGGAACATCTCTATTAGCTTTTAGCTTTACACTCTTTGATTTAAAATAAAGTACATTTGGATGATTGATATGTTCACCACTAAATATATTGATAAAGATACTTGCTAAGTCCGGAACTCCAGATTTTTTTATAATCACTACATCTAATAACCCATCAAGAACATCAGCCTCTGGTGCTAATTTTTTAAATCCCCCAATAGAGGAGCTATTAGATATAATAAATAGTAATACCTCTTCATTTAAAGAGTATTCATCACTTTCTATATTTAGTTCTATAGATTCTAAATTTTGAAGAGTTATTTCTTTCAAACCTTCTATATAATAGGCTAACCTACCTAGAACCATTTTCGTCTCAGGTAATACTTGATATCCTACATTTGATAAAATTCCGCCTGCTGCCACATTAACGAAGTACTCATCATTAACTTTTCCTAAATCCACATCTATGAATTTTTCTCTTTTTATCATCTCATAGAATTCATTAATATTTTTTGGGATTTTCATATAATTGGCAAAATCATTTACTGTTCCAGATGACAAAATAGCTACAGGTACCTTTCTTTTACTATGAGCTATTCCCTTCGCTACTTCATTTACCGTCCCATCTCCACCACTGACAATTATAATATCCCAATCTCCTTCGCAGGCTTTAATAGTCTCTAACATAGCATCATTTTTTTTTTTAGTAATAAACTTATTTACTAAATATCCATCATCTAATAATAGTTTGCATAGACGATCTAATCTTCTTTCTGTAGATTGTCTTCCCGAAGATGGATTAAATATTACCTTAACTTTTTTCATAAAACTCAGCCTCTCATCATATAGTAATTTGTATATTTATATATTTGTATGCAATTTAAATATAATTTATTTATCTACGTAATATTATATCTATTATACCAATAATCTAATAATTGTAAAAGAATTTTAAGAATTTGCTTTACAATACTAGGTGTTTCTGTACTAAAAAAAGATAAGAATCTATATAGACCCTTATCTTTTTTTAATAATATTTTTTATACTATCGATTATATCTAAAATTAATTTTAGATAACCATCGAAGTTTTTTATGTTGTTTTGAAAGGAAAATGCTGTTTCTGATATACTTTCTGCAACTATATCAAAGGTTTCATAAGCTTTATGAGTTGTATTTTCAATGGAATCAGTCATTGAACTTATATCCTTTGTTATTTCATTTATATTGCAAACTGTACTATTTATTTCTGGAGCTATTTCCTCTAAAACGTTGTCCACATTTTTTGTAATAGATTGGACATTTTCACTTATAGTAGGTAATTGTTTCAGTATAGAGTCAATTTCTTTTACATTTGACTCCATTATTGTGTCTGCCTTAGATATTATCTTATTTAAGTTCTTTAATATCAAGATTAAATACGTTAGAGCACCAATACCTAACAAAAAAAGGATTAGTCTAAATAAATCTTGAACAGTAAGGGTTGCATTCATTGTCTATTCCCCCTTACTCTAATTCTCTCTCATCATCTTCCATTTCCTCTTCTTCTGGTTCTTCCTCTATTATATCTATATCCTCTATATCTTCTACTTCTTCTATGATATCTTCTTTGGCTTCTCTTGCCTTTCCTTTGATCTCATCATAAACATTTTTAATTTCTGACTTTACTTTTTCTTGGAAATCCTTTCCTGCTTCCATTTGCTCATTTACTGTGTTTTTTATATTTTCTGTTACTTCCTTAGTCTTCTCAGATATATCTTTTCTCGTTTCCTTTCCAGACTTAGGAGCCAATAAAAGACCAGCAGCAGCACCTACTGCTGTACCTATGACTGTTCCAGCAGCAAACTTCTTAGCAGTTTCCATTCTCTTTTCTCTTTCAATTTTTCTCTTTTTTTCTTCAATAAGCCTATTTATCATTTTTTTCTCCCCTTTTCTATATCATATCTAAATTATCCTTTATTTTTTACCCCGAAATAGAATTTATAATCAAGATATATTGGTTATTTTAGACATTAAAACTTTTCTTTCAGTATTTTTTGTAATTCTGCTGCTTGATAGCCACATTCTTCAGCAAATTTTTTAAATATATCTGCTACTTCACTATCATTTACTTTCTTAGAATGAACCTCATAATCCCTTATCATTTCTTGTGAATCCAATATCATCTTTTTTAAGATTTCCTTTGTAGTTAATTCCATAATATACCTCCTGAAGTTTATTTAATGGTTTCTAATTAATTGTCCCTCATTATTAAATATTTTATACTTTTAATAAAAAATATTTTAAATATTCCTTCATTTTAAATATATATCCTTTATAATATATATTAAGAAATTATTTTAGGTATAGAAAGTTTAAGAATTATTCTAATAAGGGGGTATTACAACTTGTCAATTTTTTTTAATCTAAAAGATTTTTTCTCAAAACAAAAATGGAACTATTTAATTGGGGTGATATGGCTTTTAATAATAGACTCTGTACAATTAGTAGTTCCTCAACTTTTAAGGGGATTAACAAACGCTTTCCAAGACAATGGATTAAACAACAAGATAATATTAAAGTATGTATTTTTAATTTTACTAACTGGTGTTACCATTGCTGTTGGACGTTTTTTTTGGAGAATATATATTTTAGGTACTTCTAGGGAACTAGAGTATTATTTAAGAAAAAGGATATTTAATCATTTATTATCTTTATCTCCAAACTATTTTAATACTCATAAAACTGGAGATTTAATGGCCCATGCTACAAACGATGTCAATGCTGTTAGGATGGCAATTGGACAGGGTACTATAATGATTGTAGATTCTCTATTTATGATAGTTTTATCCTTAATCATGATGATAAAAACTACAAATATTAGATTGGCTTTTATTGCTTTATTTACATTGCCATTTATCGTTATTATAGTAAGTAGATTTGGTAAAATCATTCATAAGCGTTTTAGGATAGTTCAAGAAGCTTTTTCTGACCTCACTGATATTACTCAGGAAAGTTTCTCTGGCATTCGAGTAGTAAAGTCTTTCGTACAAGAAGATCTTATCCAAAATAAGTTTGCTGGAGTAAATAAAGATAATCTGAAGAAAAATTTAAGTTTAGTTAAAATCTCTGGAACTTTCCATCCATTTATCCAATTAGTATCTTCCATTAGTTTTCTCTTAGTTATTCTTTATGGTGGTAAGGAAGTAATATTAAATAAAATCTCATTAGGTGATTTTATTGCTTTCAATTCTTATTTAGGTCTGTTGGTGTGGCCAATGATGGCTCTAGGCTGGGTTATAAATATATTTCAAAGAGGAGCTGCCTCAATGGATAGAATAAATCTTATTTTAGCAGAAACTCCAGAGATAGTTAATAGCTTGAATTCTATTGAATTAGAAAATCCAAAGGGAAAAATCCAATTTAAAAATGTTAACTTTAAGTATCCAGGATCTGATAACTATGCTTTAGAAAATATAAGTTTTTCTATAGAACAGGGAAAATCTCTAGCTATAATTGGTAGAACAGGCAGTGGAAAATCCACCATTGTAAGCATACTCCTTAGGCTTTATGATATTCAGCAGGGTAATATATTATTTGATGATATAGATATTAAAGACTTATCTTTAATGTCCCTCAGAGAAAATATAGGCTATGTTCCACAGGATAATTTCTTATTTTCTAATACTATAGAAGAAAATATTGCTTTTTCGTTCGATGAGCCTATATCTCCTGAAAGAGTTATAAGAGCTGCTAAACTGTCTGAAGTTTATAATAATATAGTAGAATTTGAGAATGGTTTTGAAACTATTTTAGGCGAACGAGGAGTTACATTGTCAGGTGGTCAAAAACAAAGAACTTCCATAGCTCGTGCCTTAATTAAAGAACCTTCCGTCCTTATATTAGATGATAGTTTATCTAGTGTAGATACGGAAACTGAAGAAAAAATATTAAATAATTTAAAAACCATAATGAATTCAAAAACTACTATTATAATTAGTCATAGAATATCTACTATTAAAGACTGTGATGAAATCATTTTCTTGACCGATGGCAAGATTACTGAAAGAGGAACACATGAATCTCTTTTATTAGATAATGGTTCATATAAAGAGCTATATGAAAATCAGTTGTTAGAAGAAAAAATAGTTAATAATTAGGGGGTAAATAATGAGTAAAGAATATCATGATGATGAAATAATAGGAAAATCCTATGACAGTAAATTGATGAGACGACTTCTGCAATATGCTAAACCTTATTTTTTTCATTTGCTCCTAGCTATTATTATGATGATTGCTATTACAGGCTTAGAGCTTTTAAGACCCTATTTACTTAAGATAACCATAGACGACTATTTATCTGGCTATACAAAACCTATGTATGAAATGGAAATCAATTCTCCTTATGAAGGAACTATATTTAATGATAAGAAATATATAAGAGTCAATTCTATAAAAGAAATAGACAAATTAAAATTAGAAAATTATCCAGTTGTAAATATAATCAAAGAAGATGGAAAATATTATCTTGGAGATTATAAAGATGAATCAATTAAAGATAGAGTTCTTTTAGATAATGAGTCTTATATGGATTTTAGAAACCCAGATATTAAAGGTATCAACAATATATCTCTCATTTTTCTAATTTCTATTATACTTGCTTTTACATTTAACTATGCTCAAATGCTAATTTTAAATTATACATCTCAAAAAATTATTTTTAATATAAGACAAGAGATATTTACACATATTCAAAGCCTTTCCATATCTTTTTTTGATAAGAATCCTATTGGGAGACTCGTCACTAGAGTTACCAACGATACTGAAACTTTAAATGAAATGTATACGTCTGTCTTAGTAAATTTATTTAAAGATATATTTGTCCTTATAGGTATTATATTTATTATGATTAAGATGAATTTAACTTTGGCTTTAATTTCCTTTGCCTTAGTTCCTTTAATCATTGTGGCATCTATTATCTTTAGAAAAAAAATCAGAGTAGTATATAGATTGGCAAGAGCGCAATTATCTAAGATAAATTCTACCTTAAATGAAAACTTGACGGGAATAAGAATAATCCATATCTTTAGGAAAGAAGAAAAAATTTCAAATCAGTTTGATAAAATAAATCAAGATTATTTAACAACTGCAAAAAAAGAAATTACCCTTTTTGCCATATTTAGACCTTCCATAGAAGTAATTCGTTCGATAGGCATAGCCCTCATTATATATTATGGTGGTGGGCAAGTTATTTCAAATGCGATAGAATTTGGAGTATTATATGCATTTATAGAATATCTACAGAGATTCTTTGAACCAATCCTTGATTTAACTGAAAAATATAATATACTTCAATCTGCCATGGCCTCAAGTGAAAGGATCTTTCATATATTGGATAACACTGATATAATTGAAAATCCTAATAGTCCTATGAATATTGACAATATAAAGGGTAAAATTGAATTTAAAAACGTTTGGTTTGCCTATGAATCTGATAACTGGGTACTAAAAGATATTAACTTCACCATAAATCCTGGTGAAACTATTGCTTTTGTCGGAGCAACGGGAGCTGGAAAATCTTCTATTATGAATTTAATCACTAGATTTTATGATGTACAGAAAGGTGAAATATTAATAGATGGTGTTAATATAAAAGAATATGACAAATATGAATTACGACAAAAAATAGGAGTAGTATTACAGGATGTCTTCTTATTTACTGGAACCATAGAAGATAATATTAGACTAAATAAGCTTGAAATCTCTGATGAAAAGATTATAGAAGTTGCTAAATATGTCAATGCAGATCATTTTATAAATAAACTCCCTCTTAAATATAAGGAAGCTGTAATGGAAAGGGGTTCAACATTATCTTCTGGAGAAAGGCAACTTTTATCCTTTGCAAGAACTTTAGCCTATAACCCTAGTATATTAATACTAGACGAAGCCACATCAAGTATAGATACAGAAACTGAACTATTAATTCAAGATGCCCTTGAAAAATTAATTAAAGGTAGAACTAGTATTGCTGTTGCCCACAGATTATCTACTATTCAACACGCCGATAAAATTATAGTTCTTAGTAAGGGTAACATTAAAGAAATGGGGACTCATCAAGAGTTGCTATCTATGGAAGGAATGTATTATGATTTATATAGACTTCAATATAAGGAAGACTTTGCTAAATAGTTCTTTACTATTCCTCTATTCTTTAGTAAAATGCTTTATAAATAAAACTTTAGGAGTGTTAATTAAATGTACGACTTTCATCTTCATAGTGAATATTCCATTGACTCCAAAGCATCTATGGAATCCATGGTATTAGCTGCCATTGATAGGAATTTAAAAAGCATATGCTTTACTGATCATGTTGATTTAGATTCTACTGCACAAAGAATTGATTTTGTATTTAGAACATCTGATTATTTTAGAAATATCAGGCGAGTAAGATATAAATATATGAAAGACATTGAAATACTTGCAGGTGTAGAAATAGGAATTCAACCTCAGTTATTTGAAAGATATAATGAATTTATTGATAATAATAATTTTGACTTTGTTTTAATGTCTATTCACTCAGTAAATAAGTTAGATATACATGCTGAAAGCTTTACTAAAGGAATTGAACCTATAAAGGCTTTAGAAGCATACTATAATGATATGTATGATTGTGTGAAACATTTTAATAATTTTGATGTTTTAGGTCATTTAGATTATATTGATAGATATTTTGAAGATTATTCTGCTATTCCAAAATATAATGAATATTATTATATAATAGAAGCCATATTAAAAGTTTTAATTGCAAATGGTAAGGGAATTGAAGTAAATACTGCAGGAGTGAGATATGGCTTAGGATATTTCCACCCTAAGATTCAAATATTAAAATTATATAAGGAATTAGGAGGAGAAATAATAACCATAGGCTCTGATTCTCATAGCCCTGACACCATAGGATATGAATATAAAGCTGTGGAAAAGATGTTAAAGGAATTAGGATTTAAATATATTCACATTTTCAAAGAAAGAAAAAAGTTCCCTATAAACATTATATAAGAGCATAAAAAATCCTCTTAGGCGAAACCTAAGAGGATTTTTCCCGCAATGCCGTCAACTGAGGTAATTCATACCCGCCTTCTAAAAGGGGGGTTTCTTGTTAACATATTCTAACGTCCCCTCGAAGGGGCATGTTATCCAATGTTAAACCCAGACTCCCATGTCTGTTATGTCGGTTGAATTAACAAAGCCAACGCACATCGCAGAGCTAATTTCTTATATATATTATACATCTTATTTCTTATTTTTTCAAGTAAACTAGAAATTTATTATTTGTCATTATTGGTAAACTATATTATTTATTTCATCTTCATTAAGCACTTCTTTATCTATAAGATTTTTGGCTAGGGAATGTAAAATATTAATATTACTATTTAATAAATTAATAGTATCTTCATAAAGATTATTTAATATCTCCTTTGCCCTATCTGTTAATGTTCCACTATTAAGATTTCTACTTGATAAAACATTATAACTTAAAAGCCCTACTTCTTCATCCATACCAAATACACCAATCATAGATAAAGCCATATCTGTAGCCTTTTCTAGATCTGAAGATGCACCTGTTGTAATATTTTCTTTACCATAAATTATTTCCTCTGCTACTCTTCCACCAAGTGAAATCATTATACTAGATAGTATATCTTTTTTCGTTTGATACATTTTATCTGGAGGAATATTTAAACTAAAACCACCCATACCTTTTGTACTTGGAATAATACTAACTTTAGTAACTCTATTATCTTCCGCTACTAATTTTGCCACCAATGCATGTCCAGCCTCATGGTATGCAGTTATTTCTCTATCTATATGCTTTATAGATGATCTATCTTTCTTTTCATCTCCAACTAATACTGAATAATAGGCTTTATTTATATGATCCATTGTAATTTCTTTTGATTTTTCTTTTACAGCTATAATAGCAGATTCGTTCATTAGGTTTTCTAGCTTAGCACCACTGAAATAGATGGTTTCTAACGCAACCTTTTTTAAATTTACATTTTTAGCCACTGGCTTATTTCTGCTGTGTAATTTAAGAATTTCATATCTTCCATTTACATCTGGTAAAGAAACTTCCACCTGTCTATCAAATCTTCCTGGTCTCAATAAAGCTTCGTCTAAAATATCTAATCTATTTGTTGCTGCTACTACGATTATTCCCTCATTATCTTTAAATCCAGACATTTCAGTTAATAAGGCATTTAATGTCCTATCCCCTTCCTCACTTCCTGAAGGATTATCTCCTGATTTTCTCTTTTTTCCTAGGGAATCTATTTCATCTATAAATATAACAGACTTTCCTGCATCTTTAGCTTTTTTAAATAATTCTCTTATACGGCTGGCACCAAGTCCTGCATATACTTGTACAAAATCAGAGCCTGATACAGCATAGAAAGGAACTTCTGCTTCTCCTGCCATTGCCTTAGCCATAAGAGTTTTTCCTGTTCCTGGAGCTCCATATAAAAGAATTCCTCTCGGTAATCTTGCACCAAATTTATTATAAATCTCTGGATTTTTTATGAAGTCCACCATGTCCATTAAAGATTCTTTAGCCTCATCATTACCTGCTACATCTTTAAAAGTTATTCTTTTATTAGATGACTCTGCGTCTATTTCAGACATTTTAGCCATTTCTTTCTCAGCTTGTTTAGACATATTCTTGTTTAAATAAAATACCATAAATCCCATGGCCGATACTAATATTATCATAGGTATAGCTTGACTTGCACTATTGGTCTTTTCCACTACATTTACATCGTACATCAACAATTCTTCTTTAAAACCATCAGTTCTTGGATTATCAGTAATGGCCAATTTACCATTTGTAAGCTTTACCTTTATTTTTCCGCCATTGGATAATTCCACTTCTTTTACTAACCCCTTCTGTAAATGAGTTAAAAATAAGGTGTAAGTCATGTCCTCTATCTTATTCTTTGTTTGCATATAAAATAGACTGGCAGATAATAGTACTATAGAAATAGTTATAAGTAAAATTAACTTTAACTTCTTATTTATTTGCATCAAACCACTCCTTTTGGTTTACATAACGTACAATCTATTATAACATCTTATTATTTCTATGTCCATTTCCTAGATTTGTAAATTGATTAAGGAAAATTATAAAAGGGCCAACTATTTTAAAGTTAGCCCTTTTATCTATTAATCTTTATCTAAAATTCTTAATATCTTATCTAGCTTTGAATTTTGTTCTTCACTTAACATAGGTCTAATACTCTCTAACTTGTTAAACATTTCTTCATATTGTTCTTTGCTCATTTGCTCTTCCATCTCACTATTTACTCTTATGATTTCTACAAACAATTCATCATCGGATTTATCCTTATATGCATCCTGCAAGTTTTCAATTAATGTAATATCCTCTTCACTAGGGTTATATTTACCTATATTATCCACAATATTTTTTATATCTTTTTTCTTCATGCCTTTACCTCCTTCTATATTATATTTAAATTTATGAAACTTAAAGTAAATATATTACTAAATTGAACTGCAACTATTAATTCATTTTTGCATATAATGATTATTATATTATGATTAGGAGGGATATTCTTGGATAATAAAATATTGATATTCTTATTTTTACTAGTATTAGGTAAGAATCAAGAGACTGAATCAACGGCATTACATTCTTTAGGTAATTTTGTAAATACCCTGGAGGTAGACCCTGAATATACTGCTGAAAAGATTAAAGTAGTAAAAAAAGTTGGAGCATATTTTCCAGAGCATTACATACCTTTGATAAATAAATCAATATTATTTACGGAAAGATTAGTTAAAATAAATGAATTAGCTAATTTTATGAAAAACGATGAATATGCTTATATTAAGGAGCCTATTTCTGTTAATAACAATAAAGAAAGAATAAGTAAAGTAGTCAATGTAATCCAAAACGAAGTTCCAAAAACGGAAGTAAAAAACTTAGGAATGATGATGGACTTAATTATTAATATGGATAAATATAAGCAAATGTTTTCAATGTTAACCTCAGTAATGGGAAATCAAGATGCATTAAAAGATCCTACACAGTTAATAGGTATGCTTGCACCTATTATGGGTGGCGATAGTCAGCAAAATGGTGATAAGATGAAGGAAATGAGTAAGATGATGGAAATTATGAAGGCATTAAATGCACCTACACCTAAAAATGAAGAAAGAAAGGCTAAATAATGAGAAAGAGAAGAAAAGCAGAACTTTTCTATTCGCTATAAAAAATCATCTAAAGAATAAGTATTTTACTTATCCTTTAGATGATTTATCAATTCTTCCATATCCCTTGGCAATGGAGCAATAAATTCTATATATTCTTTTGTCCTAGGATGTTTTATCTTCAAATAATAAGAATGAAGGGCTTGCCTATGGATCTGAGTACTTTCTTCATCATATAAAGTATCACCTATTATGGGATGCCCAATATGATTTAAATGAACTCTAATCTGATGGGATCTTCCTGTAAATATTTGAATATCTAGCAAAGTGGCATCTTCATACCTTTCTATTACAGAGTACTTAGTCAAAGCCTCTTGTCCTTCTTCTTTTATGGCCTTTCTAATACTTTTTTCTTCTTCTCTACCAATGGGTAAATCTATATAATCCTCTTGCTTTTCTACTCGTCCTTTAACAATTGCCTGATATTTTTTTTCTACTATATTTGACTCAAATTGTAAAGCCATTTGTTGGTGGGCAAAGGAGTTTTTTGCAACTATTAAAATTCCTGTAGTGTTCATATCTAGTCTATTTACAAATCTAATTTTCTTTTTTATTCCCTTTTCCTTGAAATAATATGATATTCCATTGGATAAAGTATTTTCTTGATGGGACTTTGTTGGATGTACTACAATATTTGGTTGCTTATTTAAGATTAAAAGGTCAAAATCTTCATAAACAATATCTATATCTATTTTTTCTGGACTAGTATTTTCTTCTTCATCTCCCATATAAATTGATACTATATCTCCTTTTTCAAGTTTTAATCCTTTTCTTCTAAACTTCCCATTTATATAGATATTCTTTTCCTTATATAATCTTCTAAATAATCTTCCTGATAAATCCTTAGTAACAAGAAATTCTTCTAAGTCTAAATCATCCCTGTCTACTTTAAATATGACAACATTTTCGCTTTCTTTGAATAAATCCATAATTACCTCCAAATTTTCTTATGTTTATTATATAATATAGGTAAACTAATTATATCAAATATTATATGATTTAAAAGGCTAAAATCATTTAGGGGGTAAACGTGTGAGTTCAAACGAAAAAAGAATAATTAATATTATTTCAAACTATAATTATGAATCCAAGAAGACATCTCAAATCTTATCAGATAAACTTATAAATAAAGGCTTTCAGATATCGGAAAAATATAGTGATGATGCAGAATTAAATATATGTGTAGGTGGGGATGGCTCCTTTTTAAGAGCAATACATCGTAATAAGTTTCCTAGTATTCCCTTTGTAGGTATAAATACTGGTCACTTAGGGTTTTTTCAAGAAATCTTACCTGAAAATATAGATGAATTTATAAATAGATACATAGATAAAGACTATTTAGTAGAGGAGATTGCATTGGTAAGTGCAGAAATATGCACTAAAAGTAAGAGTTTCTTTCTTACTGGTGTCAATGAAATTGTTGTTAAGGGGATTAAATCTAAAGTTGTTCATCTAGAAATCTTTTTAGATGGAAATCATTTAGAAAAATTTAGTGGAGATGGTGTAATTATTTCTACTCCAGTAGGTAGTACCGCTTATAACTTCTCCAGTGGAGGCAGTATAATATATCCATCCCTAAAGACTTTACAGCTGACTCCCTTATCTCCTATTAGCTCTAAGGTATATAGATCATTACCTAATAGTGCAGTAGTTCCAGGAGATATAACTATATCTATTAAACCTGAATTTAGATATGAAAATTCTATTTTAATTATAAATGATGGAGTTGAGTTTAAATATAATAATATTACCAGTATAAATTTAAAACTTTCTCATAAGACTATTAAGAAATTAAACTTTGATAAAGATATGTATTGGAGTAATTTAAGAAGTAAGTTTTTATAGGAAAACTATCCCATTGTATACAATGGGATAGAAGTTATCGGAAAACCCCTTGATTTAAGAAATCATATTATGTGAATACTTAAATTAAGGGGTTTTTTCGTTGATTTTTAGATTCGGTATTTTTTCCGTGGTCTAGATATCCTTATTATACTGATACGCATAAAAATAATAGCAAAGAGCTGTGTTAATAAATGTAAAGTGCTTTTCAATATCAGAAACTTATCAATTTCTTTTTCTGCTTCTCCATATATTTCTATATACTTTTTATATGATCTGATGTCATAATATAATGCTATTGAAACCCATAATATGACCATAATAGTAATCATATAAGTTAGTAATTCCACAATACTACTGAAAACCTTCTCACCATATAATTTAGTTATAATAACCATGGATATGCCAACTATAGCAAATATTTTTATTCTATATTTCTTCTTGTGAATTGCCCTTCTCCTCGAAGCATCTAGATAGTGCATAAGAAAAGTTTTATCAGAAGAAACACTAAATTTTTTCGGAATATATTTCTCCCTAATCTTTTTATAATCTTCAGGAATATTATAATAGGCCTTATTTTCTAGATTAAATATCTTAATATAAAATATGCAGATTATTGGTAAGAAAAAATGTATATTTCTCACCTTCATTAAAAAATACATAGCTATAGAGTTTAGCGGAATAAAAATTGTTATAAAATTAATAAAATTCATATTGAAATCTCCTAGTTGTTATTAATATACTTAGTAATGAATATTTGCTAGAAAATGTTTTTTTAAAAGTTTCTATGAATTCCTTTTAAGTCTAATAATAATATAGTATATGCAGTAAACTCTACCGTAGAGTACCCAAGATTTACAAAGGTCTGTACTTTACCTATATAATCATTTAAAATTGAATCTACAGATGTAATAGCAGTTACCGCTGCAGCCTTAAAGCCATTTGCACTTAATTCATATAATACCTCCAAGATATATACTATCGTCCAATAATGATAGAAAATTTCTAGCTTGTCTTTCCCATGATTGTTGTCCTGTTAGAGACGTTCCTCTTCATCTACTAATTTTTTAAATAACTTCCTTTTAATATATCCAATCTTTTTTTCTAAATAATAAAATACCAATTACCATGGCAATTCCAAAATATATAAATGCTACAAAATTAGATTTTACCAAGTCAAAAATTCTAATATCTATTATATCTACATCAACTAACTTAGTAAGGATACCTATTGGAGAAAAATATTTGCTTATAGTAAATCTATCTATAACGCTTACTAATACACTTAACATAACTCCTATAACTATAAATACATTACTAGATCCTGGCATTAATGAAAAAACTCCTATTAATGATGAAAATGCCAATACTGGTATAATAGCTAATAAATAAATAGAAGATATAGATAATAATCCCTTAATTGTCATACCTTTAACTCCAAAAAATAGTGCTCCTAAAACAAAACTCAATAATATATTTATTAAAACTACTATGGTTACAATAGCAAAAAGATATAATATCTTCCCGTAGAATATATCTATTCTATTATTAGCACCTAAAATAAAAAATTTTAGATTTCCACTAGTATTATCTTCAGAAAATGTTCTAATAGAGAATAAAACCATAAATATTAAGAAATATGGAATCATAGGTTTGAAAATAAAATCTGTTAGAAATTTTTCCATAAATATACTGCCGTTCATATTTATATAGCTTTCCTTTACTTTCTCTGTATATCTATTAGCTCCAACATCTCCATTTATAATTTTATTTTGAATATCAGAATAAATATAAGTAGAAAATAAGGCCATAATAATAATAAATACTAATAATATATAAAATTGTTTGTGATGAAAAGTTTTTATTAATTCATTTTTTGCAACTTCTAGTGTCATTCCATCATATCCTTTCTATAAAATATTAAAAAATTTATAATAGATAACAATAAAGTAAATATTATTATATTAAATACCAAGAGTTCTCCATTGTACAAGTATGTTCTTATTATACCAGTAGGTATATACTTATTTGTTAATGGAATGATATGGTCGAATACTAGAAACAAAAAAAACACAGAAATAGATGTTATAATGGAATTTGGAGTAATAATAGATATAAATATAAATACCATAAGTAATGGTAATATTGAAAATATAATATTTATAATATCCTTAATTACTCCTATTTTATGTATATTTAAAACCTGGCTAAATTCTCCTATGACAATTCCAACAGTTATGCTAGAAATCAAATTAATTGCAAAGATAAACAGTGATAATACAATTATTAAAACAAAACTCTTTGTCAATAATATTTTAGTCCTTTTATTTTCTCCTATAAGAAAAAACTTTAGCTGCCCAGTATACATATCTTTAGAAAAAACATTAGATGTTAAAAAAATCATAAAAAAAGGTAAAAAGTAATAAATAAATTCACTACTTATAGTATTATTAAAATATTCTATATCTTTACTATTGGAATATTTATTAGCATCTGGCTTAAACATTAATCCAAACATCCCAATTAGCAATATGATAATAGTAATATATAGTAAAATAACATTTGGTCGAAAAAATTTTATAAATTCATTTTTAATCATTTAACCCACCAACTTCACGAATGAAAAAGCTTTCTAAAGAAAATGTCTTTTTAGAAATATCATCTATTTTAAAATTACTATTAGAAAGCATTTGATTAAGTTGAGAAAATGAACTGTTTTCTAACTTTACTTCTACTTTATTGTCAATTAAATTGGCATTAAATTTATTTAACTTTAAATATTTCACTAAACCCTTTTTATCTTTACATTCTATAACATATACATTTTTTTCTTGAGAGAGTAGCTTAGAAGTACGATCTTCAGCAATAATTACGCCTTCTTTTATTAAACCAATTCTATTACATAGATTTTGTACTTCGCTTAAAATGTGAGAACAATATATGAAGGTTACTCCTTTTCCTGCCTGTTCTTTTATAAATTCTCTCATATCCAAAACACCTTGAGGATCTAATCCATTAGTAGGCTCATCTAAAATCACCAATTCTGGTTTATTAATAAATGCTCTAGCTACTGCTAACCTTTGTTTCATTCCCATAGAATATTTACTCACTTTTTTATTCTTAACATTTTTAAGATCTACTAATTCTAGGACTTCATCAATTCTTTTATCAGGTAAATTATGTAAATTTCCATGTAGTTTTAGATTTTGATATCCTGATAAATATTCATAGAATGATGGTTCTTCTATTGTTGCACCTATTAATCCATTCATAGAACTATTTCTATTCATTAATTTTCCATCAAAATAAACTTCTCCAGAATCTTTTTTCACAAGGCCTAATACTGTCTTTATTGTAGTACTTTTACCAGAACCATTTGGTCCAATAAGTCCATATATATCACCTTTATTAATCTTTATATTAATATCTTTCAATACTTGATCTTTATGATAGCTTTTGTATAGATGTTTTATTTCTAATAAAGAATTCATGACATCCCTCCCAAACTTTAATATTAATTTGATTGTAATTCTTTCTTGTTTGAATTGTGATCTTGAATTTTTATATAAACATTATATATTGATTTTATAATAATTACACCAATAAATAATACAAATAATTTCATTTTCCATAAAAAATCAAGTATACTAACACTATTATCAATAGAGTCTACAATCTCTCTTACTATCCAATTTAGTTGTGATGTAATTATAAAAAGTATCAAAGCTAAGCTTAATATAAAATATATAAGAATAAAAATATTTTTGTTGTCTTTTAATAATTTTGGTTCTTTAATTACCTTTTTAAATTTCTTAAAAGAATTTTTCCTTAAATTAGGCATTTTAAAAATTGTTGATAAAATAAGATATCCATCTAAAGGCATGAATGGAGATAAGTTAGTTACTATCCTATATAAATTAGGTAAGGCAAACAATACAAAAATGCTATTTTTAGTAAAAGTAAATATAGCCATAAATAGAGAAAATAAAACTAAATTAGCAAAAATCCCTGCTGAAAATATTTCTATTCTATCTCTTGGTTTCAAGGTATAGATTCCTGGTGTTTTTACATAAACTATAGGTGTAATCCACATATATAAAGAAATTATGATACTCTTTGGTTTTAAACCTTTATGGTATCCAGTTATTATGTGTCCAAATTCATGAAAAATTAAACTAACTGTAGAATTAATCATAATAACTAATAACCCTATTTCATAAGAGTTAAAAACATGATAAGTACTGTTGTCATAAAAAATATTTAAATTTAAAATAGCTAATATTATTCCAAGTAGTATAAGCATATTAAAGAATATCATTCCATATGGGAAAATGACCTTTTCAGCTTTATCATAAAAATTATAATGATTTGATAAGTCAGCAGAATAAATTTTAAAAGAATATTTGTCTAATTCCTGCTTTTCAATGACGTCAACATTTGCATTTTGAATTAATCCTGCTTTCCCAAGTATCTCTAACAATTGCTTTACATCAAATTTAGATTCATATTTTTTTTCACTATTATTTATTAATTCTTCAACACTATGACTACCATCTAATTCTTTTGCAAATTGATAAATTAAATCCTTATTATATTCTTGTGCCATAATAAATCGATCTTTTGTTTTGCTACCTATACAATATAAATTACCATCTGTTTTTTCAAATAGTGTCCAAATATCAATATCATTTAAAGCAATAGGTTTAAAATTCAGATCAAACATTAAGCATCACCCTTAGAACTATTCTTGTTTTTATTTGTTAATTTTGACATGTTTATTAGGATTCTATCAATCATAGCTCTATACATTTCACATGAATAGCTATCTGGTTCAAATGCATCATTATTTTTTATATAATTTACACCTAAACATCCATGACATAAATTCTTTATATAACAATTTTTGCAGTCTTTAATTGAATCCTTAATCTTTTCAATAAATTGATTTTTTACGTTTTTAAATATATTATTTTCATAAATATTATCATCATAAATATTTCCCATTACATAATCTTCTGCCCCAAATAACATAAAACAAGGATATATCCTTCCATCTGGAGAAATAGACAAATCAGTTATTCCAGCTCCACATAAATAATCAATCTGTTGTTTTTTTATTAATGTATCAATAAACCTTCCTACTATAGATGTAAAGATTTTGTTTTCTTTCCTTGAAAACATATCATCAATAGAATCTATAAAATCTGATACATCCTTTAAATAATAAGGATGATTTTCTTCTAATATTACCGGTGTAATATGAAAACGATTTATTTTAAATTCTTTTTCCATAAAATCTATCATATTAATAATTTTATGATCCTGATCTTTATGATGATTGGTATATGTAGTTTCTATCCCAGAAGGAAAAAGATTATTTGAACGAAGTAAATCCATATTATTTAGTATAAATTCTGAAGAACAATCTCCATTTTTAAACTTTCTACACTCATCGTGTGATTTTGGATTTCCATCAAAACTTATGGTAAATTTAATATTATATTTTTTAAATATGTCTATAATTTTATCATTAATTATTGTGGCATTAGTAACTATTCCTATAGAAGGCATAATTTTCAATCTATTATTGTTATAAAGATCATTCACAGTGGATCCAATATATTCTACCAACTCATATCTTAATAAGGGCTCTCCACCAAATATTTGAATTATAGCTATTTCATCATATTTTTCTGTTATTACATGAAATATCCTATCAATATCTTTTTTATTTAAGCTATCTTTAGTTATAAAGTTTTCTTGCATTGATTCATAACAATAACTACAACTTAAATTACAGGAATCAGTTAAGCTTATGACTAATTTCTCTAATTTGTTGTCAAAGAAAGATATATCTTTCATGGGTTCTAATTCTTCTTTTGAAAAATTTTCTATTTTTGCTATCAATTCAGATAGAGTTTTATTATCTATATTAAATTTATTTTCAATTTGTTCAAGAGTATCACCATATAGATAGGATTCTATTATTTGTTTTGTATAATTATTGACTTGAAAAAATCTTAGATTATTTGGAAAGAAAAATATATTGATATTATCTTTTTCTGAATTTATAATCTTTATATCCATCTTATCACTCCTTGATTTAAATATATATTATAAATTCCTAATTCTTACATTACTAATAAATAATACTAGGTTCTAGATTTTAAAAACTACTAAAATTTCAAAAGCTAAAAATTAACTTATGCCCAGCGGCCGCTACAAAATACTCCCCAGCAGTCGCTACCTGAACAAAATACTCCCCAATCTGGAGTGGAAGTTTCTTCTAATATATCTACCTCGTCCAAGATAATTTCTCTTGATTCTAATTCAAAATCTTTTTTCATAATATTACCCCCTTAAATTACTTTTTGTAAGAATTAGGAATTTTATAAAAACCAATATCCAATAATATTTGATATTCTTTTTTGATATAGTATATACCTATGAACACAAAATAAGGTTTTCTATATACTAATAACCGAGGAAGGACTGCTTGTATATGATTTTAAGTCACGATTATTATATTTGCAATAACTTTCGTTCACCATTTTACGACTTTATCTATTTTTTTTACTATGTATTACCAATACCAGTACAGACAATGTCACTTCATCAATAAATTTATCATAGGATAGATTAACATATGGAAATGCTGAATATGTCTATAAATTATGGCAGCAGTTAGTTTTTCATCAAATATAAACTTTCCAAAATTAACACTTATAAGAATCAAAACTCAAATGCTAGTTATTTATATAGTATCTAGCATTTTTTACTCTAGCTTATTTTTATTTAATTTGAAACATTCAATAAAAAATTTTGTTAAGAAATAAAATAAAAGGATATTTCCCAATATGGCAATTAACAATTCAAGAACTTACTTTCTTCCATATAAAAAAGATACCAGTATCTGGTATCTTTTTTAGTATCTCTATATTAATTGATCCATTTCATCTACTAACTCTTTAAATAACTTCATTGCATTATTTACTGGTTCCTCTGTAGTCATATCCACTCCTGCTAGTTTTAATACATTTAGTGGGTAGTCTGAACTTCCACTCTTTAGGAAGTTTAGATATTTATCTACTGCTTCCTTCCCTTCTTCAAGTACCTTTTGAGATAGTGCAACTGCTGCTGAATATCCTGTAGCATATTGGAATACATAGTAGTTGTAGTAGAAATGAGGTATTCTTGCCCACTCCATTGCTATTTCATCGTCTACTACTACATTTGGTCCATAATATAGTTCATTTAATTCCTTATATTCTTCACATAAATAATCTGCTGTTAATGCTTCACCCTTCTCTAAGTGTTCATTTATTATTTTTTCAAACTCTGCAAACATGGTTTGTCTAAATACAGTAGTTCTAAAGCTTTCTAAATAATGATTTAGTAGATATAACCTTTCATTTTTATCTTTTACATTCTTTAGCATATAATCCATAAGTAAAGACTCATTTGCTGTAGATGCGACTTCGGCTACAAATATAGAATAATTTCCATAGACAAAAGGCTGATTTTTTCTTGTAAAATAGCTATGGATTGAGTGACCCATTTCATGGGCTGTAGTAAATACATTATCTAATGTATCATGGTAGTTTAGCAGTATAAATGGTTTAGAATCATAGGATCCACTTGAATATGCGCCTGATCTTTTACCTCTGTTTTCATATACATCTATCCAGCCTGAACTAAATCCTTCTTCTACTACATCCATATATTCTTCTCCAAGGGGTACTAAAGCCTTTTTAACTAACTCTACCCCTTCTTTATATGGAATTTTAAAATCAATATCTTTTACTATTGGAGTATATAGATCATACATATGAAGTTCTTCTACTCCTAAAGCTCTTTTTCTTATTTCCATATACTTATACATACTATCTAAGTTGTTATGAACAGAATTAATTAAATTATCATATACAGATAAAGGAATATTATTTGCATCTAAAGAGGCTTCTCTACTTGATTTGTAGCTTCTAATATTTGCATTGAATATATTGTTCTTCAAATCTCCACTTAATGAAGCTGCAAAGGTGTTTTTGAACCCTTCATAGGTATTATATAAAGCTTTAAATGCATTTTTTCTCACATCTCTATTTTTAGATTCCATAAGTGGAATAAAGTTTCCATGAGTAATCTCTACATCTTTGCCATCTTCATCCTTTATAGTAGGAAACTTTAAATCTGCATTATTTAGCATTGAATATATCTTCTCTGGTGCAGAGCCTACTTCTCCTACCTGTGCCATTATAGACTCTTCCCTAGCAGATAATACATGAGCTTTTTGTCTTAAAATATTATCTATATATTGCTTATATAATTTTAATTCAGGCTTTTCATCATAATATTTTTCTAAAGTATCTGAGTCTAAAGTCAATATCTCGGGTACTAGAAAAGATGTCTTTTCATCTACTTCTATATAAAGGCTTAAACCCTTATCTGACAAGGCTTGAGACTTTCCATCTCTAGTATCTTCATCTAACTTCATATGAGTATATGAATATATGTTACTTGCTAATCTATATAACTCATCTTTATCCTTTAATGTATTATATAGATTCTCACTACTGGATACTACATTTCCTTTATGGGAATCAAAATTCTTTCCCATTTCCTTAGCCCTATTATAGTCTTCTTCCCATTCATTAACATCCTTGTACATAGATTCTAAATCCCATTTAGATTCTTGTGGTAAATCTTTTCTCTCTAGCGCTTCTCTTTTACTTTCCATATAAATTCCTCCCTTTAATCTCTAATATTATTTATTGTATGGATCATAATATCTCTCGCTATAGGTGCCGCAGTTTTCCCCCCTGTTGATCCTTCTTCTTCCAATATAACTGCAACAGCTACTTTTGGCTCATTTGCCGGAGCAAATCCTATAAACCAGGCATGGGATTTACCACTGGCATTTTCAGCAGTTCCTGTTTTTCCTGCTACTTCTATATTCTTTATTCTAGCATTTGTTCCTGTACCTGATTTTACTACTCCCACCATCATATCCTTAACTTCATTTGCTGTAATAGGATCTGTAGCTTGAGATAAAGCTTCAGTATTATAGGTTTTTATCACTTTTCCACTTTTAGATATAATTTCTTTTACTAGTATTGGCTTTACGATTTCTCCTCCATTGGCAATACCAGAAGTGATCAATGCCATGTTCAATGGAGTAACTAATACCTTACCCTGACCTATGGCTGAAGCAGCAATTTCTGTTTTATCTAAATTACCCTTATAAGGGAATTGTGAACTTTTAGTAGGCAAATCAAAGGAAATATCACTATTTATTAAAAATTTATCTGCTACATTCCCCATTCTTTCTTTTCCTATCTGGATCGATTTCTCTGTAAAATAAGTATTACATGATTTAACCAATGCCTGTTTTAAATCAATATGTCCATGGCCTTTTTGTTGATAGTCCTTAAATACATATCCATTAATTTTTGTACTTCCAACACAATCATACTGTTTATCTAAGCCTGGAGTATCTAGGGCTGCCACAGTAGTTAAAACCTTAAAGATAGACCCTGGAGCATATAATCCTTGAGTAGCTCTATTTACTAAGGGGCTATTTGGGTTTTCAGATATTTCCTTCCAGTCTGCCTTTAAGTTTGATACATCAAAATCTGGAAGACTTACCATAGCGTATATTTCCCCTGTAGTAGGATTCATAGCTACAATAGACCCTTTTTTTCCCTTTAATAATCCTCTGGCTTTATTTTGCAATTCATGATCTATAGTTAATTTAAGATTATTTCCTTCAGTAGTAGGTATTACTAAATTTTTTATTTCATTAATAGCTGCATTTTCATTTATATTTAATAAAGCATTATTATATTGAAGTTCTAAACCTACTTTCCCATATTCACGGTAACTATAACCTATTATATGACTATATAATCTTCCGTAGGGATAGTATCTTTTATTTGTGTCATCTTTCTTTTCACTATATGCTAGTACCTTTTCATTCCTATCTAAAATAGATCCTCTAAGTATTGATTCTTCATTGATCCATAATCTTTTATTATAACTATTATTTCTCACTGCCTCTGCTCTAAAAACTTGAAAATAACTTATATATACTATTAAACTAATAAACATTAGACAAAATCCAACTAAGACAACTATTATTCTTTTAGTCTCTTTGTTCATCAAGTTCCTCCTTTACTTTTATTTCTTCAGAACATATTTGGAGTACTCCAAGGGCAATAAAGCTAGATAACATGGAACTTCCTCCATAACTAATGAAAGGCAAAGTAAGCCCTGTTAATGGTATCATCTTTAAAACTCCCCCTAGAATAATAAATGATTGTATTCCGAATAAAATGCTAATACCTAAAGCAAGTATTTTATAAAATAAATTTTCTTGTGATATAGCTATTTTAAATCCTCTATATACAAGAATCATAAATAACATTATTATACCTATACCAGTAAATACTCCCATTTCCTCACATATAGCAGAAAAAATAAAATCTGTATATACTACTGGAATAAAGTCTGGATAGCCTAAGCCTAAGCCCCTGCCAAAAAATCCGCCTTCAGCAATGGCAAATAAAGATTGTGTTATTTGGTAACCTTGTCTCTCTATATATTTCCATGGATTTAGCCACGATTGAAATCTAATCTTAACATGATCAAACAATGTATATCCTAATATACCGCCTATGGCAAATAATCCTATATTGTACAAGACAAGCCTTCTATCTTCTTCATAAATAAACTGAATCATAATAAATATGCCATAGAACACCAAGGATGTACCTAAATCTCTTTGTAAAAATAATAGTAAAATGAAAGAATATATAATTCCCATTAAATAATAATCACTATATTTTATACCTTTCCATCTAGAAGTATCAGAATAATAAGAAGCCAATATGAATATTGCTAAAAGCTTAGTAATCTCAGCAGGCTGAAATGCAATTCCACCAAAACTAACCCAGTTTATTGCCCCACCCTTTCTGCTTCCAAATACAAAAGTAATGAAAAATAAAATATATGAAGCAATTATATAAATGTATATCCAATTTTTCCAGCCTCTAATATACTTTAAAACAAAATATGTTAGGAAAAATAAAAATATCCCCATGGATATCCATATCAACTGTTTTATACCCAAACTTGAATCAATTCTATATATCATTACTACTCCTATGGATATGAGCATAGTAACGATTAGGAATATATAATTATCTCCATATGAAATTTTACTCAATATATAGTTTGATAAATATATTATAATTACTAGACCAATACCTGTACTTAAAGTCAGCCTATCTATTTTTTCCCCCTCATAGGCAAACAATAAAAATAATGCTAAAATTTCAAAAATGAATAATAAATTTCTGGGGGACTTTGCTCTAATTCCTTTTTTAAACATAGTATTCTCCTATCTATTTACAAACAAAAATTCTATTTGTCCTGCCCTAACAATGTCTCCATCTTCTAATTGCACTGCATCAAATATTTTATCTCCATTTAAATATGTACCATTTGCACTATTTAAATCTTCAAGATAATAATCTCCCTCATCTTCTATTATTTGAAAATGTTTTTTAGATATAAAAGGATCCTTTACTATAATATTATTTTGACCATTTCTACCTAAAGTTATAGTTTCATCAATAGAATAATATTCCTTTATTTTATATGGTAAAGACTCTTTTCTATTAATTAACTTTAAATAGACCCTATTATCGGAAGATATTCCCTCTATACCTTTTATATCTAAATATATAAGTCTTATGATACTAAAAATAAATAAATAAATAATTATAATAAATATATATTTAAATAATATTGCTAATATATTATACATAATCCATTCCTCCAAAACTTTCTATATCTAATTATGTTATCACAAACTTATACTAATGTGAATGATTTTCAATTTATAGTGTTTAAATAATTAGTGAAATTTGATAAAATAAATTTAAATAAATGAACGGGGGTGTAAAGTTGAATAAATTAAGTCGTTCTAAACAAAATCAAATGCTTTCTGGTGTGTGTGGCGGTATAGGAGAATATTTTCACATTGATCCTACTATAGTTCGTATTGCTTGGGTGTTACTGGGATTGCCATCTTTTGGCATAGCATTTATAGTCTATCTAATATGTAGCGTTATTATACCTGAAGATGATGGCGCTATTTATGGTAATGCTACTAATAATAACGAAAAAATCCGTCAAAATACTCCTTTATTTATAGGCCTAGGTTTAATAATATGGGGTGTTGTTTTATTAGTAAAAATATTATTTCCTTGGTTTACCTTTAGAATTATAAATTTTTGGAAGTATTGGCCTGTATTATTAATATTATTAGGTATATATATATTAATTAATCAAAGAGATAGGTAAAATTTCTTTCAATTTATATTTTATGGTATACTATGATATACTATAGTAAAATATTTAGCTTTAATGAGAGAGGTTATTATGAAGATTACCAATATTGAACCACAAAGAAATAAAAATAGGGTCAATATCTATGTAGATAATGTTTTTTCCATAGGTATAGAAGATGAGCTTAGATTTAAATATAACTTAAGGGTTGGAATGGAAGTTACTGATGAATTTATTAAAGACATTCTTAAAGTCGAGGAGCAAAACAAAGTAACCAGTCATGCACTTAATTTATTATCCTATAGACAAAGATCAGAAAAGGAAATATATATGGCCTTAAAGCGCAAAAACTTTGAAGATATTTATATAAGTAAAGCAATTGATTATTGTAAGGAAAACAATTATATAAATGATAAGGCCTTTGCAGAAGCTTTCGTAAAAGATAAAGTAAATCTTAATAAACTTGGTCCAGAAAGGATAAAATATGAACTAATACTAAAGGGAGTCTCTAAAGACATTATAGATAGTGTCCTAGTATTAGACAGAGATGATCAATATGAAATGGCTTTGGAGTTGGCCATTAAAAAGCTAAATTCTTATAAGAATGATGACAAAAATTCCATTTATAGGAAACTTAGTGGATTTTTACAGCGAAAGGGATATTCCTATGATATTATTTCTAAAGTAATGAATGAAGCCCTTAGGGATAGGTGAAATATTTTGTGCTATGTTTATATCTTACAATGTAAAGATGATACTCTTTATACTGGTTGGACTACAAATTTAGATAAAAGAATCCATAAACACAATTTAGGAAAAGCTGCTAAATATACTCGTGGCAGAACTCCTGTTAAACTTGTATATTTTGAAGAATTCGACAATAAAATTGAGGCTCAAAAAAGGGAATATGCTATAAAACAACTTTCTAGAGTGAAGAAATTAGCCCTTATAGAAGAAAATATCCGTAATTGTAAATAGCAATTACGGATAAATACTTTCTGCTCCATTTTTTATAACTTCTTCTTCCCAAATCATAGTATATCTTCCTGCTGCCCATTCTGCCATGACTATGCTATCAGAACTATTCAGCTTAACCTTTCCTATTTCTTTTGGAGATATTTCATGGTCATGTATCTCGTATATTAATATATTATTTCTTGTAACAATAAGGATTATATCTTCGTTGGGAGATGAAAATGCATCTATAGCTTCAGGAACCTTAGATTTTATCACATTCCATGGTATAGCCAGTTCATCATAGTTTACTAACTCCTTTGGAGGAATAGTTTTTATATTATAATCCTTATATAACTCTTCATTTTCACTTATATAATTTATTCTTCCCTTCATAATCCAATGTCCATTTCTTCTAGATAATCCAAAACTTTTTTCATCTAATTCCATATTAGAACTAGTCTTAATTATTCCCTGTGCACCCTCTATAAATGCTTCTAGTCTCTCATCACCTATTATATCTGAAATTTTAATGGCTTTTTCATCTTTTAAATAATCTATTGGATATACTTGAATAGTTTTTCTATTATCTAGCATATCTATGGTTTCTGTAGATATATAATCATTTCCAACATATAAGATATTTTTAAGTCTTGAATAACTTTTATTATTAGATATTTGATATAGGGAAGCTGATAAATCATTTAACTCTTCTTTAAATTTTCCTTTTTGTACTGCATTAATTTCATCATTAATAGCCCCATTATTCTCCCTATTTACATCAACTAGCCAAAATCCTTTTTTTCTTGGAAGCAACAAATCTTTTAATTCATACATAGATGCCATATTACGATTATTCGTTCTAATCCAAAGAGTCTTATAACTCCAATTGTCCCTTCCGCTTTCTTCATCATAAAAATGAGTTTTAATTCCTAAAAGAATTCCTGATCTTAAAGTATCAACTTCTTCTATATTAGAACTCCTCATTATACTTTTTTCAATATTTATATATCTAAGAATTTCTTCGCTGCTCACTTGATCCACAGACTTTTTAAAAAAGTAAAATCTATCATGGGTAAAGCTTACAATTTCTTCATCATTATATTTTATAATCTCCTTAAAAAATTGATTATCACTAAATATAGTTATTATCTGAACTTTGCCTTCCGTAAGTCCTAAATCTTCAGGACTCATTTTATATTTATACAATAAATAATCGGAAAGGCTCACATTCTTTAACTTATACACAGGATTTAAGACAAAATCTTCTCCTATTACGGCTGCTGATTTATGAAATAAAGCTTCTTTATTTAATGCGGATAATTCTTCTTCAGCATTAGCTTCATATTCACCACCTATGCTTTTTTCTACGACCCACTTTCCCAATAATGGTGGCAGCTTATTTTCTGGTGCCTTTATCTTATCTTTAGTGTCAAACTTACTAATGCTGCATGAGCTTAATGAAAAAATTAAAATTATAGCTATTATTATTAAGCATAGTTTCTTCATTGATTAACCTCTCCTAAGGGCAAAGTCACTCTTACTAGAGTTCCTTCATTAATATTGGATAATATCTCCATAGTTCCATTATGAAGCTTAGCTATTTCGTCACATATAGATAGACCTATACCACTATGAGATTTGCTGTTTTTCCCTTTATAGAATTTTTCCTTTACTTTCGGTAAATCCTCCTCAGATATACCAGGACCATTATCCTTTACCTCTAATATTAAATTATTCTCCTTTTTAAAAGCATTTAATATTACAACTCCACCTTCAGGTGTAAACTTAAATGCATTGTCTAAAAGATTAATAAGCAACTGTTTTATCCTGTTTTCATCACCTAATATATATCCTAGGTCATTATTTATATTAATAATAAATTGTATCTCATTATTCTTAGCCTTTGGATATAGTTGCTTTCCTATTATATTAATAGTATCCTCAATTTCAAACTCATCTTTTTCAAGTTTTATTCTTCCAGAAACAAATCTTGAAAAATCTAAAAGTTCTTCCACCATTGTAGTCAATCTATCACTTTCTTTTTCTATGATTTCAAGCCCATCTAATATAATCTCATTTTCATTAAAATCTTCAGATTTTAAAGTTATTGCCCAGCCTTTTATTGATGTTAATGGAGTCCTAAGCTCATGAGATATAGATGATATAAAGTCATTTTTAATTTGTTCTTTTTTTATTAATTCCTCTGCCATATAATTCAATGTGTCAGAAAGTTTACCAATTTCATCTTGAAGCTTAACTTGACTTCTAACCTTTAATTGTCCATCTGCCATTTTTTCCGCCACATCTGTTACTTCTTTAAGGGGCTTCACTATGGAATTGGCTAGAAATACACTCACTAGTCCAGATATAAATACTACTACTAGTCCCATACTAAGGATTAAAAAAGAAACAGATCTTATGGTATCATCAGTTTCTTTAAGAGATGTAATAAATCTAATAATTCCTATTACTCTATCCTGCTCTTTAATTGCTGTAGATACAGACATAACTGTATTATTATAATAGTTAACTTTACCTGTCCATATTCCTTTCTCTCCATTTATAGCTGCTTTTATATCGGGGTATAAATTTGAATCATCGTTTATAACTCCCAAGGAATCCATTAATAACCTTCCTTCAGGATCTAGTATTTGTACTTCTGCATTGGTATGCTGCCAAAATACATCTACATCATCTATTACTATATCTTCCAATGAATCTGAAGAAAAATACCTTAAATAATAATCTCTAGAAAATTCAATTTGATTTTTAAGTATATCCTCAATATTTCTATAATAATATTCCTTTACTGCCTTGATAAGCCCTATTTCTAAAATTAGTACAGTTATAACAATGACCAACATAAAGTTTTTAACTAATCTTGTCTTTATACTTTTTTTCATATATCTAACCTCTAACTTTTATCCTTCCATCTATATCCGATTCCCCAAACAGTTTGTATAAACATTGGTTCACTAGGATTATCTTCTATTTTAGCCCTAAGTCTTCTAATATTTACATCTACAATTTTAGAATCACCTATAAAATCATATCCCCAAACTTGATTTAAAATTTCATCCCTTTTAAAAGCCCTTCCTGGGTTCTCTATAAATATCTTTGCTATGGCATATTCTGTAGGGGTAAGCTCTATTTCTTTATTATCTTTATAAAATTTACGAGAATATATATCTACCTTAAAGGGTTTAGAGTATAGAATACTGTTTGTTTCTACATTATCTATAGCTTCTATTCTTCTTCCCAAGGATTTTACTCTTAGGACTAGTTCTGTAGGATTAAAAGGTTTAGTAATATAGTCGTCAGTTCCATACTCTAATCCCATGATTTTATCTATATCTTGAGTTTTAGCTGTAAGCATTATTATACCTAAACTTGGAAATTCATCCCTTAAAATTTTACAAACTTGAAAACCGTCTATTTCAGGTAACATAATGTCTAGAATTACTATATCTATTTCTTCTTTTCTAGCAATATCTATTCCCTCTTCACCACTTCCTGCTTCAAATACGTTAAATCCATTTCTCTCAAGATTTATTCTTATAAATTTTCTTATGGAAGTTTCATCTTCTACTATTAGAATTGATTTGTTCATTTAAAATCCCATCCTTAATCTACTCTTGACTTAGAGCTCTAAACTCATATCCTTCCTCAATAAGGTAATCTATTATTTCACGTAAGCCATCTGCCGTTGTTTGCTTTGCATCTGTATCATGCATTAATATGATTACTTCTTTTTTCCCTTTTGTTGTTGATTTTGCTCTATATACTAGCTTTTCCTTTGATAAACCTATGCCCTCTGCATCTCCATTTAATGCATTCCAATTATAGTTTTTATATCCCATATCTGTAAACATCTTTAAAAACTTTTGTTTATGTTTTTCAAAGGAACCTCCTGGCATTCTTAATAGCTTAGTCTCAAATTCTTCCCCTAATACTTCTTTTAAGGCTTTTTCCGTTGATTTGACTTCTCCTAAGAAGTTCTTAGTATCTTTATATATATATTTATAGTTATGGCTATAGGAATGATGTCCTATAGAATGTCCTTCTTCATAAGTTCTCTTCAACACATCTGGATTTACCTTAACCATTTTTCCTAAGATAAAAAATGTTGCCTTAATATCATATTCATCTAAAATATCTAAAATTTGATTTGTTACTTTTTTTGATGGTCCATCATCAAAGGTTAAGTAAGCCACTTTAGTATTTTGCTTTTGGTCTTCTGCCTTTGCTTTTTCTTCTGCTATTCTTTTTTCCTCTTCTGCTTTTGCTTCTATCTGTCTAATTTCTTCACCCAATGCCTGATTAATTGGATTTTTTTCACCCATTATATTTAGAGTATCTGTTACACTTATGGCAACAGCAGAATTAGTTGATTTGTTAAAAAGTTTTACAGATGTAGTTCCTATCAGAAAAAATATAATAGCTAAAAAGACAATATTTCTTCTTCTTCTTACAATAAACCTCTTTTTTGTTCTTCTCACTTATGTCACTCCTTTATCCCATGCCATATTCTATAGTCTCATTTTAGCATATAATAGTTCTTAATTCTATTGGTTACAAATAATTTAATAATTAGTTACAAAGTGCTTACATTATCTTATATATTTCCATAATTTGAGTTTTCAAACTAAATAGGCTGAAATCAGCCTATTTATTATAATGGAAAGAAACTTCGATTCCTTCTCAATAGTTCAGATATTAAAAGTATGGTTATTAAGTCTCTTGTAATCCTACTTCTACCAAAAAATATGTTCTGTGTTCCCCTGACTCTTCCTCTATATCTCCTTTCGTATGGATCTTCATGTATCTCTGGACATTCCTCAACCATCTTTATATATATATCATCTACCATTTTCTCCATTTGTTCCTTTGTAATTTCTTCCATAGAGCAGTTTTCATTCAAATGTTCATTTACCCTTGATATAACTTTAGGATAAATTCTATAGTATAGCTCTGGATAATCATAAGACATAAAAACACCCCTCCTTTCTATTCCTGTAATATAGTATGAAAGGAGGGATGTTTTTGCTACTTATTATTCTAATAAATCCTTAAATTGAGATCTATATAATTTTGCATATAATCTATCTTTTTCCAATAATTCCTCATGATTACCATTTTCAACAATTCCTTCTGCCGTTAATACTAAGATTTCGTCTGCATTTTTTATTGTTGATAGTCTATGGGCAATAACTAATGTAGTTCTCCCTCGGGATAATTCCTCCAAAGATTTTTGTATCATGATTTCAGTTTCATTATCTAGAGCTGATGTAGCTTCATCTAATATTAAAATTGGTGGATTCTTTAAAAATAATCTTGCAATCGAAATCCTCTGTTTCTGCCCTCCAGATAATTTAACACCTTTCTCACCTATGAATGTATTATATCCTTCTGGTAAAGACATAATAAAGTCATGTATCCTAGCTTTTTTAGCTGCTTCTATGACTTCTTCATCACTAGCTTCGGGATCTCCATAAACTATATTATCACGAATTGTACCAGTAAATAAGAATACATCCTGTTGTACAAGTCCAATATTTTTTCTCAAAGATTTTATTTTTATGTCTTTAATATCCATATTGTCTAAGAGAATTTCGCCGCTATTTGTTTCATAAAACCTTGGAATAAGATGACATAAAGTTGTCTTACCAGCTCCCGATGGTCCTACTAATGCTACAGTTTTACCTGGCTCTATATCTAAGTTTAAATTTGCAAGTACAGTATTCTCTCCATTATTATAGCTAAAGGATACATCTTTAAATTCAATTCTTCCACTTATATCATTTAATTCTAAGGCATTTTCTTTATCAACTATATCTGATTTAATATTCATAATCTCAATAAATCTTTCAAATCCAGTCATTCCTTCTTGAAGCTGCTGTGAGAATTCAGATAATCTTCTTATTGGCTGCATAAAGAAGTTAACGTAAAGAGTAAAGGAAAAAAGATCTCCAAAATTAATTATGTCCCTATATACAAAATATCCTCCTAAGCTTATAACCAATAGATTAAGAACACTTGACATTATACCTATTCCTGATGCAAATTCAGCCATGACCTTATAGGATTCTTTTCTAGCATCGCTAAATTCACGATTTCCTTCATTAAATTTTTCAATCTCAAAACCTTCGTTGGTAAAAGATTTTGCAACTCTAACTCCTGAAATACTATTTTCAAGTTGAGAATTGACATTTGCAATTTTTTTTCTTACTTCTCTAAAGGAATCTGACATTTTATTTCTTTTAGATATAACAAACCATATAATGATTGGTATAGATGCATATAATATTAAAGTCAGTCTCCACTCAATTTTAATCAATACAATAAATGAACCTATTAACATGACTAAGGATATAAATAAATCTTCTGGTCCATGGTGTGCCAATTCGGTTATGTCTCTTAAATCATTAACTATTCTAGACATAATATGACCTGTTTTATTATTGTCAAAATAGCTGAAAGGTAATGTCTGTAAATGAGTAAATATATCTCTTCTCATATCATGTTCTATTTTTACTCCTAATAAATGTCCCCAATATGATACAATATAATTACTAATATATCTAAGTACAAATAAGAAAGACATTATTATAGTCCATCTAACTAAAAGGTCCATCCTTCCATCTGGAATAATTTCATTAACCATTTTCCTTGTAAAAACTGGAAATATTAGATCCGATATAGATATAAGAAATGAAAAAAACATATCTATAAAGAATAGTTTTCTATGCGGTTTATAATATGATATAAATCTTTTAAGCAAGATTCTTCCCCCCTTATTTAATTTGAAATATATTTCGAGTCACGAATATTATATTATATTTCATATATTTTTTCAATGTTCCAATTCCAATTTTCTACTAATTATATCTAAAATCAAATAATAATTCATATAGAGAAAAGTTATGACTCCAGTATCATTTATTAAAAAACCTATAGTTGAAGTAAATAACACGACTACTGCTTCTTTCTTTAATATATCCTTTGACATTATATACTTATATAACCTTCTCAATATAATTATTTCTGCAATAATGGAAAATGAAAATGGCGGGATCAATGTTAGCTTTATTAACTCTTTAGCCTTAAATAATACTAAGGATATAAATTCACTTACTCCATTTTCTTTTATCCTATAAAAGAAACTTATTGCATGGGTATTATCTTCATTAAGAATATCAAATATCATATTTACTCCAAATATGAGTAATCCTATTAATAAAAACATAATTATCTTTTTTATTCCATCTTTTCTAGATAAAAATAGCATATAAATCATAAATCCAAATAATGAAACTGAAGTTATAAACCCACCAGTATTAGCACCAAAATGGGTAGACAAAGTAATCATATTAAGAGTAAATATAATTACTCCTATAATTCTTTTAAGATTTAAATTTTCTATATTCTTAGTAATATTAAAGAAAAATAGTATTGAAGAAGCTAATAATACTCCCATTATTCCATTATTAAGCCCGTAATATCTCGCACCATATACTAAATTATTAAAACCAATATAAGAATTGTAAATCATCTTTGGATATATTATAATTCCTAAGACTATGGAAACATAAGTAAGACCACTTATTATTTTTACAAAATCTAATTTCTTTTTTATAATTAGCTTTGTAATTATATAAGGTAATACCATACTAATTATTAAATAGACAACAATATTTTGATGCGATTCAAACAGTCCTAATATTAAAGATATAAGAACATTTGTAGATATAAAGGAATAGAAAAAATACAATCTATTACTTATTTTATTAAATTTCATTATTCCAATACATAATATTATGATTGATAAATAAGTCATTCCCTGAAATAAATATGCACTAATAAGTAAATTCATATTTGTCTTATATAATTTATTTATTTCTGTTATGGCATCTTCTGCTTCTAGGATTTTAAATGGTTTTCCTATATCAGATTTTTTAGTATACCCATAAGTATTTTTCACTTGAGCAGAAATATCTTCTATAGCAACAAATCCTTCTCTCTTAGTAGAATTACTGGTTAATAGTCCATTATTTTCTCCATCGATATATATTATTGGGGCAAGATATTTGTTTAAAAAATACTTATCCCCTGCTGCTACTTTTTTAGGCAATATAATTATTTTCTTATTACTATAATAATTTAAATATTCTTTTAAAATTTCTATATTATTTTTTTCACCTTCAATATTGTACTCCAATAATAATATGTTAGATTTATTTAGTAGTTTATCTGTCTTGCTTTTTAGCCAATCTAAATCATAATCTAAGGAATTTTCTTCATAGTCTGTCTTCCTATCCTTATTAGAAATCAAAAGTCCTCCATTTCCATTTCCAATATAAGATGTTTTTTCTGACCTTAATACATCTCCTAAATACTCTAAATTTAAATTCGTTTTTCCAAAATCCCTTAAACTCAATTTTCTTCCTATATTAACAGATAGATATAATCCTTCCTCCGAGTAGGGGGGTCTAGTTTTTAAATTTATAAGTCCAATATTAGATTTTTCTAAATCCAGCTCTTCTATTGTTTCTATTTTCAACTCGTCTACTAGTATAAATATCGATTTCATAGGTTCAGAAGATATTTTACTTGGGATCAAAATTATTAAAAATATCAATATAAAATTTATTGTTTTTCTTATCATAACAATCACCTTAATATATAATTGAACTTAATATACTAAAAATTCCCAATATAAGTGATAATATACTCGTTAGAATTCCATACCTATATCTTCCATCCTGTGTCACATTTGTTTTTTTATCAAGAACTCTTTCACCTTCTATTGTAATTATATTATGTTTCTCTTTTATATATATAAATCCGCTGGTAAATATAAAACATATTCCAATTATCACTTATTCCATCCCTCCATTAAAAAGCTTACTATATAACTCGATTTAAATAGCTTTCCTTATTACTGAACACATTATTCCAAATCGCATATACCTCTATGCTTACAATAACTTGGACATTTATTACTTTTTTCATAGTCATATATACTCTCTTTCTTAGATATAAACTCTATAAATTCTCCTATATGATATATATTTTCTTTTAAACTATTTTCATCTACTGGAATATCTACAGATTTACCCTTCTCCAAAAATACTATTCTGGCCTTATCTATTTCTATACCCATTATATTCTGAAATACATATGCATAAAGCTGTAATTGCGGTTTATAATAGTTTACAAGAGAGTCCTTATTTATAAGCTTATTTGTTTTATAATCGATTATTTCTGCTTTTTTTCCTTTAATATTTATCCTATCAATAACTCCTGTTATATAGCTATCCCCAACCTTTAAGTAAAAAGTTTTTTCTATAAATATTTTATCATATTCTTCATTATATAATTTAAGATAATTTTCAATATAAGGCTTTAATTCCATATATATATTGGTAGTATAATGTACTCCAAAAGATTTACATATATTTTTCAACAAATCCTTTACATCCATATCTAATCTATAATGCTCACAAAATTTATGAATAATATTCCCTTTTTGAATACCACTAATGGAGCTTCCTCTATCTGATATATCCTCTATTTTCCATATATCAGATAATCTTCTATAATAATCAAAATAAAATCTTCTATTGCAATCTAAAAACGTTAGATATTGACTTATGCTATATCTCTCCATAGTATTTTTAGGATATTTAATTTCCTTAGGTAACAAGGGGAATTCCATGTCTATGATATTATCTTGGTTTACTAATTCATTATTTATTAGTCTAACTGAATTATATTCCTCCCTTGAAATATCTATTTCAGATATAACCCTACACTCTGTAGAATCGATTATATCTCTTATAAGTTTCTTAAATCCACTATCTTTCCCTTGACAACCTAAAATAAGCATTTTTTCTGCTCTAGTCATGGCAACATATAAAGTTCTTTCTAATTCCTCTTTATCTTTTATATCTAATTCTTTTCTTATACTATTATATAATGCCTTATTAGCCTCCAATTGAATCCCTATGCCTATGTCCTTATGAAATAATATGTTTGGATAAATTCCCCTATTTAGAGTAGCCATTTCTGGTATTATAACTACTGGAAATTGAAGTCCTTTAGATTTATGTATGGTCAGTATCTTAACTGCATCAGCATCTTCTGATTCTACTTTTCCTTCCTCTTCATCTCTATTTTTAATTTCCTCTAAGTAATCAATGAAATCCGCTAAGGTTCCCTTGAGATTTAATTCATATTTTTTTACTATATCTTTAAACTTATAAACATTTGCAATACACTGCTTACCACCTTGTTTTAAGAGTAATGTTTCTATAAAATATGTCTTTGAAATCAGCTCATCTACTAGTCTAGTTAATCCATATAAGTCTCTTATATAATATAGGTGATCCATAAGAATTAGAACTTCCTTAATTTTTCCTTCTTCGTCTTTTATCTCTTCATCACGGATCATATTTAACATAGAATTATATACAGTTGTTTCTTTATTTCTAAGTATCCAGTATATAGTTTTATCTGTAAGCCCTATCATAGGAGATCTTAAAAACCCTATGGTTGCTATAGTATCAAAGGGGTTTCCTATGGCTTTTAATCCATTAATTAAATCTAATACCTCCTGCTGAAGAAAAAATCTTTTCCCACCTAAATTATAAAATGGTATACCAAAGCTTTTTAAAGCTTCTTCATATATATGATTTCTAGTAGTAGCTCTAAATAACATGGCAAAATCACCATATTTATACTGTCCTTCCGATACTAACTCCTTTATTCTCTTAGCTATTAACTGTGCCTCATAATATCTATAATAACTACTTTGGCTTTGATTCTCTGGTATTTCTAAATCTTCTTTTTCTAAGATTTCTACGTCTATTAAATTTTGTGATTTATGAAATTCTTTCAATTCTTTATACTTATTTGTCATTAGTTTACTAAATATATTATTGATAAATTTAAGCACAGTTTCTACAGTTCTATAATTCCTTTGTAATGTAATTATTTCCTCTTTAGATACCTCTTGAATATCTAATATTACATCATAAAAAACATCTAAATCTGCACCTCTAAATCCATAAATAGATTGTTTGGGATCTCCTACTACAAATAAATTTGATTTATCTAATTTTTCATCAACTGTAGCTAATTTATAGAAAATCCTTTTTTGTAATTCATTAGTATCTTGAAATTCGTCTATCATAATATACTTGTATGTATTTTGATATTTTTCTCTAATATGGTTATTTCCTAATAAATCTAAGACTTTTATTTGCAAATCATCATAATCCAAAGATTTGACTTCTTTCTTTCTCAATTCATATTCTTCATCAATTTCCATAAGCAGTTTTAATACTGTATCATAGATATGAATATTATATTTTTCACACCCTAATAAAGATTTTTCTATGGCAGATTTAAGCAAATCTATGTTTTCACTTTCCTTAGAGCTTGTCCCTATATTTTCATAAAGATATGCCAATATATTAGGTAATTCCTCATGGTCATATTTATTATCCTTAAACTTAATCCAATTTGAATCTAATTGTAATTTAAATATCTTTGAGTTTTTAGGAAGCTTCTCCATTAGATATATAAACTTATCTTTTATAAATGAAATATCATCTTTTTTAAACTCTAATGAATTTATATATTCTAATGTTTTATGTTTCAATTCTTCAAAAGATAGTCCTATGGTTCTCACCTTATTATAAAGTTGATAAAAATCATTGACTAAGAAATTTACATCGTTTTTCTTAAATCTTCTTAAAAGATCATATACTCCTTCATCATTTTCCAACCCTCTAGATAACACATCTTGTATTGTCTCATTTAAAAGCTTCATAGCTTTATAGTCTTCCAAGACCTCAAATAAAGGATCTATCTTTGCTTCAATTGGATTTTCTCTTAATATTTTTGCACAAAAACTATGGATAGTGGAAATATTAGCTTTTCCCATATCCCTATAATATCCTCTCCATCTATTGCTTTTATGAAAGTTTTTTCTCATTTCTTTTCTAATTCGATCTATCATTTCTTGAGTAGCTTTCTTGGTAAATGTAATTGCCACTATGGATTCTACTTCTTTGTTTTCCTCTAAGTTGCCATATTCTAATATATGTATAAATCTTTCTGTCAACACCTTAGTTTTTCCAGTACCTGCTCCTGCGTTTACAGCAACATTTTTATCTATAGTCTCTATGGCTATTTGTTGTGGATCTATTGCCATTACTCCACCTCCAATACATTTTCATATCTGCAAATATCCCTATATATACAGTATGATGAACATTCTAAGGGATTTATGGAAAAATCTCCATTACTTATTTTTTCTATTATTTCCTGTATATTATACTTTGTAGTTTCCAATAGTTCATCCCATTTGTTATTGTCTAAAGCTCCCTTATGCCTTTTGGTTATTAGCTTTGTTTCTTCGATTTTACCTAATTTAATTTGAAACTCACCGTTGGAAATTATACCATATATACCAGCAATTATATCCTTGTTCCCCTGAGACATAATATATATTGGTAATTGAAGTGATAACCCCTTTGACATATGGTCTATATCATATGCTCCATAGGTACTACTTTTATAATCCATGATTAAATACTTCTCTTTTCCTAATACTTTGTCGATTCTATCAATCTTTCCTCTTAGTCTTATTTTTTCTCCATTAATATCCAAATGAAAATCTCCATACGTTCCGAATTCTAATTCAAAATCATAAGGAATTAATTTTTCTTTAGAATCAGATATTCGTTCTATATCATTTTTTATAAAATCTCTTAATTTATCAAAGATATTTTCCACAATTAATAAATCTTTTTTACACTTTATATCTAGCCCTATCTGTGTAGAGTATCTCTCTACTAACTGTCTCAAAGTGTCTATTGTGTTTTCAAATATAAAGGACTCATTATCTTCTATAGATTTCTTTAAATCCTCTTTATATATATTATAATAATGTCTTAAAACTTCGTGGTAGATAGTTCCTATATCTACTGGATTATATTCTTCAAAATTATTTTCCCATTCTTCTATATTAAGAACTCTATGAAGCAAAAATGCATAGGGACATTTACAATAGGCCTCAAGATAAGTATTAGAGTATATCTTATCTTTATGGAATAATTTTATATCTTTATTTATTATATCCTCCGATATTAAGCCGTTATATTCATTGAAGGATTTAATACTTCTCTTATATTCACATAAGATTTTATCGTTTATAATCTTGAGCTTGTCCCTATTTATCTTATTGTGAAACCCATAATACTTTTTTACTTCTTCTGATAAATCCTCACAATGATTAAGTATTAAGTAATTAGATAATTCGTCTATTGTAGTTATATCTCTTATATTATCTTTAAATAAATAGCTTAAACTTAAATTTATAATTTGAAATTTCTCTTCTAATTTCTCTCCGCTAAACATACTAATTATTTCATCTAGAAAAATTGAAGGAATACTATCCTCATTTGCTCCTTCACTATAAGATAAATATAGTTTTTTTCTACAGGAAGCTATTAAGGAAGCAAACTTTATTGCCTCATTATTTAATCTCTCTGAATAACATTTATAATCTAGTTTGATTTTTAATAAATCAGCATAATTTCTATCATTAATCAAAAAATTATTTTCCTGTAAAAGGGGATAATATTCTCCAGATAATCCTGTTATGAAGATAATATCGTATTGAAATCCTCTACTATTTACGGGATTTAATATTTTTATGCCCTTTAAATTTTTATTCTGCTCTACAATCTTTTCATCTTCAATTAGTTTTATAATTCCCCAATAATAATCTTCAATTGAAATTTCTTCCATGACTAGAGATATTTGGTTCATCTTATCTATTATCCCTCTTAGCTTTTCTAGAGTCAACGTATCTCTATAAAGAAGATCATAATCCTTATAAACAGTATATATCTCTTTTATTTTTCCCTTTATATCATAATTGTCTATTACTTCAAGAAATATATTATTATAATTATCTATAAAATCTTTGTCTAAAACCTTATCCATTTCACTTAATATAATCTCTGAAATATCTTTAAGTCTATCAATATTATCCATTGATATATTTAGGCTATTTCCTTCTTCTAAAATCTTCTTTAATTCAAATAAATTATCAAATTTAAGACTTTTTAAAGTAAATTCCATCTCATCCTTATATTGTTTATCTATGATACTAAAATAATTAGATTTTACCCTGTTTATTATGCTTTCTCTATGTCCTTTTCTTATTATAGATTGAAATACATTTAGATACTCCTTAATTAAAGGAATTTCTATTAAGGGAATTTCTTTTTGTAAATTTATTGGTATTTCTTCCTCCTCTGCTACCTGAAATAAACTATCTTTATAAGCATCATTTAATAGAATAATAGCTATATTAGATAAATCTACTCCAGTTTTATTAATACTTTTTATTTCCTGAAATATTCTCTTAAACTCTAAATAAATAGAAGGAGATTTTATCAGAGTCAATTTATTACAGTATTCAAGTTTAGATATTTCATTACTGAAAAAATTCTTTCCTATTGTCTCAAAGGTATTAAACTCTTTTTTTTCTACATATTGTTTTCGAAAGCCCATGCCCTCTAAAGTGCTAATAGTTTTATTAATATTAGATACATTGGTTTTTATTTCGAAAGGAATATTTATATATATATCTATGTCAGTTTTACATATTTCCTTTAGTATTTCCATCTCTATAGGTCTAAAATCATAGAATTCATCTATGATTATAAAATCTAAATCTTTAAAGTAATTCTTGTTATCCCTCAACTTCTCTATTGCCTTAAAGTAAGCACTTTCTCGGTCTATTAATTTAAATCTTTTCAATTCAGATTCATATTCAGAGTAAATAAGTCCTATTTCTCGAAAATTATCTGAACTGCAATTATCTAGGTAATTTTTTGGATAAATCAATGATCTTTTAATTTCTCCTATTATATATCCTAAACTTTCAATAAACCCCTCCATAGAAATAGCATCTTTAAAATATGTAATCTTTCCCTCTTTACATAATTTTAATACTGAGTTTTTAATAATTATATCTTTAGTAAGTTCGTTAATAATTAAGCAAACTTCATTACTTAGGATTTCATTTACTATATCATCAAAAGTAAAAAGATTGATTTCAAAGCTTTGTTCAACCTTAGTAATAAATTCTTTTCTATACTTTCTAAGTAATTCACCATTAGGTAATAAATAATAAAATCTATGACCTTCTGTCTTTTTCAAACTCTCTATTGCCTTTTCTACTAAATCCTTTTTTTTACTATTATTAAAAGGCCCAAAATATATTATTCTATCAGCCACTATAAGCCCCCCTTTATATTGGCTATTTATTGATTTCTTCTATTAGTTTTATGGTTTTAGTATTTAGTTCTTCTAAGTTATTAGATTCTATTATTTTATCTTCTAAAGCATATTTTTCCTTTAGTTTTAAAATCCTGTATACCTTCTTATCTATATCTATTTCACTTAGACTTCCAGTGTTTACTGATTCTTTTATATGTTCTATAACTTTCTTCGGATTATCATTTCCGTGACATATTAGGGCTATATCTCCACCAGACTTAATAAACCTTAGACTAGCTTCTTCTAATGAATAGTTCTCAACTATGGCACCCATGGTCATATCATCAGATACTACTACCCCATTATATCCTAATTGGTCCCTTAGGAGGTTTTGTATAATCTTTTGTGACATAGTGGAAGGATATTCCTCATCCATAGCTGGATATAATATATGCGCCACCATAATCATATCTACATCTTCTTCTATTGCTTTTATAAAAGGAATTAGTTCCATTTTTTCTAATTCTTCCATACTCTTTTTTACTATAGGTAAATTTACATGAGAATCTATACCTGTATCTCCATGACCTGGAAAATGTTTTACTGCTGGAATTATATTTGTATCTCTTATTCCCGACATTACTTGTATTCCATTACTTACTACAATATCCACAGTGCTGCCAAATGCTCTATTACCAATAACAGGATTCTTAGGATTTGAATTAATATCTAAAACTGGTGCAAAATCCACATTAAATCCTAATGCTTTGACTCTTTCCCCCAGTATTTTACCATAGTTATAAGAAATCTCCTTGTCATTTTTATTTCCTAACTTTATGGCTTCGGGAAGTTTTTTAAAAGCTTTAGGAAGTCTGCTTACTCTCCCACCCTCTTCATCTATAGATAAGAATAGGGGAATATCATTATCTGAATTTGCTTCCTTTATATTATTCAAAAGCTCTAATGTTTTATTTTCATCTTCTATATTCCTAGAGAATAATATAAAACCCCCTACTTTAAGTTCCTCTATGAAACTAATTATCTCCTGGTTAATCTCTGTGCCTTCAAATCCTACTATGAGCAGCTGCCCTATTTTTTCTTCTAGAGACATGGATTTAATCCTATCTTCTATAGGGTCTATTTGGATATTATTATCTTCTGAAGGCAATTCCTCAGGCTTAATATCTTTATCCCCAGTATTTATATTATCTTTTTTACAGCCTACTGCAAGAATAATAATCAGCAGTAGGATAATTCCTATAATCTTTTTCATTTTATCATCCTTTTCCTATGTTATTTTAATTTTATTATAGTATAGACTTCTTTACAATAGAATTAAACAATAAACGGAGAGTTTATATTTATCTCTCCGTTTATTCTCATTAAAAAATATTTAAATTTAATTCTTTTGATAAATCTTTCATAATTCCATAGCCAGCTATGGAATTTCCATACTGATCTAAGGCTGGGCTAAATATACCAATTCCCATTTTATATGGTATAGTACCTAATATCCCTCCACCTACACCGCTTTTTGAGGGTATACCCACTGTTGCAGCATATTCCCCACTAAAATTATACATTCCGCAGGTAGCCATGATTGCAGTCAATATAGATGCTATTTTAGCATTACATATTGGTTTATCTTCTTTAGATAATCTATACCTATTAGCTATAAATAAACCTATTTTAGCCATATCAACTGTAGTCACTTCTATGGAACATTGTTTAAAATAAGTGTCCAATATATCCTCTACATCGCCTTCTATAAAACCTCTAGATTTCATTAAGTATGCCATGGCTCTATTTTTATCCCCTGTTTCCTTCTCTGATAAATACACTTCTTCATTATAAGATATATTTGGATTTTCAGCTACCCTTCTAATAAGCTCTAATAATCGATTAAACCTTTCTTCTCCTTCTCCCTTTATTAGAGAAGTAGTTACTATGGCACCGGAGTTTATCATTGGATTAGAAGGTTTAATGGTATGAGGAAAATCCAATTTAAACAATGTATTAAAAGGCTCTTCCGTCGGTTCATAGTCAATCTTTTTAAATACATAATCTTCTCCATTATCTATTAAAGCCTGCATAAGGCTCATAACCTTAGATATACTTTGTATAGTAAACTTTTCACTATAGTCTCCAGCTTTATAAACATTCCCATCTATATCCATGATACATATTCCCATATGATTTGGATTTGCTTGTAGTAGAGCAGGTATATAATCTGCTAATGCCCCATTTTTTATTAAATGTCTATTGTTATCTATAATCTTATTTAATAAGTTTTCCATTTTATCCCACCTAACTAATGAATATCAAATGCTGTTTTTCCTATAAACTCTCTTAAAATAGAGTTTGGCGGAATTATATCTTCATCTTCAATATCTATAAAGTATTCTAAAAACTTAAGAAGTTTTTTTGCTTCTCCGTAGTAAATATTATTGCTATCTATTTCTTCTAGTAAAGGCTTTATATATTTCTTTAGTACTGCTAATTCATATACTAATGCAGAATTAAACATTATATCAGCTTCTTCTTGGAAAGGGAAAATATATTTTTCTTCTCCTGTTCGAACTCCTGCCCACATTTCCAAAGTTCTAGTGGCATCATTTCCCCTATATTTTATATCCCTCACTATTCTTCTAATAAGCCTTGCATCTGTAGTAGGTATGCGATTATGTGCGTCTATGTTTAACTGAGTTAATGCAGATATATATATCTTATATTTGTTTTTTTCTGGAATATAATTAGTCATTTTAGGATTTAGGCTATGTATCCCTTCAACGATTATTGGATTCGATTTATCTACCTTAAGTTTCTTTCCTGATTTTTCACTTTTTCCAGTGATAAAATTAAATTTAGGTAATTCAATTTCATTTCCTTCCAATAATTTTACTAAATCCTCATTTAATCTTTTTAAATCTATTGCATCTATGGTTTCAAAGTTATAGCTTCCATCTTCATTTAAAGGAGTTTTTTCTCTATCTACAAAATAATCATCTACAGATATGGAAACTGGTCTTTTTCCATTTACCTTTAATTGTACCTCCAGCCTTTTAGAGAAAGTAGTTTTTCCTGAAGATGAAGGTCCTGCTATTAATATTAAATGAATATCCTCATCTTCACAAATTTTATCTGCAATATTTGCGATCTTTTTTTCGTGAAGTGCTTCTGATATTCCAATTACTTCCCTTATATTTCCATTTATAATTTTTTCATTTAATGAACCTATATATGCAAGATCTAATATATCGCCCCAGTCATTAGCTTCTTTTAAAACCTTTGATAGCTTTTTCAATTCTTTAAATTCAGGTAAATTATAATTCGAGTTCATTCCTGGAAATAATATTAAAATCCCTGGATAATAATATTTAAGTTCAAATGTTTCTAAATAACCTGTAGATGGAGCTAAAAAACCATGATAAGTATCTATATGCCCACCTATATCATAAACATCAATATCTATTCTATCTAGCGTATTAAAAAGCCTTATTTTATCAATATAATTATATTCTTTAAATATGTCCATTGCCCTTTCTTTAGGCATTCTTTGTCTAATTATCGGAATATCTTTTTCTATTATTTCTTGCATCTTCTCCTGTATTTCCTGTACTTTTCTAAATGTAATAGAATAGTCTTTTTCAAAACTTGCATAAAGTCCTTCTCCAAGGAAGTGCTCAATCCTCACTGTCTTATTAGGTATTACACTTTTACAAGCCATTATAAAAACAGCAGATATGGTTCTCGTATATATTCTATAGCCATCTACATCTCTTATGTCTAGAAATCTTATATTCATATTGTCTTCAGCTATTTTATTTAAATTAAAGACCTCATTATTTATTTTAGCACCTAAATATTTTTTATAATCTTCTTTAAATGCAATTTGTGATACCTCCAATAGGCTTGTTCCTTTTTCTAATGATAAGAATTCTCCTATATTCTCTATATATAATTTGATTTCTTTATTCAATATAGCCCCCCCTAATTATTCAAATAAATCCTTCTCTATCTCTCCTACCTTTCCTTCTACTTCACTAGTAAATATTTTGCCATTTAGATACTGTAATTCATCCTGTAATCCATTAAATTCTATTTTATATCCATGAAGCCATTGATTTTCTAAGGAGTACTTCTCCTTGAATTTCTTATTTATATCACTATCTCCATACTTTCTATCTCCTATAACTGGGTATCCAAGGGATGATAAATGTCCCCTTATTTGATGTGTCCTTCCAGTAATTAATTCTATTTCAAGTAAAGAATATCCCTTATTGTTTTTTAAAGGTTTAATTATAGTTTCTATTTTTTTAGCTCCATCTACATCATCTCTATATATTGTTACTCTATTTCTTTCTTCATCCTTTGATAGAAATCCTTCTGCCATAAATTCTTTTTTTATATTTCCTTTTACTATGGTTTTATAGAACCTTCTTATTTTGCTGTTTTTCATGGCTTCATTTATTGTTTTTAGAGCCTCATAGTTTTTAGCTCCAATTATTATTCCAGAAGTGTTTCTATCTAATCTATTACATATGGAAGGAGTAAATGTCTTTTGTATTCTTGGTACAAAATCACCTTTCTGAATTAAATATGATACCATACTATCTACTATATTTTCTTCAAACTCCTTAGATGCACCATGGGATAATATTCCTATAGGTTTGTTTATTAAAATTATATTATTATCCTCATATATAATATTAGGTATAATTTTAGATCTTATCTCTTCTTTTTTAGCTATAAATTTATCTATAGTTTCGTCTGATAAATAAAGCTGTATTTTATCTCCTTCGTAAATTGTAGTTTCTGGCTGAACTTTAGTCCCATTTAACTTTACGTTCTTTTTCCTAATCATTTTATAGACAAATCCCTGAGGAGCTTCTGCCAAATATTTTTTTAAAAACCTATCAAGTCTTTGTTCATTTTCGTTTTTATCTATTGTTATCTCTCTCAAAATTTTCTCACCTTTTTTCCAAATCTTATGTTATAATTATATTATACACAATTATGAGATTAAAACCTAAAGTTTTGTAAAAGTTTTTAAAGAGGTGGACATATGAAAAAATTTTATGAAGTTGTAAAGGACATTTTATATGATTCTATAGATTACATAATAATGATAGGAATAGTGGGAATTGTAATCTTGATTATAGGCTGGAGACTAGATCTTTTATTCGCTAAGGATGCACTAGATGTCTCATCACATAATATTCCTATTGAAGATAATACTGATAAGGACTCTAACCAAAACTCGGACAATGATAATGAAGAAAAACCTACTGATAATGACAATGATAAAAACAACTCAGAAGAAACTAATGGTCAAATTATTAAAATTACCATACCTTCTGGTTCTTTACCTTCTAAAATTGGCAGCATCCTAGAGGATAATGGTCTAGTAAGTAGTAAGGCAGACTTTGTTCTAAAGGCTCAAGAGTTAAAGCTAGACACTAAATTAAAATCAGGTAATTATGAAATTAAGTCTAATAGTTCAATAGAAGAAATTCTTACAATACTTACAAAATAAAGTCTTCCAATGGAAGACTTTATTTTTATAACGAATAGAAAAATTCTACTTTATCATTCTCTTAGATATAAACTTGTTTTGACCTCAATATTCAACAGTTGCTATTTTAAAATATTTCTTTGAAGCTTTTATTATAATTAATATGTTTCATTAATATATCCATCTATTAAAGATAATTTCTTTTCTTCTATAAATATTCCTTCTTCTTTTAATATATCTAATAACCAAATTGCCTTTGAATGAAATATGGCTTCTTTATAATTTAGAAGTACAATTTCAAAAAGTTTATCGTCTAAACTTTTTGAATTTAAGCTAACAAAATATGCTTCAATATCTTCAAATTCTAGAAACTTAAGTAAATTTAGAGTTGCCTTATCCTTTTCATGATAATAATTATTTCCCTTATTTAAATAATAATTATAATACTTTTGATGTTTTCTAGTGTTTTTTACTTCTTTAGCCAACATAGTAAAGTACTTTGCTAATACATTGTAATACTGATAATTAAACATTCCCATTTCATAACTATCAATCCTTAAAAAAGGTTTAAAATTCATTCTCATTACTAAATCATAATTATATTCTAAGAATTGTCTCTTCGTTATATTTCCTCTTTCAAACTCAACTATTAGAGAGGATCTTCTATGAAAAAATGTCTCAAAGTTATCCCCTATTCTGCCATAAAAAATCAAGCTACACACCCTATCTAATTTAATTTTAAATATATTATATCATATTATTGAGTTAATTATAATTAATTTTAAAGACACTCTTCCAAATATATTTGGAAGAGTGTCTTTAGTTAAAAGTTTGAAGTTAATCCTTCTTGTTCTAATCTTAACTTATCTGCAATAAGCGCTATAAATTCACTATTTGTTGGCTTACCTTTATTGTTGCTTACAGTATAGCCAAATAGTTTGTTTATAGTGTCAATTTTCCCTCTAGTCCAAGCTACTTCAATAGCGTGTCTAATAGCTCTTTCTACCCTAGAGGGAGTTGTATTAAATTTAACTGCAATATTAGGGTATAATTCCTTAGTTATGGCACCTAAAAAGTCCATATCTTCAATTACCATAAAGATTGCTTCTCTCAAATATAAATATCCTTTTATATGAGCTGGAATTCCTATTTCATGTATGATTTTAGTTATTTTAGCCTCTAATTTCTTTTCACTACCAACATTGAATTTATTAGGTATATTTGCAATATTACTTGAATAAGTTTCAGTTTGTTCCTGTATTTGTGCATTTATGACACTAGATTCTATTCCCGCCACTTGTTTTAATCTCTTTATAAATACTTTGAAATCAAATGGTTTAACAACATAATAATGCGCCCCTAATTCTATAGCTCTTTGAGTAATTTTATCTTGTCCCACTGCCAATAATACAATTACCCTTGGTAGTTTAATATTATTCAAACTACTTGAATCATGTAATCTTTCTAGAACCTCTAATCCATCTAAGTGTGGCATAATTATATCTAATATTAATACGTCTGGCTTTTCTCTCTCTATTACCTCTAAGACCTCAATTCCATCCTTTGCTGTACCTACAACTTCAAATTCATCATAAGATGATATAAAACGGGTTAAAATGTCACTAAACTCCCTATTATCATCTGCTATTACAATTTTTATTTTGTTCATACTTTATCCCCCTGCTTTCCTGAAATTTGTAACTTTATATATACTTATTCGACAAATATATGAAAACTCCTTCTTTTTTTCAAAAAATTTTAAACAAATAAGCCCCTAGGGCTTATTTGTTTTGTTCTAACATCCATTCAATATATATTCCATAACCCTTAGTTGGATCATTTACGAAAACATGAGTAATGGCTCCAATTAGTTTATCATCTTGAATTATAGGACTACCGCTCATTCCCTGTACTATTCCTCCAGTTTTCTCTAAAAGTCTTGAATCAGTGACTCTAACTATCATACTTTTTTGATCAATCTTTGATTGTTGCTGCACTTTTGTTATTTCAATTTCAAATTTTTCTACTTTATTATTATCAACTGTGCTCAGTATATATGCTTTTCCTTCTTTTACTTCTTCTTTAAATCCAATAGGTATAGGTTCTTTATACTCAGAATCTAAATTTTCTCCATTTATAGTTCCATAAATTCCATAGGGACTATTAACTGATATATCTCCTAGTAAGTTTTTTGTCTCATAAAATACTCCTCTGATTTCACCAGGAGTCCCTTTTTTCCCTTGTTCAATTTTTGATATTTTGGCATTCATTATTTTACCTTTTTCTACAGATAATAAACCACCTGTATCTGTATCTATAATCCCATGACCTAGTGCACCAAATTCATTTGTTTCTTTATTATAATACGTTAATGTTCCTATACCTGAAGTTTTATCTCTTACCCATATTCCTAATCTATAACAGTTATCTTGAATACTTTTAACAGGTAGTGATTCTGTTAAAAACTCTGCTTTGTTTCGCTGTACAAGTATTTCTACTTTAGTATCCTTAATATCATTCAGAATGCCAACTACATGTTCAGCATCTGTTACTTTTGTTCCGTTTATTTCTAATATACTATCTCCTACTTTTAAGCCTGCATCTTTAGCTGGGCTTTTTCTTTCTCCATTAGCATCGATTACATCTGTCACTGCTACTACTAATACACCTTTGGTATTTAATCTTACACCGATAGCGTTTCCACCTGGAACTAATTGTGGTCTATTTATTACATTTATATTATAATTTTTTATAGGTATAAAACCTAAAAGTTTTAGCTGAATTTCTGCTTCTCCTGCATCTAAGCCATTTAACTTATAGGACTTTTTCAATCCAATATTTTCAGTTTCACTTAAACTAGCCTCTACTACATTTTCTTTTTCATGGCTAATACTTAAGAAAAATGGAAATGATATATCTAGGCTTTTATTTTCTCCTTTTACTACATTGATAATAGAAGGATGAAATAAAATTTTGTTAGTTTGTATACTTAAACTTAAAATAAATAATATTAGAATCGAAATTACAATTTTATGGCTAAACTTAAATTTCCCCAAGAATTATCACTCTCCTATTTTGCTTAATCCTCTTCACCTCCAACTTTTAAATTCATATATAATTTAGCCTTTTTTGAAACTAATTATTCTCTAATAAAAAAATTTTAAATGTAAACTGACTTAAGTTTTTCCAATATAAGAAAGACTTCTAAAGAAATATTTTAAGGACATCTTTATCGAAACTCATTTAGTACAAATCTCCCTATTAATTTAAAAAATGCTTTGGCAATTGCCAAAGCATTAATTATTTTTTTTGATTTTTTTAGACATTTCTATCATTTCATAAGCGTGTTTAAGAGTAGTATCAGTTAAATCTACACCACCTAAAAGTCTAGCCATTTCTTTGACTCTATCTTCCTCTGAAAGTCTATTTATTATAGTTCTTGTTTTATTCTCTAATATAACCTTATTTATGACAAAATGGCTGTCTGCTAAGGCAGTTATTTGAGGCAAGTGAGAAATACATATTACTTGATGATTATTTGAGATTTGATGAATCTTTTCTCCTACAATTTGAGCAGTCCTTCCTGAAATTCCTGTATCAATTTCATCAAATATCATAGTAGGTATTTTATCAGAAAAAGCTAAAATGCTTTTAAAAGCTAACATTATCCTAGACATCTCTCCGCCAGATACAATTTTAGATAACGGTTTTAAATCTTCTCCTATATTTGTAGATATAAGAAATTCTATTTTATCTTGTCCTTCAGAAGTAAATATAGAACTTTCTCCAAAATCTACTTTAAAATCTACCTTCGTCATATTTAAGAAGCTTAGTTCATTTTTTATGTCTTTTTCCAGTTTCTTAGATATAATTTTTCTTTTTTCTGTTAGTTTTTCAGAAACTGACTTTAGCTTATTTTCTAATTCAAGTATTTTTAAATTTGTTTTTTCAAATTCTTTTTCAAAGTTTAAGAGTTCATTTAATCTTTCTTGAGATTTATCTCTAAAAATTAAAATCTCCTCTATGGTATTTCCATATTTCTTTTTTAATTTATTTACGATATTAATCCTTTCACTTAAAAAATTTAATCTTTCAGAATCTATATCAATATTTTCTAAGTAATTTTGTACTTCTCTATATAAGTCTTGAAATTCATAATTTATATCTATAAGTCTTTTATAAAATTGTATAATATTTTCATCAAATTTCTTCGCATTATTCATAATAGAAATACTTCTATTCATTAAGGCCGATATACTGGGAGAATCGAAGCTCTCATTAGTCATATGAAGCAAAGCCGCTTCCATTAGATTTGAAATTTCTTCTATATTTGATAACCTTTTATATTCTATTTCTAAATTGCTTTCATCATCTTTAGTCAATCTAACATCATTTATTTCTTCGATTTGAAATTTGAGTATATCTATTTCTCTATCTCTCTCACTGCTATTTATGGAAAGATTTTTTAGTTTGTTTTTTTCGTTTGACCAGTTTTGATAATAATCTTTAATTTGTTCCTTTAGTTCAAATAATTCCTTATCCCCAAAGGAATCCACTAATGTCTGATGATTAGAAGAATCTAATAGAGATTGATGTTCATGTTGTCCAAAGATATCCACTAGCTTTGTCGTTATGTTCTTTAACATACTTAAAGTAATATTTCTACCATTGACTCTAGATAAACTAGGTCCATTTAAGTAAATTTCTTTAGAAATGATCAGTATATTATCTTCATCCATATCTATTGAATATTCATCTAATATAGGTCTTATAGTAGATGAATCCTCTATATGAAATACTCCCTCCAACAAGGCCTTCTCCTTCCCAGACTGAATAAATTCTCTGCTGGATCTAGAGCCTAAGATTATACCTATGGCCTCAATTAAAATCGATTTTCCAGAGCCTGTTTCTCCTGTAATAATATTTAAACCCTTAGTAAAATTTATTTTTAATTCTTCTATAATTGCAAAATTTTTAATATTTAATTCAATTAACATATAAAAAACCTCCAAATGAATAAAATCATAATTAACTAAGAGTATTATGAGCTTCTTCAATAACTTTTGCAATTAATTCTTCTTCAATAGTGTCATTTATGTTATTTTTTAAATATATTAAATACTCGATATTTCCCGTAGCTCCAGTTATAGGAGAGTAAGTGAGGCCTGAAATCCCTAATCCAATTTCATTAGAAAACTCTGCCACAGTTTTTATTACATCAAAATGAATGTTTTTATCTCTAATTATTCCTTTCTTCCCTACTTTATCTTTTCCAGCTTCAAATTGTGGCTTTATTAATGCAATAATCTGTCCATCTTCACTTAATAAAGTTTTAGCTACAGGCAAAACCAAACGTAGAGAAATAAAAGATACATCAATAGATATAAAATCTATTTCTTCATTAATATCTTCTTTAGTCACATTTCTTATATTAGTTCTTTCCATGACTACTACTCTTGGATCGTTTCTTAGCTTCCAATCTAACTGTCCATAGCCTACGTCAACAGCAAAACTTTTAGATGCACCCTTCCTTAGCATACAGTCTGTAAATCCACCAGTAGAAGATCCTATATCCATGCAAACTTTGTTCTCCAATGCTAAATCAAATAATTCAACAGCTTTTTCTAATTTTAATCCTCCACGGCTTACATATATATTTGGATTTTCTTTAATGGTAATTTCTGCATCTTCATCTATTTTTTCTCCAGGTTTATCTATACGCTGATTTCCGATAAAGACTGAACCTTCCATTATAACTCTTTTACCCTTCTCTCGTGAATCTACTAAACCTTTTTCATAAAGAATTATATCTGCTCTTTTTTTCACTTATCATCTCTCCAAATTAATTACTTTTTATTTTTTATTTTATTAGGAAATATATCTATGCCTAAATGTTTCTCTATAAAGTTTAATATCTTAGCTATACCATAAATAATCTTTTCATAGTTGAGCAAAGCTATGGATTTACCAAATGCCTTGCCGCCTACAGTTAAAGAGGCTATTAAAGATGTTATAATTATACTAAGAATCGTTCCATCTATTAAGTTATATCTTGACATTAGTTTATATATTATTGTAGTACCTGCAGCACCAGATACTATACCGCAAATATCACCTATGACATCATTACAAAAATTAGATACTTGTCCTGCATTCCTTACAAGTTTTATACAAAATTTAGCTTCTTCCACTTTATTAGCTGCCATAGCATGAAAGGGCTTCTCCTCAGATGTAGTCACAGCTATGCCTATAATATCAAAAATAATACCTATTAACATTATTATCATTAAAACAATGAAAGCCATGAGAATATCTAAGTTATTTACTAAGTTTTCAGTAATTATAGATATAATACCAGACATGAAAAAAGTCCATATGGATATAAGTAAAACCCATTTCATATTATATCTATTGCTAAAGGCTTTCTCATCTTCCTTTTTATTCATATATTATTCCTCCACTTATTTATATAAATAATAAATTTATATATACAAAAAGCTGATAGCTATAAGCTATCAGCTTTAAGAGTGGTAGTAAATTGTGTAAATCTTACGGCTTTAGGTCCAGCAGGATTTCCCTAACAGAAACTGTCTGTCGCCATAACAGCGGTTTCCCTTTAATTCTATTACAATCTTGTCGCCAAAGATAGAACTGGATTGCCACTTAGTCCGCACTGTAATCCACAACTTACTTCTTTTGGAACAGTCTAGGAGTTTTCCTCTACAGCCATTCTATTCCTTAGCCTCTTTTGCAAAATAGGTTTCGATAACAGAATTTAAAATGTATCGGGCCCTTCAACAATTTAAATTGAACTTATCATCCGCCATACTTCACTCAAGGCAGGCTACTCTGCTATTTGTCCCAAGACATAGCAGGTTTATCACGATATTTTTATTATAAAATATCGTGTCTCCACGAGAGTAGGGTCAACGCCCGCATGCCATTGCAGATCGCCCCATCTCTCTTACTCCCAGCAACAGCCCACGACTGGGCGTCGCAAGCCGAAACAAGGAACTTCATCGATATGCCCTTCGACGGATTTTTAGCCCCGCCCTCTAGAATAGTTGTACTGACTAGAATACTGTACCACTCAAGCTAAAAATATTATAGCATAAATAATATTAAAATTCAATAAAGCCTATTTATTACGACTCATTAAGTCTCCAGTTAGAGCCACAAAAAAGTCAATCTTTCTATTGCTCAATTCTTTTAAAGAATCCATCGCTCTATTACTATATTCTTCAACTGCTATTTTTGCCCTATCTAAGTTATGGAATGATAAATAGGTTAATTTTTTTATACTTTTATCTTTATTTATATCTAAAATATCATCTCTAATTTGATACGCTAACCCAAGATTTAAACCAAAATTTCTCATAGCCTCTATTTCAATATCTGAGGCATCCCCAATAATAGCACCTGATACTAGAGCTGATCGAATTAAGGCAGCAGTCTTAGTCTCATACATAAATAAAAGTTTTTCCTCTGATGTAGTACTATGAGTGGCTAAAAGATCAACTACTTGTCCTCCAATCATACCATATATTCCTGAATACTTACTGATTTCTTTAAAAGCTCTAGTATATCTTTTATAGTCTTCTAAAGTTTTTGCATTTTTATCTATATGGTCTGCCATAGTTTCAAAAGCTAGATTTAAAAGACCATCACCTGCTAAAATTGCCATAGCTTCACCAAATACTTTATGACTAGTAGGTTTACCCCTTCTAAAATCATCATTATCCATTGATGGCAAATCATCATGTATTAAAGAATATGTATGTATCATTTCAATAGCCATTGCATAAGGCAATATTTCTTCTATATTATCTTTAAAAAGTTCATAGCTTTTAATAGCCATTATAGGTCTTAATCTTTTACCACCAGTAAATAAACTATAATCTATAGCTTCCACAATTCTTTTTTGATAAATATCTTTATCTTTAAGCTTATTTTTTAATTCTATATCGATTATAGAATTAACTCTTTTTAATTCACTATTTAAATCCAAGTCTATCCCTCCATAGGGAATTCAATATCTAACATATTGCCTTCCTTATCTTCTAGTAAAATCTTTAATTCTCCTTCTGCCTTATATAATAAATTATTACAGTAATTGTATAATTCTATACCTTTTTTAAACTTATCTATAGATTCATCTAAGGTATTACCATCATCTTCCAACTGCTCTAAGATGGATTCTAGTTTTATAATAGCCTCTTCATAAGTTAATTCTTTATTCTTCATCTACTAGTCCTCCTTTATCAATGGCTTTTACTATTGTACTTATTCTTCCATCCTTTAGTAATATATTGATTTCCTCGTCTAATATGGCATCTTCAATAGATTTAATAAGTTTTCCCTCTTTATCCATTAAAATCCCATATCCCCTACCTAAGGCAAGTAATGGGTTTAATATATCTAGGTTATTTTTCAAGGCTGATAATTGGTTTTTTCTATTAATAAAATCCTTTTCCATTAGATAATTTAAATCCTTAAACAGATTATCTATCTCTTGTCTTTTATCTCTTAATTGATTTACAGGATTAAAAAACTTTAAATTTCTATTTAGATAATCTATTCTTACTTTATGTTGTCCTAGAATTTGAAAAACACTTTTGATCAGTCTATTATATTTGTTTTCTAATTCACTTTTTATATTATATATATTAGGTACTGCAAGTTCAGCAGCAGCTGAAGGTGTAGGAGCTCTTAAATCTGCAACAAAATCTGCTATGGTAAAGTCTGTTTCATGACCTATAGCAGATATAATTGGAGTATTGAGGTTATATATAGTTCTAGCCACATCTTCATCATTAAAGGCAAATAACTCTTCTATAGACCCACCACCCCTGCCAGTAATTATCAGATCTACATCTTCTCTACTATCTAAATAATTAAGCCCTTTACATATTTCCTTAGGAGCCTGTGTCCCTTGGACTAAAGACGGATATATGAGTATATTGCAAGGAGGAAATCTTCTTCTAATTACTGTAATAATATCTTTAATGGCAGCACCAGTAGCCGATGTTACTATACCTATTTTTTTAGGCATAGTAGGTATAGGTTTTTTATTAGTTTCTGAGAACAATCCTTCAGATTCTAATTTCTTTTTTAGTTCTTCAAAAGCTCTATAAAGGTCTCCTAAACCACTTTCCTTAATATGTCTAATATAAAATTGATAATCTCCCTCTTTTTCATATAGGGAGATATATCCTGTTGCTATTATCTTCATACCTTCTTCTAAATTAAACTTTAAACTCTCATTATCACTTCTAAACATGACTGATTTAATTTTTCCCTTTTCATCTTTAAGATTGAAATACATATGTCCACTATAATGATGTTTGAAGTTAGAAACCTCTCCTTCAATACTTAAAGAAGATAAAATCATATCAGATAAAAATAATCTTTTAATATAGCTATTAACTTCACTTACCCTTAGGGGTCTTATATCCATAGCTTACCTCCTAAGTATTATTCTTTATTAATGGAACGAACTAGTCCTCCTAGGACTCCGTTAATAAACTTGAAGGATTCATCGGTACTGTATTTTTTCACGATTTCAATGGCTTCATTGATGGATACTTGAACAGGAATATCTTTTCTATATATAATCTCATATACTGCTATTCTTAAAACTGCCAAATCAACTTTAGCTATTCTATTAATATTCCAGCCCTCCAAATGTTTTTCAATATAAGTATCAATGGAGTCCATATTTTCCTTTATTTGATTTATAGCGTCTAATATATATTCTTTTTCTAATTCATCAAAGGTATATTCAGTAAAGTAAACATCCATTGCTTCATCAGAAAAATCTTCATTTACTGCCATTTGATAAAGTAGTTTCATAGTTCCTTCTCTTGCTTGTTTTCTTCCCATCGTTTCCTCCTAATTAATCAAAACTCTAATATTAACTTCTACCACCTAGAGGAAGTATTTTTTCTAGAATTTCCCTAAAGTCTATTTTTTTATATGATTTACTTCCTAGAATATATCCTATACAAGTACATAGGAAAATAAACAAGGTTTTTAAAAAACCAATAATAAGAATTAAAACAGCCACTAAGAATCCTACCAATGCTCCAAAAAATTTCCCTCGATTATTATTAATAGACTCTAGAAGTTCTCTTAATATTTGTTTAATCATATCACACCTCATTCTTATCTTACTACTCTAGTAGGTACTGATACATTATTTGTTTTCACATTTATTTCGCTTACTTGCGCTCCTGTTGCGTTTTCAATATATTCCTTAACTACAGATTGTAGTTCCTTAGTTACTTCTGGAATACTAACGCCAGGTGACACGTCTCCTGTAAGGTTGATTCCAACTTGTCCTTCCATAAGTCTTACGTCAATTTTAATATTGCTTATACCTGAGAATTTCTCTACTGCAGTTTGTACTAAAGAAACAATAGTATTGGAATAAATCATTATCTCTCCAAAATCATTTCTTGTAATTAAATATGAACCTCCTCTTACTTCATCACCTTTTCTAGAAAATCCTGAAAAGATAATTCTTATACTAGCAATAAATAAAAGAATTCCGGCCAGAGTATAATAATAGTTTCTGTTCATATTCACAATAAAATAACTTATATTTTGAATTGACAAAAAACCATTTACATTGAATGGAATCATAATTAGAAATACAGACAACGCCAGTATAATTAAAGAAAATAAAGCAATAATTAACCTATCAAGTATCTTCATTGGTATCTCCTTTCTAGTATTTAAAATTACCCTCTGATTATCAGAGGGTAAAATACTACTTTACTCTTGGTTCTGTTTCTACCTTCGACTCCCTTGGAATATTTACACCTAAAATATTTACATTTACTTCTATGATGTTTAATCCAGTCATAGTTTCTAATGTACTTTTAACATTTTCTTGTACCTTCTTACCAAGTTCTGAAATATTTGAGCCATATTCCACAATGATATATAAATCTATAGCCGCTTCCTGATCTCCAACTTCTACTTTAACGCCCTTAGATAAATTCTTCATTCCTAACATTTCAGTAATGCCGCCAGTAATACCACCACTCATACCTGCTACACCTTCTACCTCAGTGGCTGCTATTCCAGCAATAATGGCAACTACATCATCTGCAATTTTTACTGTTCCATGTTCAATATCTTCATTATTTGAAAACTCGTTCAAAACAAACACCTCCATTGCTACTATAAGTTCTTAAAGCTATTATATCAAAGGATTATCCTATTTACAAACATTTCCTATTGCTTTTTCATTATTTTGATATTATTGGCATCATATTCTGTTTCCGACTTAACTATGTCTAAGATTTTTACCATGTCTTGTTCACTTAGTTCATCTTTTGATACAACGATTTTAATATCTTTATCTGTCAAAAATACTATTGCATCTTCGAATCCCTTACTCTTTATTAACCCTTCAATTTGAAGCTCTTGTTCTGAGTTGTTTCCTAACTTCATTATTTCTTTTTGTGCATCTGTTCTTACATCTTCTGCCGTACTTCCATTATTTACAATTTGATCTAATCTATCTACTAAAGTAGCTCTTAATTTATCTCTAGATAGTCTATATTCAACAAAATAGTTTTTAACCCCTTTACCGCCCTCCGTATACATTGTTTCCAGTGCTTCACTTTCATCACTCTTAGCTGAATCTATTACATCTACATTTTCACCTGATACTTCAGTTGAGTCAACTATATCTAAATTTTCCGAATCCACTTCTGTTATATCTTCTTCTATGTTATTTTTTTTATTCATTTTAGCCATTTCTGCCAATTCATGATTCTGATAATCTCTTGAAGATTTAAGTTGAGCCTGTTGTGTCAATTGATGATGTAAATATCCTGTGAATACTAATAGTACTACTAATAAACCAATAATCGCTGGTCTTTTAATTTTAAACATAATTATTCCCCCTTATTTACTTGAGTATACTTGAACTTTATTTCCCTTTATTCCTAACACAGTCTTTACAGCTTCATATAGCATCTCTTTTAATACAGGATCATCTGCTCCCTCTGCAACTACAATAACACCTTGTACAGTAGGTTTTATTTCTTTTACTACTAATAGTGATCCATCGCCACCCCTAGTCATTACCTGAGTAGTCACATCTTCCCTGTGTATCTCCCTCGTCCCTCCTTCTGAATCATTCTCTAGAGTTTCTTCTTTAGTCTTTGTTGTATTTGTAGCGGTGACTTTTTCTACGCTATTTTCTAAAGTTACCATGACATTTACTTTGCCTACTCCATTTAATTTAGTAAGAATATTAGTTAATTTTTTTTCTAAATAATAGCTATAATCTTCTTCTGATTCATTTTTAGATACCTCCCTAGTATTTTCTTTTGGATTTTCCATATCTTCCTCTTTTGGACCTAAAAAATTATTGGTTACAATTAAAAATATGACAGATACCAGTAGTATTATGAATAAATTGTTAATAAATTTTTTATTATTATTTTTTTCTAGATATTCCTTTATCTTATTAAGAATTTCTTTCATCCTATTCACCCTATTCACCCTTCCTCTTTTCATTAATTCTTATATTTATCTTGTCCTTATCTACTGAATAACTGTTTCCTATTAATTCTTTTAAGCTTTCAAAACTATCTTCTGATATTTCCTCATGTTCTTGGTTTTTATTTATCTCAACTGGAACCACGTTATCTATGGAAATCTTATTCTTAGCCCCGTCTTCTTCATTTCCTAGAAGAATATTTAGATAATCTATTTCCCCATAGCGTTCTTCAGTATTTAGTATTTCAACTTCAATATCTAGAACTTTATAATCTGTATTATCCTCAATTAGATTTGTAACTTCTCTGCCTAATTTTTCTTTATACACCTTTTCTATTTGCTTTTCTTGTTCAGCATAGAAGTTATTTTTAGACTCTCCCTGTGAATTACTTGATCGTGAATAATTAAATACTGCCTTATCTAAATTGAAATCCATTTTAATTAACTTTGCAAAAGGGCTGACTATGGTAAATATAATGAGTAAGCCTATTACCATATTGACATACTTTTTCATATTCCCCTTAGGCATTACAAGTTCTGCGATTGAAATAAGTATAAAAAGTATTACAATATCCTTTAGCCAAGAGGATAAAAAACTTATAACATTCATCCCTTCACCTACCTTAACATTAGTAAACTATTGCCTGCTTCAACGATAATAGTTATAGTAATAAAAAACATTGTTCCTGTAGAAATTAAACTAATTAAAAGAAGTAGTAGAGACTTTCCTACTTGGTTGAAAAACTCAACTAAATTTGGTGAACTAATGGGCTGTATAACAACTGTAATTATTTTGTAAGTAAATAAAAGCACTATGATCTTAATTACAGGCAATATACATATAAACAATAGAACTAAAAGTCCAATAAATCCAAGTCCATTTTTAAGAATCGCAGAACAGCCTACTACTGCGTCAACAGCATCTGATAAAAATCCTCCTACTATGGGGATAAATTTATCTATGGCGAACTTCGCTGTCCTTATGGTTATTCCATCTATCTTAGTGCCTAATCCATATATAGTAATCATTCCTATAAATAAAGTTAAGGCACCAGTTATTATTAAAGTGATTACTTGTCTACCTAGTTCAGATAATTTACTAAATTCTGCCCTACTAGATATATTACTTATTATGCTTATGATGAATGAAAAGAATATTAGAGGCAGAATTATAGTCTTTATTAAAATACCAATAAAGTTCACCGTCATCACTATCATAGGATGAAAAAGTATCTTTGTATTAGGTCCAGAAGCAGCCGTAAGTAATGTAAGTAATACTGGAAGAATAGCTTGCATAAATCCAACCATCTTATCAATAGTACTCTTGGCCAAATCCATTATCTGATTAAAACTGCTTATTACTAAAATTGCTATTAAGACATAAGATATATAATTAGCTAGCTCGGCGACAGAAGCATTTTCAAAGGTAGACTGAAGGTTTGTAAGAATTGAAGAGATAAGGGTAATGACTAAGATTTTAGCTAATAATATTAAGGAAGTCCTCAATTCTTTAAAAAATATTTGATAAAGACTTTTTCCAATATCTTTAAAGCTTAATGATACATCTCCTTTTACTAAATTTAGTAGAAATTCCCTTGTATTGAATTGTGGTAATATTTCATTTTCTATTATTGTATCTTCTACTATCTTTTCTAGGTCACCGATATTTAAAGCATCTATTTGCTCATCCATAATAAATAAATCTAAATCCTCTGCATATACATTGCTTCCAAACATTATCAAATATATAATAAATAAAATATAAATTTTTTTCATAAGTTTCACCTTTTAAGGAAGTATTTTTATAATCAATTCCATCAGCGCCAGGAGAATTGGTATGGCCAAAACCATAATCATTACTTTGCCACCTAATTCTATCTTCATGGCTATACCTTCTTCTCCTGCATCTCTAGAAATCTGTGCTCCAAACTCTACTATATATGCCATTCCAATTATTCTAAGAATTGTAGAAAAATATGCAAATTCTATATTTACCCTTCTAGCTAAGGTGTTTAGAGTTTCTATTACGTAGGATAGTTCACCTAAGATCATAGTAAATATAATTACACCAGTTATTAAGCTTATATATAGGGCAAATTCTGACTTTGCATTCTTTAATATTACTATTGCAATAGTAGATACTATTCCAATACCAACTACCTTTAAAATATCCATAGTAATTCTCCTTACTATAATCTAAATAATATCTTTAAATTATCAAAAAGTTTACTGACTAAATTGACCACCGTACCAAAGGCAAATACTAACCCTACTAAGGTTACAATATATGCATATTCTTCTTTACCGAACTTATCAAGTAAAGTATGTATTATGGCCACTAAAATCCCCAATCCTGCTATTTTAAAAATTAAATCCACATCCATAACTATCCTCCTCTATATCAGTAAAATTATTATTGCTACACCAGTTATAACTCCTAGATTTCTATATAATTTTGCATTTTTATTTCTTTCTTCCCTTGCCTCAAATATTTGGGCAGATATTTGGTTTGATACTAATATAAAGTTTTTCTGTTGATCAACCCTATCAGATGTTCCCAAAACTCTACCTAAAGATAGAAAGGTTTCAACATCCTCCTTCTTAAAATTAAGATTATTATATAAATTGCCTTCAACAGATAAAAAGCTATCATATACTCCTCCTCTCTTGTTATTAACTAAATCTTCTTTAATTTCTTCAAATATATAAGACACCTTTTCTTTTCCCTTTCTGTGAACATTGGATAAAGCCTCTGGAAGTGGAGTCAATCCATATACCACCTCAGTTTCCAAAATCTTAATACATTGTTCTAAAGTTATTAGATTTTCCAGTCTCGATGAGAAACTCTTTCCATAGAGATATCCTATGGTACTACAAGTTAGAAATACCAATAATAATAATGTTAATTTAAGCACTCCCATTTAAATCACCCTCTCTAAAAAGAATAGGTTTGTAACTATATCCATCTATTAGCTCCTTTATAGTTCCAACACCTTCAGATCTATCAAGTATAATGAACCGTTCAAATATATTTTCCCTAAATAATTCCCTCATACTAGATTTATTCCTTACTTCTTCTAAGGTTCCTCCATGGACAGTGGCCATAAGCTTTATTCCTGCCCTTAATGCTTCATGTATTGCCTCTACATCCTTCTTGCCACCTATTTCATCAACGGCTATTATATCTGGCGATAAGGCCCTTATAGCCATTATAATACCGTCTGATTTTAAGCATCCATCTAATATATCTGTCCTAATCCCTACATCTTTTTGAGCTATTCCATTATACATTCCTGCTAACTCTGATCTTTCATCTACAAGACTTACTTTAAACCCTTTAGAATTTCCCACTACTCCATTACTTAAATTTCTAACTATATCTCTTAGTAGGGTTGTCTTACCACATTGTGGTGGAGATATAATTAAAGTATTATAAAAGTTATTAGAATCTTTAGTTATATATGGAAGTACATTATCTGAAACTCCAAGGACTTCTCTACCTATTCTTATATTTAAGGATGAAATATTTTTTATATTTTCAACTCCATTTAGTCCATAAACAATTTTTCCGCCAATTCCAACTCTATGGCCTCCTCTAATGGTTATATAACCATTTTTTATTTCCTCCGTATATGCGTATACAGAATAATTGCTTATAATCTGGAAGGTGTCTATAATATGCTTTTGATTAACTATTACAGCATTAGATGGAATAGAGGTCAAACTGCCATTTATAGCTACAAAAAAATCTTTTCCCCCAGATGAAATACTTAATGGTCTGCCATTTCTCATTCTTATTTCCTCTGTCCTTAATTTATGGCTATGGGGTATTTTCATCAGGATTTCATTTAATTCATCACTTAAGTTTTCAATTACAGAGTCATATATTTTTGAATTATTTAACACAACCTGTCCCTCCCTTATATCAATTCTATGATGGTACAAACCATATATGACAAAAATAAAAAAGTCCTAAAGCTTTTTTAGCTTTAGGACCTTTTTTATTTTTATTATTCTTCCTCGATTTCTCCATCACAATGACAACAACAATCATCATCTTCACAAAAATCATCAAAATCAAACTCATCGTCATCATAATAGTAATCATCATCTTCATCGTCTTCGCCATAGATATCATCTTCAACATCTGCTAAATCTTCATCTATGAATGTTACATATTCTTCTAAATCCTCTTGATTTTCAATAGTCTCATCTAGTACATCTGCAAACTCTTCTAATGTATCTACTATATGAAGAAGTAGTTTTCCTTCTTTAGAGCTTTCATCAATACCTAGACCATCAGCTAAACCTCTTAAATAAGATACTTTTTGAATTAAATAATCCATTTTTTTATCCCTCCGTAATTTATATATTTTAAAACATTATTGCCTATTTCCTTGATAAATAATCACCAGTTCTAGTATCTATCTTTACTATGTCTCCTATATTTACAAATAAAGGAACTTGTATAGTTGCACCAGTCTCAACAGTAGCTGGCTTAGTTGCACCTGAAGCAGTATCTCCTTTTACACCTGGCTCAGTAGAAGTAACTTCTAATTCAACAAAGTTTGGTGGTAATACCTCAAAAGCTTTACCATGGAAAAATCTAATCGTAGCATTGTCATTTTCTTTTAAGTATACCATTGCATCTTCTACAGCTTCCTTGTCTAATGGAAGTTGTTCATAGGTGTCAGTATCCATAAAGTAAAATAATTCACCATCATTATATAAGTATTGCATCTCCTTAGTTTCAATTTGAGCCTTTGGAAACTTTTCTGTTGGATTAAAAGTAACATCTTTAGTTCCGCCAGACATTACAGATCTTATCTTTGTCCTAACAAAAGCTGCTCCTTTTCCAGGTTTAACGTGTTGGAAATCAACTATTTGAAAGACATCTCCATCCATTTCAAATGTAACACCTTTTCTAAAATCACCTGCTGATATCATATTTTTACCCTCCTTCAATTTACTTATTCAATAATTTTAAAGCATCTATAGCTACTAAATAACCATTATATCCTAGACCTGAAATTTGCCCCGTACATACAGGTACAATTACAGATTCTTTTCTAAAACTTTCTCTTTTATAAATATTAGATAAATGAACTTCTATAACAGGTATATCTAAGATTTCTATGGCATCTCTAATAGCTATACTATAATGTGTAAAGGCAGCTGGATTAATAATAAGTCCTTTATAGTCCTTATTTAGGATATCCTGGATTTTGTCCACAATCTGTCCTTCATGGTTTGATTGAAATATTTCAACTTCCATATCTAAACGGGCAGCCTTATCTTTAATAAGATTATTAATTTCTTCCAAAGTTTTTTCCCCATATATAGAGTTATTTCTTTTTTCTAAAAGATTTAAATTTGGACCATGGATAATAAGTACTTTCATTAGAAATCTCCTCTACTTTCCATCTTATTATATCAGCCTCTATTATTTACCTCAAGAGTTAATTTTAACACATCTTTCCGATATTTCATAGATAATTAAATCTATTGATTTATTATCTACACAAATTGTGAAATCTGCAAGAGATTTATAAATCTCTTTTCTATTTTCATATAAGTTATTTACTCTTTCATAAATATCTTCTTGGCTGTTTAATAAAGGTCTAACTGTGGTAGATTTTTTTATATTATTGATTATGTTATCTATTGAAGACTCTAAAAGTATTATTATTCCATTCTCCCTTAATTTAATTATATTATTATTTAATACCATACCTCCACCTGTAGATATTATTATATTTTCTCTTTCATATAATTCATCTATGGTATTAGACTCTAATCTTCTAAAATATTCTTCTCCATATAAAGAAAAAATATCTTCGATTTTCAATTTTTCTTTTTTCTCAATAAAAATATCAGTATCTAAAAATTCCATTCCCAATTTCATAGATAAACTTTTTCCTACTGTTGTTTTTCCCGAACCACTCATACCAATTAATATAATGTTTCTCAAAGGAATCACCTATGTATGTTGAGGGTTTTTCCCTACAATTTCAATTGCTTTTGTTACTGTAGTTAGTATATCTGTATTAAACTGAGAATTAAAATTATTTGCCTTAGCATATACATATCCTATATGGGTAACAACATATTTTGGTTTTAAATTATTTAATGCAATTGCAGCCATATCTAACTTACACTTATCACAATAGCATATATCAGGTATATCGTCTCCCATCTTTTCTATAACATTTAATACTTCATCTTCCATTAAGTTGTGAAGTTTCATTTTATTACCTCCTTAGCTAATTACCCTTTATTATAATTATATTTGGATCTAAAAAACCAGGTACATAAGTCCCATATTTATAAATATTTTCCCTATTATAAACTATATCCATATTTTCTATAAAATTATGATTAGCTAAGTTATCAGTAATCATTATTCCCTTTATTTTAGGTTTTATAATAGGATCAACCTTTATTTCTCCATTTTTTACTATTATTACTCCTTTAAATTCAAAATCACTAGATATGGTTATATCTCCTTCTACATATATAACTCCTGAAAGACTTATGGTGCCTTTATTTCCATTAGTGTTTTGAATCAAAAGATTTACCGATTCTTCCTTTGCATGTCTTAATATCATAATTATAGATTTATTAGTAAATCTTTCAACATATGGTTCTGTCATATTTTCTCTAAAAGAAGATACCTGAAAAATATTATTATCTATCTTCTCTAAAATAATATTATTAAAATTTGATAAATCTACTCCATATATAGTGCTGGGTCTATTATCATTTATATTAATATTTTTTCCTATATCTATCAATAGATTTTCTAAATCTTCTCCATGGAAATCATCTATTAAAATTCTATCTAAAACAGGTATCTCCAAATCAAATAGTTCATTTACTATATTTAAGTAAGAAGTTGTAGTGCTTTTCAGACCATTAAAATCACTTTCTGAAATAAGTTTAAGCTGTTTTCTATTATCATTGTCTATCATATCTACTTTAACAGTAGATTTATTATCTCCAAGGATTAAATCTTCCTTTGATATTTTAATATAAGTTAGAGGAGTTGTAATAGGAAAACTTCTAAAATACTTAAAAATCATAGGCAGCAACTGTTCTTTATAATATTTATCTTCATTAAGCACCATATGTATTTTCCCTTCTGATAAATAATAAGCTTGAATATTGTTTTTTGTTGAATTTAGAATAAGATATTCATATCTAGTAGTACTTTCAAAGTATAATATCATAATCATAAGTACAGACATTATAATTAAAGCAATAATAGATATAAACCCCCTTCGTTTATTCGTATTTCCTCTCATTACTAACATTCTATGGGGCATCTGATATAAATATCAGATTTTATTTTCAATTTTTCTCCCCTATCATGCTTAAAGTCTAATTCTAAATAGATTATAGAGTTTTCTATGTCAATTTTAGTATTACTAATACTATCTAAAAACTCACAAAGATTATTATTCCCATGGGCAAAGTTTGGTTCAGGATATTTGTTATTTGCTAAATTATAGGATATCCTTACTATATTATCGTTCTTTTGGTGATATAGTACATATGTATATTTGTCAAAAGTATTCTCTTCACGGATTTTTAAAATAACAAATCCCATATTATTGGGAAATTTTTTATTTATCCACTCTATTTTATCAGAAACAATAATCTTGTCAGCAGTCTTTATCTCATCTTTAATATACTCAATAGCATATCTTCCATTCATCATTAATTGGTCTTTTTCATCACCTTTAGCACAGGACTTAATAGAAAAATCTAGAATACTAAAAATAGGAATTATAATTATAGACGAAATAAATAAGGCTAAAATTAATTCTATTAAGGTAAAACCTTTATTTTTTCGGCATATACCCCTTAAATTCAACATAATCTAAAACCTTCCCCTCTTTATTATGATATACATAAACCGATAGAAGCCATAAATTATCGAATTTTTCATCTTTGATTATTTTTAAGGAATATTTCTCACTATTTTTATCTTTTGGTAAAATTATTTCTACAATTTTATCTTTTTTAAATTCTTCTATTAAATCCTCGATTTTTACATTATATATAGATATTGGTTCTGAACTGTCCTCCTTAAAGGCTTTTATTCGTTCAATGACCATCTCTCCCATGTGAATCATTTCCATCTTTATATTTTGGTTACTTAGTCTAAGATGAGAAATATTAATTTTAGGTAAGATAGTAGCAGCAATTAAGCCTAATAAAAATAATCCCATTATGACTTCTATTAAGGTAAACCCCTTTCTTTTCATAATGTTACTCCTTTTTATTTACCATTAATATAGAGATTTACTTTCCCAGTGGCTACATTAATGGTAATATCAATCTTTTGTTCTTTTCTATTTGAAAGTAAAATAGTCCCTGCTTTACTTGGAGCTCCAGTGGAGGTGAAGTAAACAGAACCTCCCAAATTACTAGATTTAAGTATTATTCCATTGGAGAACTTAATATTTTTTATAGTCTTATTTTCCTTCCTTATTATATAGCCATTTCTTTCAATATCCAGTATCAGAGTATATATGCAATTTTCCACAATTGCACTATTTCTAGCAAAATTAATATCTCTTTTAAACTTCATAAGCTCTTTTTTCTCACTTGTATTAAATATAACCTTCATACTAGGTATCCCTATAGATAAAACAACGGCAAATATGGCCAATACAACTAGTAATTCCACTAGTGTATATCCATATTTGCTGTTATATTTTTTATTATTAATATTGCCACTCATTTAATTGATATAGCAAGAATGTGAATTCTGCTCTAGTTATTTTATTATTCATACTATCTTTACTCCTTGAGCGAACTTTTTTCTCATATATCATTTTATTAGCAAAATAGTCCCATTTGAAATCCTTATTATTTAATACCCTTGACATTATAATCTCAACCTCTCTATAAGTAATTGGATCATGTGGTTTAAAAGTATTATCAATATATCCGTTTACTATTTTATAATAAGTTGCATAGGATATAGACTTTTCTGCATAGCCAAATTCTTTATAGTCTTTAAACTTAATAACATTTGTAGAGTCATATGGGGGATACCAATCATATAATCTACTTAGCATAGTTACAAACTCTCCTCTTGAAATCTCTTTATCTGGCCTAAAAGATTTATCAGGGTATCCATATATAATTTCTCTCTTAACATAAGTATTGATTTCATCTCTCGCCCAATGTCCTCTAGATTCATGAAATATTGGCAGTTCATTATCAACTCTTACAGCATAAATATTTCCAGTTAGATCTATATTATTTAAGTTTATATCTGAAACTAAGTAGTCTCCTTCCTGTTTTGATGGTATATAAACCCATTTATTATAATGATATTTGTATATACCATATTTCACATCGTTGCCATAGGATTTAAATTTAACAGTAATCTTTTTATTTTTATCAAATGTACCTGCTAGATTCATAACCTTTAGTCCATAAACTCCAGAAGCTTGTGTATGTCTTGTAGAGTTGGGATTTACATAGGTTGTTGGAATACCATCTATGGTTACAATAACGTCATTGTAATAAGTTCCAGCCTCAATATCTACTAAAAATTTATCATCATCTTGTATACCAATATTATCCTTACCATCAATTGAGATCTTTTCAGTATGGGTCTTTACTCTATTGCTATCCTGTTGAAGTTTCTTATAAGTTTCGTTATATGATTTCATAAATTCATCCCAATATCCAATTATAAAAGCTAATCTATAATTTTCAGATTGGAATTTAAGTCCATATTCATTTATAATAATTTCATCATTTACCTTGTGACTGCTCCACAAATTAGCCTTGCTCATGGTAATATCCATAATTGCCGCATATTCGCCCTTCATTTTGCCTATAGTTCTTCCACCTTCTTCACCATTTAAGTCAGGTGTTTCTGTAGTTTCTCTATTGGCTTTTCTATAAGCATCGTTATAGTAAAGCATATATCCACCTTCAGTTTTACCTCCAGAAGTACTTCGTCCAAATTCAAATCCTGCCAAAAAAGCATCCCTATATTCATTGGATTCCTTATTTAGATTAAACATATTTATTATTTCTTTATTAGAAGGCATATTTCTCTTATAATCATTCCTAAGACCTAGTAAGTGATCTTTCCTACCATTTAAAGCAGCCAAATTTCTAGCATATTCATCTCCATCTTTTAGACCTTCCTCATATGAATAATCTCTCTCTCCTAATTTAGCCACCTGAAATGCAGCTTCAAAAGATATTCTATAAGATTTTCTAAAGTCATCTATAAAACTATTTCTATGTTCTCTAGATTCTCTATCAAGCTCAAACATATTAATTAATTCCCTATCACTAGGAATATATCTTTCCCAATTATTCCTATTTCCCAATTGATATGCAATATATCCATCTATTCTACCCATTACAGTACCAAAATCTTCCGAACCATAAATTGTTGTAGTATCCTTATCATTTGATTTTATATTTTCTTTATATCCCTTCTCATAGCCTTCTAAATATCCATTTATAAAACTATCTACTACTGATTCTTCTTTATCCTTTAAATAATCACTATTTTCTACCTTTACATCATATCTAGTAGGTTTAATCTCATTATAGGGGGGAAATTTATTATCTATATTGTTTTTCAGTGCTTGATTTCTACCAGCAATCTCTCCTCTTTTAAAACCTTCTTGAAATACTTTATCAGTTTCTTTGGTAGAATTAGTATCCGCAAATACATTTATAGAACTAAATAATATAACAAATACTAATATCCAGCTTAACAAGCTATATCTTCTCATAATTTCACCTTCTTATCTCTTTTTTAGCACAAGAACTTTTCCAATGGGTAATTCATCACTTGCTTTTAATTCATTTAGCTTTAGTATTTCATTTTTATATTTAGTGTTTCCGTAATACAAATTACTTATTTTATCTATTGTATCTCCTTCCTTTACTACATGGAATGTATAATTTCCTATACTTACATCTTTACCATCTTCATCTATATTTCTTTCATAAAGAGCCTGTAGTTTATCAATTAAAATCACACCATAATCTTCTCTGTTTTTAGGTATTTCAAGATATATTTTCTCTAGTTTCAATGGATATAAACTTATATCCTCTGGAGGAGTAGTTTCTATATACTTCCATCCAGTCCAACTTATTCCCTCAGAAATAGGTATTAAAATATCCTCTCCCATTTGCCCCTTAAAGTTTAGACCTATGGTAGCAGGTGAATAATCATAGGAATATAACCATAATCCAATACTATTTGGAGGATATTTTAGATTTATATTACTTCTAGTAATATCTATAAATCCACGATTTTCTTCCTCCACTGCCACAATATTATATTCAAACCTTAAGGAATATTTCTTAGATTTTGATTTAGTAGATTGCCCCACATTTCCTTTAACTAAATCTTGAGAAGGCAAGAAAAACGTATTTCTATTTTCAAAATCCAATAGAGTTTCTTCGATGTAAGGATTGACTTCTTTTATTTTTACTATATCCTCTGATGGAGTACCAGTTTCTATAATACTATCAGTATAATCTTTGTAAGGTAAAAAAGGAGTAATTTTTTGTTCCAATTTTTCAGTATCTATATATACTATGTCATTATCTGTATCAGCAATTCCATCTAAACTATATACCCTTAAAGATATATTTCCATTTAATTTACCTTCATTATCTCTGTCAATAGTTAGACTATCTAATAATATCTTTCTAGGACTATTTTTTAATGCCCTTATAATATCTACAACTCCAGTATAATCCCCCTTATATGGAACAGATATATCCATATTCTTCACTTGAAAATCTCCAATATCCTCATAGCTTGGCCTATTAAAGTTCATGTCTACAGCAGATATACTATCTTTTTCTACTAAATCATTTAATAAATAAATTATCTGTGCCTGATCTAGTTTTGGAAAATACCTAGATATAATATCTTCTTTTTCTTTATGTAATATATCCCACTCCTTATTAATAGTCTCTTCCTTTCTAAGAATGAAATTGATCTCATCTATCTTCTCTTGATACTCTAGCTTTTGTGCATTAAGGGTTGATAACTTATGAGCTTGAGGTGCAATGATAAATCTATAACTTCCCCAGACCACTAGAATGATACCTAAAATGCTCAATAGAAATTTTTCATTTTTAGTCAGTTTTCTAGTTTCCAACTTCTTCTTCCATGTTTTTTGCACCTTCATCTACACCCCTTAATGTAATATTCAGACTAAAATTATAATAATCATTTTGTAGAGAAATATTGGACACAAATATCTCCTCATAATCCTCTAAAGACTCCAATCCTTTTTGAAACTCTGCTATTGACCATTTATCCTTAGATATACCAACTATATAAATTTCTCCATCTTGAATACTAAGAGAAGTAAGAAACAAATCCTCTGGCATATTATCGTTAATCTTGTCTAAAAGAACTTCATCAATCTTATCTCTTTCCTCAATTATTTTATCTAATATTTTAATCTTATCAACAGATTCTTTAAACTCATTTACTTCGATTTCCCTCCCCTTAATCTTATCCACTTTTTTTAAGGTGTCAGGATTTTCTGCTGTAAGCCTAAGGCTATTGACCATTTTAGCTTCTTCTCTAATTATTATTGAATTATAAATTGTATAACCAACTAGATATAAGAGAAAAAAACTTAGTAAAGAAAAATATATAAGCTTTTTATCTAAATTAAATTCTCTTTTTTCTATATAAGTTTCAAAAAAGTTTAAATCTCTCATATTACACCTCATCACTCCTAATTAATCCACCAATGACATTGGCATATTTCGACAAATCTCCATCCCACTTAATCTTATCTAAAGTAGATAGCTGCATACTAGGAATATTAAAATAGGTTGAAAATACGTTATCTGCTCCATTAATATTTGAATATCCCCCTTGAAGTAAAATATAATTTACCATATTTCCAGTCTCCCTAGTATTATAGTATCTAAATACAATTTCTAACTTTTCACAAATATCATTTAGGGTTGTCCTTACAATATTTGAAAATCTGGACTTATCTGAGAACTCATCCTGATAATGATTTAAATCCTCTATATCCATTAATTTTTCTTCTATCTCCTCTATGGAATAATCAAAGAAGGACATTATATTGTCATATAATACTTTACCCCCAGTATCGATAACTCTTGTTACTTCTATTTTCCCATTTTTCACTATGGTAAGTTTAGAGTTACTATAGCCTATATCTACTGAAGCTATGGACAAATCCCTAGTATTATAATCCTCATTTACTTTACCATTAAAACTTAATAGCTTTGATATGGCATTGCCTTGATAATCTAAAATCTCTGGTTTGAGTCCACAATCTCTCAATAAATTCAAATGGCTAATAACCATATCCTTTGGCATGGCAAATAGAAGAATCTTTATCCTTTCAATCTCTCCCTCAATTATATTTCCTAGATTTAAATACTGAACCACATAATCCTCTACATTAACTGGAAGATAGTCTTCTACTTGATAATTAACAACAGATTTGATTTCATTTTGAGAAACCTTTGGAATAATTATTTCTCTAGTGATTATCTTTGAACTATTTATAATACCATAGACAATACCAGTAGATATATTATTTTCCTTTAATTCCTCTTTTATAATTGTGGATAATATATCTTTATCTAATATTTCTCCATCTAGATAAAAATGAGGTTCTACTTGTATTGTAATGGATTTTAATATTCGTATATTATCCCTTGCATATTTTCCTTCTAGGACTTTAATCTCCCTAGAACCAAAATCTATAGATAAGGTTCTCTTGGGGACTCTAGGTAACTTCAATAGTATTACCTCCTTAATTTCTTCGTGAAAAGACTTTTAGTTATATTTTGAGTAATAAATCTTGTTTTGAATATTATTTTCTCTATAGGTAGGTATATTCTCCAATAGAATATTAAAATTTATACTGTATGTTTCACTATTTTTATTTGTTTCTTCCTCTATTTCTATTGTTATATTGATTATGCCATTGGGATTTGTATCTTTAGGATTAAATTCTATTCCTCTTAAAGAATTTGTAAATAGAGTCTGTCTTTTATCTTCATTTTCTATTCCGCTGTCATTGTAAGTCTTCTTTATCAAACTCCCATTATTTGCTTCAAGAGAAAAATGTTCTTCTTTTATTGTTTTTTCATTGAACCTTATTTCCTTTGCCGTTCTAAGTTCCTTAGTAATTAACTCTGATACTATTCTTGCGTCTTTTTGAATAAACCCCTTATTCTTTCCAAGATTAAATGATTTATTTCCCACAAATAATATTGAATATATCATCTGTAAAACAATAGCCATAATTGCTATTGTAATAATTAATTCTATTAATGTAAGCCCTTTATTGTTTTTCATCGTGCCACCTCTTTATGGTGATCTAGAATCAATTTTTTTGGAACAAAGGTAGTTATTTTAATATTAAAGCTTTTCTCATTTGATTTTTTTATATCATCATCTTTAACTTCTATTATCTTTCCATCTACCTCTTTGTCCTTAATAATCTCTTTTATTGTAACTTTAACTTTATCTTTATTAGCTGTATCTTCTTTGCTTCTTATTATTTCTTCATCTACTTTTTCCTTAACTTTTAAAACTCTTTTCGTTCTTTCACCTGATTTAGATATATTCATACTACTAATATTAAAAATACTTAATATCCCAATGGACATAATTGAAATGATAGCTATTGTAATAATTATCTCTATTAATGTAAGACCTTTATTATTTTTCATATTATCACCTTTATTTATAATGGCTTGGTTTGAAAACAATCGAAGATGAATTTGATGTTTCTCCTCCTATTTGAATATTATTAACATAAGCAGGATCATACTCTACAGATGCACCTCCAGATAGAGTTACATTTTTACCTACTACTCCTCCCTTTACATTGCCACTTCCTAAGAATTTAATATCAGCTTCCGGAGCATAAATTACTCCATTATGAACATAACTACCTCCACTTATGGTTATATTATTTCCACCGGATATTAAATTACCGTTAACAGCTCCTCTTCCCCTTATATTTATATCTGCCTGCTTTACATATAATGATCCAAAAATCTTGGTTTCATCTGTAATGTTTAAATTTTCCTTTCCATTATAATATATTTCAACTTTATTAGGATTTCCACCTAGATTAAATCCACCTTTTAAACTTTTATAATTCTCTATAAATAATTTTATCTTCCCGGTACCTAACACTTTTATATGTCCTTGTTGAACATCAAAATCTTTTATTCTTAATACAATATCACCTTTAGTAGTATCTATTGTTGCAGAGCGATTTGATTCTATAATAAGGCTGTCATAATATGCACTTGTATCGATTATTGGATTAGTATTAATACTATTTGTTAGAATAACGCCCTTGTGAGGTAAATTTGCTGGATATTCAAAAAAACTAGGCAAAGAGTATATCCTTTTCTCAATATATTCCACTTTAGGCTCCTTTTTATCCCAATCAGGCTTATTTATTACTTCAGTACTGTCGGATCCAATGGGAATATTTATTATCAATTGATCATTAAATCCAGATGTGAATTCAATGGCATTTTCACTTGATGAATTAGTACCTATATCTCCTATGACATTATTTTGTGTATTATTCTCAAACTTCATATAAACATCTGCAAATATTGCCATATCTATATCTACAGTTTTATTTTCTTCATGTTTTTCAATATACATCTCTTTAGAGATTTTTTCTGTAACTTTATTTATCTCACCTACAGATTCAATAATCATATTACCATTATCTTGAAATAATATTACTTTAGCCTTACCTTCTCCAATTACTATTTCTTCAACATCAACTCTATTATTATTTTCAAGCTTTTCATTTAGTTTCTTGGCTTCTTCTTCATCCATTGTAAGTATTGCTGCCTCAACAGCCTCCACCCCTGACCTTGCTATATAATATGCTGAGGTTTTATATTGGTGGTGTAATGACACCTTATTCTCATTTGACATAAGTCCTAAAGCAACTGTCCCAAATATCATTAATACAGCAAATATAATTAATGTATTTACTAAAGCCAGACCTCTTCTATTTTTAAACTTCATCTTAATCAACTCCCAAGTTTGATTATGAAATATAATTTGCTGATTTGTATAATTTAGTAGAAAAACAGACTTATATACCAGCTAATCAACTGTTCTTTCCAAAATACCACTATAAAAAATGCCCCTACAATGAAAGGTCCAAAGGGAATAGGGTCCCTTCTTCCTTTGATTTTCGTAATTAGTAGAAATACTGATATAATTGCACCTAATATAAAGGATAGAAATATAGTTAAGAATATCCCCTTAATTCCTAATATAAATCCTAGGGAGCCAATTAGAGTAGCATCTCCTACACCCATTCCACCTTGTGAAACTAAAATAATTAGTATAAATAATAAAGCAGATAAAACTAGGCCTCCTATACTATTTAATAGCTGTGGTGGTTTATTATATAATATGTATGAAAGTACTTTATAGATAGTAGTAATTCCTAAAATTAAAACTACTAATATATCTGGAATAATCATTTCCTTTAGATCTATTAAAGTTATTGTAATAAGTATAGAAAAAATAATTGCATAAAAGAAAAATTCTAGTGTTAACCCATATTTCTTATAGATGAATAAATAGATAATAGAATTGAGTAGTTCAACTATTGGGTACTGAAGGGAGATTTTCTCCCTACAGTACCCACATTTCCCCTTATGATGTATAAAGCTAAGTACTGGTATTAGATCATACCATTTTAGATTTGTATTACAATTTGGACAATGGGATGCTGGATAGGCAATATTCTCATCCCTTGGTATCCTATATATACATACATTTAAAAATGAACCTATTAATAATCCGTATAGGGAAATTAGTATAGTCATTTGTACTGCTCCTTTTGTTGATGTTATTTAATCTTCTTTTACTTCTTCTACTACTTTGATTTCTCCATCTTTAATTCCCACTTCACCTGGTTCTACCTTTATATCTCCCTCTTTAGTTATGGACACTTTAAACTCTTTATTATCAAAAGTTTTAGGTGTTTCTTCTTTATCGAAATATTTTTTAAAATTCTCCTCAGCTGTTATTTCTGTATCATTTGTAGAGTCATGAGCATCAGGATAATCAGCTAAATACATTGTTGCTGTACTCTTCAATATCCTTACATTGGCATTATGTGCTGATACCTTTGCACTATTTCTTGAGCCAGATAGCTTAGGCACAGCAATTCCCGCTAAAATCCCCAATATTGCAATAACTACTACTAATTCCACCAAAGTAAATCCTTTTCTTTTCTTCATTTTTTCATTAAACCATTTTAACATTTCTTTCCCCCCTTAATTTTTTTGCTAAAACTTCATATAATTATAATTATCTCCTTTTTAAATCACCACCTTTAAAGTGTCTGAAAATTGAGTTTTTAGCTTTTTTATACAAAAAAACTGCATAAATAATACAACTATTTATGCAGCCGAACGATCATTTTTATCCTTAGATAATTTTAGACTCAGGCTTTGCGTCACTAGGTTTCCCTAGCTTTGCCCTGGAAATACAGGAATTTCGCTAAATTAATTTAATTTATTTATTTCCTGTTACATTATGTTTTTAATTGTCAAATTTTAGATTGTATTTACCATATCAAACATTGGTATTGCCATTGCTATTACTATAAATCCTATTATTAGAGCCATGACTATTAACATTATTGGCTCCATTAGTGTTGTCAGTCTTTGTAAAGCTACTTCTACTTCATCGTCATAGAAGTCTGCTGTCTTATATAATATATCGTCTAATGCTCCTGATTCTTCACCTACTTTTATCATTGAATCAACCATTGGTGGAAATATTCTTGTTTCTGATACTGCATTTGATAAAGTCGCTCCTTTTCTTATATCTTCCATGGATTTTTCCAGTCTATTTTCTACTACTTTATTTCCCACTACTCTACCTACCACTTCTATGGACTCCAATAGTGGTATACCACTAGACATAAGTGTTGATAATGTTCTTGTAAATCTTGATGTTATTATCTTTACATTAGTATCCTTTACTACTGGTATCTTTAATTTTATAGTATCCAATGTTATTCTTCCAGATGGTGTTTCTTTATATAATATGAGCCCAGCCACAGCTAAAATTACTCCTCCTAAGAATAAATACCAAAACTCTGTTAGCCAATTGCTTATATTTAGTAGTATTTGTGTAGGTAATGGCAGGGCCTGCCCACTACTTTCAAACATTCCAATAAATGTAGGCATTACTGCTATAAGTAAAAATATAACTACACCTATGGACACTATACTAAGAATTATTGGATATATCATGGCTGATTTAATTTTGTTTTCCAATTTGTTTTCCTTTTCAAAATGAACTGCCATTCTTTCCATTATAGTATCTAAGTTTCCACTTACTTCCCCTGCTTGAACCATATTTATAAGGAGACCAGGAAATACTTTTTTATGTTTTCTCATGCTTTCTGATAATGTAAATCCTTTTTGTACACTTTCATAGACACCGCTTAAAGCCTTAATTAGGGCTTTATTTTGAGATTGTTTCTCTAATATTTCTAAACATTTTACTATACCTATTCCTGCATCTAGCATGGTGTAAAATTGTCGGCAAAATACTGCTAAATCTTTTTTCTTAACTTTTTTAGAAAATAAATCTATTTTAGCATCTGATTCTATATCTCTTTCAATAGATATCGGAATATAATTATTACCCTTTATCATGGCTAATACATCAGATTCTTCTTCTCCTTCAAAAAATCCTTCTATGGTTTCGCCAGTTTGAGATACTGCTTTATATTTATATATCATAAAGAACACATCCTAAATAATATATTTTTTTATATTATCTTGGTTAATAGCTTGAGTTAAAATTGTTTCTTTCGTTATTAATCCTTTCTTATATAGATCTAGTAAGGAATTGTCCATAGTTTGCATTTGAAACTTTCCTCCTGTTTGAATTGCTGTATCTATTTGATGGATTTTTTCTTCTCTAATTAGATTCCTTATGGCTGTGGTGGCTACCATAACTTCAAAGGCAGCTATTCTTCCACTACCATCTGACTTTGGTAGCAACTGTTGTGATACTATGGCTTTGATTACTGATGCAAACTGTATTCTCACCTGTTGCTGCTGATGAGGGGGAAATACATCTATTACCCTATCTATAGTCTTAGCAGAACCTATGGTATGTAATGTGGACAATACTAAATGTCCTGTTTCTGCTGCCGTAAGGGCTATGGATATGGTCTCTAAATCTCTCATTTCTCCCACTAATATAACATCTGGATCTTGGCGTAGGGAAGCCCTTAGACTGTTGGCAAAGGAATCGGAGTCTATTCCTATTTCTCTTTGATTTACTATGCTTTGGTTGTGTTTATGGAGATACTCTATAGGGTCCTCCAGTGTTAAAATATGACATTTCCTCTCTTTGTTGATTAAGTTTATCATGGAAGCTAAGGTTGTTGATTTTCCGCTTCCCGTTGGCCCTGTAACTAAAATAAGCCCACGGGGAAGTCTAGCCAAATCTTTGACTACAGAAGGAAGTCCTAGCTCATCAATAGTGGGGACTTCTAAAGGAATTATCCTTAGTGCCATGGCGTAGGAGCCTCTTTGTTTATATGCATTTATTCTATATCTACCTACTCCTGGACTAGAAAAAGAAGTATCTACCTCTCCCTTTTCTTCCAGTTCTTTTACTGTTCTTTCATCTAAAGTTTCATAAACCATGGACTTAGTATCCTCTGGCATTAATTTCTTGCTTTCAAGGGTCAATAATTCACCATTAATCCTTAAAATAGGTGGAGTCCCAACTGTTATATGGATATCAGATGCATTTTTTTTCATTGCTATATTTACTAATTCTACTATATTCATATTATTCTCTCCTATCCCAATGTAAATCCTACTCTTAGTACTTCTTCATAGGAAGTCTTGTGATTTATTGCTAAATTAGCTGCTGATTGTAACAATGTAGTCATTCCTTTTTTTATAGCCTTATTTCTTAATTCATCTATATTGGCATTAGTATCTATTAAATATCTTATTTCTTCGTTTATTGGCATTAGTTCATGTATTGCTGTTCTTTCTTTATATCCATTATTACAAGAACTACATCCTACAGCTTTATTTAATATTAGTTTTTCATCTATATCAATTCCTAAAATTCTTTTTTCTACATCACTTGCCTCATATGATTTTTTACATTTTGGACAAAGCAATTTAATCAATCTTTGAGATATTACCCCTATAATTGCAGATGAAACTAAATATGGCTCTATACCCATATCTATAAGTCTTGTAATAGTAGATGGACTATCGTTAGTATGTAATGTAGAAAGTACAAGATGTCCTGTAATAGCTGCCCTAATGGCTATTTCTGCTGTTTCTGAATCTCTGATTTCTCCAACCATTACTATATCAGGATCCTGCCTAAGAACAGACCTAAGTCCTGATGCAAAGGTAAGACCTGATTTTTGATTTACTTGTACCTGATTTATACCATCTAATTTATACTCCACTGGGTCTTCTATGGTGATTATATTTTTTTCTATTTTATTTAGTTCCTGTAATACTGTATATAGTGTAGTAGTCTTTCCACTTCCTGTAGGTCCAGTGACTAAAATCATTCCATAGGGTTGAGTTAGTATATTATCGAAAACTTCTAAGTCCTTCTGACCAAAACCTATATCTTTTTTCATAAACATAAAGCTAGTCCTATCAAGAAGCCTAATTACAACTTTTTCTCCATATACTGTAGGCAATGTAGATATTCTCATATCTATTTCTTTTCCACTTATTCTAGTTTCTACTCTACCGTCTTGAGGTATTCTTTTTTCTGCTATATTCATTTTTCCCATAATCTTTATTCTCGTGACTATTCCTGAAAGACTAGTCTTATTTAAAGTAGTTACTTCTCTTAAATCTCCATCTATACGAAATCTTACCCTTATATCATTGGCATAGGGTTCTATATGTATATCACTTGCTTTTTCCTTTACTGCCTGGTCTATTAAAGAATTTAGAAGTTTAACTATTGGAGCAGTAGTTACTTCCAGAAGTTCTGGATCTTCTAAATCATCTGTATTAATAGGTGAAAAGTTTTCTTCAAATTCTTCCACTACCTTTTTTGTAGTTTCTTTGCTATAAAATCTGTCTATTGTTTTTAAAATACTATCTTTAGTGGATATAACTGGCTGAATTTCCGATTTTACAAAAATTTTTACATCATCTAGGGCAAATATATTTAATGGATCTACCATGGCTACCATTAGTATATTATCTCTTCTATCTATGGCTATAAGTTCATATCTCCTTACTATTGATTCTGGAATCAAAGTTACTACAGATTTATTTATATGGTATTTATCTAAATCTATATGAGGAATTCCCAATTGAAATTCTAATACTTCTATGATCTCATCTTCTGTAATAAATTTTTCCCTTACTAAGACTTCTCCTAATTTTTCACCTGAATTTTTTTGTATGCGTAAGGCATCTTTCAATTGATCTTCAGTTATCTTTCCGGAATATAGTAAAAGTTCGCCAAGTTTTAATCTCTTTTGTGCCATTTCATCACCCTTCAGATTTTTATACAGTAAATTATTATTCTACATAAGTATCTAAAATACCTTCCAGTTCTCGTACATCTCTAGTGTTAATCTTTAAATCTCCATTATGCCAAATGCTTTGACTAAGTATAGCCTGATTTAAAAGCATAGGTATACCATTAAAAGTTGTCATTCCTTTAGTTTTAGCCTCTTTTATCAATTTAGTTTCCTTTGGCTTATAAATTATATCATAAACTATAGCATTTTTAGAAAATCCATTTAATTCCACTGGTACCATATTTTCTAAAGGATACATTCCAACAGCTGTGGTATTAATAATAATATGGATATTTTCTTTATATAAACCATTCAAATTTAAATCAAATATCTTTGTAGAAATATTTTTATTTATTTTTTTTATATTTTCTTCTAATATAACAGCATTTTCTAAAGTTCTATTGGCAATATATATATTGCTTACATCATTCATGGCTAATGTAGTCGCTATGCCATAAGCAGCACCACCCGATCCTAAAATCAAAACATTTTTATTTTCTACAGATATATCATGATTATGGAAGGTTTGCAAAAATCCTTGTCCATCTGTATTATATCCTATAAGTTTCCCATTTTGATTTTTTATAGTATTGACAGCCCCTATTATTTTTGCATCAACAGAAAGATCATCTAAAAATTTTATTATAGACTTTTTATAAGGAATTGTTACATTAAAGCCACCAATTTTCATGGATTTAAATCCTTCTATTGTAGATTTTAAATCGTCTTCTAGTATATCGAAGGCTAAATATATACTGTTTTCATTTAAATTTTTAAAAATATTATTATGTATTATTGGAGATAAAGATTTATAAATTGGATTTCCTATTAAAGAATATAATTTGGTATTATAAGTAATTTCCATAGTCTCCTCCTAGTAATTTGATATATTATATCATAATTTTTTCCTTTCCTCTACCTAAGATGTTAATATATTCAATAATTAAAAACAGGAATATCTAGTTTTGGGTAGAAAATACAAATTGGATAAAAACTAGACTAAATAAAAATTTATTTATGGCTCAAACTATTCTCAGGAGGTGGATGAATTTGAAAAATAATAAATTCAAATTATTAGGATTAAGTTTGGTTATAGCAATAGCAGTAGCTGGTTGTACTACTAAAGGCACAAATTATAGAAATATGTCTACACAGGCTAGATTAAATGGTAATGTTAATAATCGTTGGATGGATAATACTGGACTAAACACTAGAGACAGATTAAATACAAGTGTAAATGATGGTATGGTTAGAAATAATAATCTGAGTAATGGTATGGTAAGAAATGATAATCTAAGTAATGGTATGGTAAGAAATAATGCTGGATTATACAATAATGGATCCGCCAATACTCCGATGAATTATAATAGCTTAAGAAATCAAACTACTGTAACTGATACCAATGTTACCCATATGTCCGGTAGAGCAGCTGAAATAGCTAAAAGAGTAGCTGAATTACCAGAAGTAAAAGATGCTTCTGTAGTAATCCATGGAGATACTGCTCTAGTTGGTTGTGATTTGCGTAACAATGCTGCTAATACCAATGCTACTAATACTATAAGTAATAGTTTAAAGCAAAGAATAGAAGCTGCAGTTAAAGTAGCTGATAAAAATATAAAAAATGTATCTGTAACATCTGAACCTACAGTTTATAATAGAATAAGAACTATTAGTACAGATGTATATAATAACGGACATCCTATAGCAGGCTTTACCAACGAAATCAGAGGGATTATTAACAGAATAACTGCCCCTGTAAGATAA